>NZ_JAPVZW010000002.1:0-352021 GCF_041432595.1 Streptococcus sp. 27098_8_86
ATTTGTCGTTGCTTTTTTACATGGTTGCGATAGTCTTGGTAAAATAGAATTGCCCAATAAACCATTTAGAAAGACTATCCCATGCATATTCACTATAACACAAATCAAACAACTTTACCACTAGAAATCCGTTCTTTCTTGCCACAAGACCATCTCGTCTTTACTATTGAAAAAGTAGTGACTACCTTTGAAGATTGTCACTTCCACGCCTTCTAATTGCCTACTCACAAGAGATTTTCTCTGGACGAAAAATTGAAAAAATGATGATTGAAAACCTCGCTATGCAGTACCTAACAGGACAGTTGGTTGTCAGCTGCCGCACTATCAATAGCCCATTATCAGGAAAAATGACTTGAAGAATATAACTCCTCATGGCTTCAGACATACTCATGCTATCTTGATGATTGAAACGTGTGTAGATCCTGTTAACGCAGCCAAAAGGTTTGGGCATGCAAGTAGTCAGTTGACCTTGGATACTTATAGCCATTCTACAGTAGTAGGGGAGAAGAAAGCTATCACAAAATTTGTAGATTACCTGGATAGTGCAAAAGGTTAGTTTTCCAAGACGGTACCAAAAACGGTACTAAAAATAAAAAAAGCCAAATCCAATTTCTTGGAAAAGGCTTTGTATCAACGTTTTTAAGCAATAAATGCGGTTGATTATTTGAGACCGTATTTTTTGTTGAAACGATCCACGCGTCCATCTGCTTGAGTGAACTTTTGACGTCCAGTGTAGAATGGGTGTGAGTCTGATGAAATTTCCACACGGATCAATGGGTAAGTTTCGCCTTCGAACTCAACTGTTTCGTTAGAGCGTTTTGTTGAACCGCTAAGGAATTGGTAACCAGTAGTTGTGTCCATGAAGACAACTGGGCGATACTCTGGATGGATATCTTTTTTCATTTTGCAATATTTCCTTTCTGCCATGGTCTCTTTGCGAGCCATAGATTGTTACCATACTAGTCTATCAGATTCTGAAAAGTTTAGCAAGTATTTTATCAGTTTTTAAGCAAGTTTTTTAACTTTTGGTATATGATTTCGTTTTCCTCTAGGCTATAGGAATTAGCACCGCTTGCTAGAGGGTGGCCTCCTCCATCATGTTCCTTGGCAATTTCATTGATAGGATGGATTTTACTGCGTAAGCGAACACGGTAGTGGCCATCAGCCTGTTCTACAAAAATTCCCCAGAGACTGACGCTGTCAATACGACCAGGTGCTCCAACAATAGCGGCAGTTTCAGCATCGGTAACATTGAATTGTTTCAAGACTTCTTGACTCAGGATAACGCGCGCTGCACCATTTTCATCCACTTCCAGATGGTCGTAGATGTAGCCCTGTAGTTTAGCAATTTTGTAGCTCATAGTGTCCATTTTGCGAGTGAGAGACGCAAAGTCAAAGTTATGTTCTCTCAAATAAGCAGCCAGGCGAAGAGTCCGTGCAGTCGTAGAAGGATAAAGGAAGCGGCCTGTATCACCAATAATTCCTGCAAAGAGCAACTCAGCAGCGCGATCTGACAAGGCTAGTTGGCTTGTTTGGGCAAATAGGGTAATCATCTCGCTAGCGCTACTTGAACTAGTATCTACCCAAGATAGGTCACCGTATACATCATCATTTGGATGGTGGTCAATCTTAATGAGAAAATCACCTTGACGATAGCGTTTATCATCGATACGAGCAGTGTTCGCCGTATCACAGACGATGACAAGTGCTCCCTGGTAGGCACTATCTTCAACAAGATCCATTTCAGCCATCCAAGTAAGAGTTGGTTCATCAAAACCAACGGTTTTGATGGTTTTTTCTGGGAAATGATGTTTGAGAAGAGCTTTCAATCCCACCTGACTTCCCAAGGCATCAGGGTCTGGTTTCATATGACGATGAATGATAATCGTGTCGTATTCTTTGATTTTTTCTAAAATTTGATGGCAAATTTCCATAAATAACCTCAATTCTTTCTCATTTCATTGTAGCACAAGAATTTTTATTTTTAAAATGAAAAAGATGTGATATAATGGAGAAAGATAAATTGAGGAGGACGATATGGCATTAGCAAAAATTGTATTTGCCAGTATGACCGGTAATACCGAAGAAATTGCAGATATTGTAGCAGACAAATTACGTGACTTGGGCTTGGATGTCGATGTTGATGAATGTACAACTGTTGACGCTTCAGACTTCTTGGAAGCAGACATCGCTATCGTTGCGACCTATACTTATGGTGATGGAGAATTGCCAGATGAGATGATGGACTTCTACGAAGACCTAGCAGATCTCAACTTGAATGGCAAAATCTATGGAGTGGTCGGCTCAGGAGATACCTTCTACGATGAGTTCTGTAAGGCTGTCGATGACTTTGACCGTGTTTTTGTTTCAACAGGGGCAGAAAAAGGTTCAGAGTGTGTCAAAGTTGATCTTTCTGCCGAAGAAGAAGACATTGAACGCTTGGAACAATTCGCAGAAGAATTGGCTGTTAAAGTAGGATAAGCATAAACGTGCACTGATGCAATCAATCAGTGCATTTTTCTTATCGTGACTTGGGATTTTACTAGCCTATTTGGTGGCTTTTTGATACAATAATTCAAATAAAGGAGGAGACTGTATGGATTTAGATATTATTCGTCAAGAAATTGATCAAATAGACGACCAAATTGTTAAACTGTTAGAAGAAAGAATGCATTTAGTTGAAGGGGTTGTCGCTTATAAGAAAGCCTCAGGAAAACCGATTTTGGATACTAAGAGAGAAGCAGTTATTTTTGAAAAGGTTAGAAGTCGTGTAGAGGACAAGCGCTATCAGGAGACTATCGTCGCGACTTTTTCGGACATACTCAAACGTTCACGTGATTATCAGGATCAAAACATCAAATGAAAAAAGAACAATTTTATCCGCTAGGGATTTTTCTAGCTGCTATGTTGGGTGGACTTGTCCGCTACCTAGTTTCCACTTGGTTACCAGCCAGTCCTGACTTTCCTTGGGGAACCCTTCTTGTTAACTATCTAGGTATTTTCTGCTTGGTGTATCTTGTTAAGGGCTATTTAGTCAATAAGGGTACAAGTAAAGGTGTTATTTTAGCACTGGGTACAGGTTTTTGTGGTGGTTTGACAACCTTTTCTAGTCTCATACTTGATGCTGTGAAACTGCTTGATACAGGGCGTTATCTTAGTTTAGTCCTGTATTTGCTTTTGAGTATTGGTGGAGGTCTGCTCTTGGCTTACTGTCTAGGGAGGAAAAAATGGTAATCGTCTATCTTGCAATTGCTTGTGGTTTCGGAGCTTTAGTGCGCTATTTCTTTTCCCGCTATAATCAAGCATCTAAATTGCCACTCGGAACGCTCATAGCCAATCTTCTAGGTTGTTTTTTGATTGGATTATTCTACAATCATGTGGAGTCTAAGGAAGTCTATGCTATTCTAGCAACAGGATTTTGTGGTGGTTTGACAACTTTTTCGACCTTGAATGACGAACTTCAAAGGTTGCTAAGCGATAAGAAAGTCTTTTATTCGTACCTGACTTTGACCTACCTAGGTGGTTTAGTTGCGATTTTTTTAGGAATTCTGCTATAAATTTCTTTACTTTTTTGTGGAAATTTGGTAAACTGTATCTTGTGTGTAATGGACGCACAAAAATACAGTTTATCCGCTGAGGAAGGTTCCTCAAGATTGACAAAGATAGGAGAATAAAATGAATCCATTAATCCAGAGCTTGACTGAAGGTCAACTTCGTACAGATATCCCATCATTCCGTCCTGGTGACACTGTTCGTGTACACGCGAAAGTTGTCGAAGGTAACCGTGAACGTATCCAGATTTTTGAAGGTGTTGTTATTGCACGTAAAGGTGCTGGCATCTCAGAAAACTACACAGTTCGTAAAATCTCTAACGGTGTAGGTGTTGAGCGTATCTTCCCAATCCACACTCCACGTGTTGAAAAGATCGAAGTTGTTCGTTACGGTAAAGTACGTCGTGCGAAATTGTACTACTTGCGTGCTCTTCAAGGTAAAGCAGCTCGTATCAAAGAAATCCGTCGTTAATTCGACTAAAAAACTCTGCTTATTTAGCAGAGTTTTTATCTAGCTCCCTTAGTTCAATGGATATAACAACTCCCTCCTAAGGAGTAGTTGCAGGTTCGATTCCGGCAGGGGGCATTTTGGGAAGCGTAAAGAAGCATAAAGAACACTGAAGATTCAGTGTTTTTTTCTTACTTTTTTATCTCATAAGAAAGCAAGAAAATATAGATAGAGCAAAGAGAGCGCTCTCTTTTTATGTTATAATAGGCATAGAATGTTTAGGAGAAAGAGATGAAAAAAGGCTTATTAATAGGTTGCTTATCCGTAGTTATTCCCATTGCAATGCTTATAATCCTTAGTCCTATTATTGCTATGATGGATATGTGGGGGTTATTTGCCCATGAAAGTCGGAATGAACTTGAGCAAGCTGTACATCGTTCTTATGAGAACTACGGTCTTACAGGACAGTTTAAGTTAGAAAAATATGAAAAAAACTATACGAGCGTGGGAGGATTTGTTATCCATGGTACTTATAGTGAAACTATAGCTGGTAAAACTTATCAGGCTAAGAGTCGTTTTGAATACTATACTCGTCCTTCGGAAAACGAAAAGTATAAAAAGACGGATGCAGAAGTTGCTTACAAACAAAATGAACAAATTTATCGCGCTTTTCCAGAATTAGCCTATCTAGGGATTGAGATTAGTCCAGGTACTAGCGAATTTTTAAAAAAATTGGATAGTTCAATAACAGATCCAAAAATGACTGCTTTGAAGTACGATGGGATTGATTTTCAATTTAATAGTAAATCTGGCAATATGTATCTTTATGATGAAATTTTAGAGGAAAATCAAAGAAAAGGACAAGCATTACAAGGGATGTATCCTATGGATGCTCACTATCTTTTCCAAAAAGGTATCTTTATACCAGAATTTCAATTTCGATATTACATTCCAGAAGACAAGAAGGATCAGTTATATGATGCTTATCTTAAAGACCTTGAATCGCAAATGAAAGAGTTTTTTAACAATCAACCCTTACCTAGTGGTCTTTATGCTGTAAAGATTGATAGATATGAAGGGGATAAACTTGTCAATAATAGCGGTTGCTATTATGTGAAGATTGAGAATCATCAAGTTGTGGAGTTTATCAAAGATTTACAGTAGGAGTTACTATGATAAGGCTCTTCAACTATTCAGAATTTAATAGAAAGAGGGTTTAGATTAGATGACACAAGAAGAATACTTGCAATTAAGAAAAGAATATAAAATTCGCCTAGCATTAGTAATCCTTCTATTCCTATTATTTTCTATCCTAAACATCGTACTGATTATAAATTCCAATAGATTTATCCCATTAGGAGCGACAGCTATGGCTACAGTTGTGCCGTTCAACCATTTCTTACTCGTGCCACTTTGGGAAGAGAAAAAAGTGATTGAAGCTGAAAGAGAAGAACTGGATGCGCTGATGTTTGATGATGAAGAGTAATCTGTATTCTAAAAAATAGCCCAGGAGTGAGACGTTTATCTCTAACTTCTGGGCTATTTTTTTTATATTCTGATCCTGTTACAAGACCCAAGTACGAATGGCATGGGCAACGCCGGATTCGTCATTTGTTTTGGTAATGTATTTGGCGATTTTTTTGATTTCTGGATTTCCATTTTCCATGACAACAGGGTTTCCAACGACTTCCAGCATGGGACGGTCATTTTCTTCGTCACCGATAGCCATGGTTTCATCTTTGGTCAATCCGAGTTTTTCAGCTAGGTGAGTGATGGCTGAACCTTTGTCCACATTCTTTTTAAGGAGTTCGAGGTAGAAAGGAGCGGATTTGTTGATAGAGTAGCGCTCGTAAAATTCGGCTGGTATCTTTTCAATTGCAGCATCCAGAATCTCTGGTTCATCGATGAACATACATTTGATAATTTCCTTGCCAGCCATTTCTTCAGGTGTACGGTAGAAGATAGGCATGCTGACGAGGGTTGATTCGTGCACCGTGTATTTTCCGATATTGCGATTGGCTGTGTAGATACCGTCCTTAGTAATAGCGTGCATGTGAACACCGAGCTTACGACTGAGGAATTCCATATCCAGATAATCCTCATAGGTCAAGGATTCGCTGATAATCTCATGGCCAGTAGCAGTTTCTTGGACAAGGGCACCGTTGAAGGTTACAACATAGTCTCCCTCGTCTCTTAACTGCAAGTCGTCCAGAAGTTTGGCAACACCTGCAATGGGACGACCCGTTGCAATGACGACTTTGACACCGGCTTGTTTGGCGTCTTGGATGGCAGAAAAGACTTCAGGAGTAATCTCCTTTTGACTGTTGACTAGGGTACCATCGATATCGACGGCGATTAGTTTAATACTCATATATTTCCTCTATTCGTTCTTATTTGGGGTAAAATGATCGTTCTCAATCAAGTGTAAAAATTGCTGGGTAATGCTTGCGAAGATGCTGTTTTGGTCCAACATTTCTTTTGGAAAGTAGAAACGATTATCTCCGTGGCGACTGCCAGCAAGGGATTGGACGATAGGAGACAGGCTAGAGAGTTCAGCCAGTTCTCCATTTTTTTGTAAAATCTCAATCTGTGTCCGTGGATTTTCAGATTCGGGACGATAGATATCATAAGGGAGGTCAAAGTTCTTATGAATGGCAGTATAGTAGTCGGGATCAAAGCCAATGTCCTCAACCAATTTTCTCATGCTAGCGAGTTGGTCTTGATCCTCTTGTGAAAAGGTAATGGATTTAAAGACCTTGCGGTTGACAAAGCGTTGCGACAAGTCTGCAAGAATCTTGTCAGGACTGGTCATCCAAAGCTGGAAGTAAGTATTCATCACTCCATCATCCAGAGCCAGATAATCAGATAAGGTCACATTTTTTTCAAAGAATGGCAGGAGGTGTGGGGAAGTTCGTGCAAAGAAATCTTTGTCTTTTGGATAGAGTTCCTTGGCGCGCTTGAGAAGATTCTGAAGGAGAACTTCCATGGCACGTGTTGCAGGGTGGAAATAAACCTGCATGTACATCTGGTAGCGACTGAGGACGTAGTCTTCAATGGCATGCATGCCATTGCGCTGAAATGCGATTCCATTTTCGATAGGACGAATGACACGTAAGATCCGAGTCAGGTCAAATTCTCCATAGGATGCTCCTGTAAAATAGGAGTCGCGCAAGAGATAGTCCATGCGGTCCGCATCGATTTGGCTGGAAATGAGTTGCACAACCTGCTTGTTAGGATAGGTATGATCAATAACACTGGCTACCTTTTCTGGAAAGTCTGGCGCTACTTGTAGCAAGACTTGGTGAATCTCCGTTTCAGGACTTTGGATAATCTCTTGAGTAATCGCCTCATGGTCTGTATCAAAGAGATTTTCAAAGGTGTGGGAGTAGGCACCGTGTCCTAGGTCATGTAGGAGGGCAGCAGTCATGGTCAAGAGAGACTCGGCAGGATTCCATTCGTCAGGGTATTTTTCTTCAAAAATCTCTGTGATGCGACGAGCAATCTCATAGACTCCAAGACAATGGGAGAAGCGACTGTGTTCTCCACCGTGGAAGGTATAACTGGAAGTTCCCAGTTGTTTGATACGACGCAAACGCTGAAATTCTTTTGTATTAATCAAGTCATAGATGATTTGATTATTGACATGGATGTAGTTGTGAACTGGGTCACGGAATACTTTTTCGTTCATATGACCATTATAGCAAAATCCTTCTCTTTTTGGTAAAATAGTAGGACAAGAGACAAGAAAGAGGACCTGATGTGAAGATTCGGATGCGAAATACGATTCAGTTTGATCAGCAGTTGGAAGTGATTGACCAGCTCTATGACGTGGAAGTGCATGAAAAGGGGGACTATAGCTACCTGCTTTTCTATAATGAAGAAAAGGAAAAAGTAGTTATTAAATTTCATGGTCAAGAGTTGGTGATGAGCCGATTTTCTAATCCCAAGACCATTATGCGCTTTTTAAAGGATAGTGATAGTTTAGCCTATATTCCTACACCCATGGGCATGCAGGAGTTTATTATCCAAACCAGTCGTTATGAAGTTGATGGGCAAAAGATTCATTTAGACTATCAACTACAAAACCAAGAGGGATATCCCTTTGCCAGCTATCAATTGGAAATTACTTGGGGCTAGGTATGGCTGGGGACGAGGTTATAGAAACGAAGCTGATTAAGTTTATGAAATCAAGCTTTTCTTGCACATTTCTAGTAGCTGAAACCTTTATTTTTTCAGATTAAGGTTATAACACTCATTCCATTACCTATTATTTATTAAAGCGAAATATAATACCCGTCTTCCCTAATACTTGTTCCAAATGAGTAAATAGGATTTGAGGCCTAGCGATTGTGATTATTGTATATTCAAAATCTAAAAATTGATAAAAGGGACAGTGAATGTCCCTTTTCATTTCTATAAAATTCAGAGTTTTAGATAGGATAGATTGGTAAATAATGAAGAAAATATTTTGGGGAAATAGCCCCAAAAAGGGGATTTGTCTTCCAAATAGTACTAACATTATCCATGTTGGTTTTTCTTCTTGTTTTCGTGAGTCTTTATAAAGTAATCTATCTCTTTTTGAGACCTAAGGATAACAACTTTATCTGGATAGGTTTCTTGAATCCACTTGTAGCGTTCTTTAGCGGATTTGCTCCGCCCATCCCAGAGAATCCATCTGATAAACTCCCAATTAAATTGTTCTTGACAACCAGCTGCCATACTTTCTCTGACCTTACCTCGGTATTTGAGGTATCGTTTAAAGGCTCGAAAGAGACAGGTCAATGGCGAAAAATTGAGAAAGATGATTTGGTCAGCTTCTTTCATTCTTTCTTTGTAATAGCACCAAGAATAATTACCATCGATAACCCAAGCTTCATGCTTGGTGAGAAAGTTACTCATCTCGGTTAGCATCCATTCACGGTCGCTGTCTTGCCAACCAGGTTGAAATTGGAGTGTGTCCATGTGCAGTTTTGGGATGGAGTAGCAGTGAGACAACTTTTCGGCTAGAGTTGACTTACCAGCACCAGAATATCCGATAATTGCGATTTTCATTTTCTACCTTTTCCTATTTGAGGACAAAAAAACAGCCTCTATGGACTGTTTCTTATTTAGCAAGTTTAGCTGAAAGACGAGCTTTGTCGCGGCTTGCTTTGTTTTTGTGAATCAAACCTTTAGTTTCTGCTTTATCGATAGCTGAGCTAGCAGCACGGAAAAGTTCTTCAGATGGGTTTGCTTCGAAAGCTTTGATAGCAGTACGCATAGCTGATTTTTGAGCTGAGTTTTTTTCGTTTTGTTTAACGTTCAATTCAGCGCGTTTGATAGCTGATTTAATGTTTGCCAATGTTCTTACCTCCATATTTACTAACTATACCATTATATCTGAAAACTTACGTTTTGACAAGGGAAAATTATTTTTTTAAGTAAATTTCATCGATTTCATGGTTCTTTGTTTTATGTAGAATCACTTCTGCTCGATTTCTGGTTGGTTCAATATAATTTTGTAGATTTGTGAGATTGATACTGGTCCAGACCTGATGGGCAAAGGACTCCACTTCCCCAATCGGCATTTGAGTAAAACGATAGTAGTAGCTATCGGGGTCGTTTTGGGCTAGGCTCAGCATTTTTAAGAAACGGTCGAGATACCAACTCTCGATGTCATCGACTGAAGCATCGACGTAGATGGAAAAGTCAAAGAAGTCAGTAATGTAGAGACGCTCGTTTTGTGGATTTTGAAAGACATTTATTCCCTCAACAATGACAAAATCAGCAGCTTTAACGCTTTGCTTTTCCTCAGGTACGATATCGTAGACTTCATGAGAATAGACAGGAATATCTACATCTTGTCCATTTTTGATGCGGTCCAAGAAGTTGAGAAGAGCTTCCATATCATAGCTTTCCGGAAATCCCTTACGATTTAGAATCCCTTGCTCAATCAAGGTTTGGTTGGGGTAGAGAAAGCCGTCAGTTGTTACCAATTCAACCGTTGCATCTGTAAGTGTACGGGACAGTAGGATTTGAAGTAGGCGACTGGTTGTGGATTTTCCAACGGCAACACTCCCAGAAACCCCAATGATAAAAGGCTGGGATTTGCTTTCGCGTTGAAGGAAAATTCCTTTTGAAAAGGCCAAATCATCCTTGGTACGTTTGTAAATTTGGATGAGATGGGCTAGGGGAAGATAGACATCGGTAACATCCTGTAAACTAATCTGGTCATTAAAACTCTTGATGGATTCTAATTCCTCTTCTGTCAAAGGAGGTGTTGTCTTCCGATGTAAAGATTGCCAAGTCTGGCGACTGATTTTTTCAAAATGTAAAAATTCGTTGGTCATAAGTTTGTCTTTCTGATTCGATATCTTAGTATAGCATATTTTGGGACTAAAAACATCTAGTATCTTATAGAAAAAGTTTCTCTCGATTAAAACAATAATGACAAACTACATCGTATTGTCAAATTACTTGGAAACGATTTAATATTTCGTCAAATTATGGTAAAATAGTTTCATGAGTAAAATGTATTATGCAGAGAATCCTGACGCTGCTCACGACATTCATGAGTTGAGAGTGGATTTGTTGGGAGAAAAAATGACCTTTTTGACGGATGCGGGTGTTTTTAGCAAGAAAATGATTGACTTTGGAAGTCAACTCTTGCTCAAGTGTCTTGAGGTCAACCAAGGAGAAACTGTCCTGGATGTAGGCTGTGGTTACGGACCTTTGGGCTTGTCTTTAGCTAAGGCTTATGGAGTTCAGGCGACCATGGTCGATATTAATAATCGTGCCCTGGATTTGGCACGACAAAATGCTGAACGAAATAAAGTAGAAGCGACGATTTTCCAGTCCAACATCTATGAACAAGTTAAAGGGAAATTTGACCATGTCATTTCCAATCCTCCTATCCGTGCGGGCAAGCAAGTGGTTCATGAAATCATTGAGAAAAGTAAAGATTTCTTGGAAACTGGTGGAGATTTAACAATCGTTATCCAGAAAAAACAAGGGGCCCCAAGTGCCAAGTCCAAGATGGAAGAGGTGTTTGGCAATTGTGAAATCGTCAAAAAAGATAAGGGATACTATATCCTTAGAAGTGTGAACGAATGAGAGCAGTTGATTTAATTCAAAAGAAACGAGACGGTCAAGAATTGACTTCGAGTGAAATTGAATGGCTGGTAGAAGGCTATGTGTCAGGAACTGTCCCTGATTATCAGATGTCTGCCTTTGCTATGGCTGTTTATTTCAAAGGAATGACGACTCGAGAAATCTCTGACCTAACTATGAAGATGGTCAAGACAGGGCAAGAGTTTGATTTATCAGCTATTGATGGGGTTAAGGTTGACAAGCATTCTACGGGTGGTGTTGGTGACAAGGTGACCTTGATTTTGGCTCCCCTTGTTGCTAGCTTCGGTGTGCCTGTGGCAAAAATGAGTGGTCGTGGTCTCGGCCATACTGGCGGAACAATTGATAAATTGGAGTCCGTTAAGGGCTATCAAGTGGAACGAACTCAAGAGGATTTTATTCGTCAGGTACAGGACATTAGTGTATCTGTCATTGGACAATCAGACCAGCTGGTCAAAGCGGATAAGCTTCTCTATGCCCTTCGTGATGTGACCGCAACTGTTGACACGATTCCTTTGATTGCGAGTTCGGTGATGAGCAAGAAAATCGCGGCAGGTGCGGATGCTATTTTGCTAGACGTGACTGTCGGTGAGGGTGCCTTCATGAAGACAGTTGATGAGGCGCGTGAACTGGCTCAAACCATGGTGGATTTAGGGGAAACAGTAGGCCGTAAAACAGTTGCAGTCATTACGGATATGAGTCAGCCCTTGGGACGAGCGATTGGAAATCGCCTTGAAATCCTTGAGGCATTGGAGATTTTACAAGGACAAGGCCGTCAGGATATTACCCACTTCATCTGTGAATTGGCTCAAATTATGCTTGGTCTGGCAAATGTAAATAAAACAGTTGAAGAAGTTCGTCAACATCTTGAGAATGGTAAGGCACTGGCTAAGTTTGAGGAAATGGTCCAAGCCCAAGGTGGAGACTTGGAAGACCTCTATCGTCCTGTAAATGTAGCCCATGTGGTGGAAATCCCTGCCCAGGAAACGGGTGTCATTTCAGCTCTTCCAGCTATGGAATTTGGGCTTTATGCTATGAGACTGGGGTCAGGCCGTGCAGTCAAGTCTGATGTCTTGGACTATGAAACAGGAATTGTTTTTGAAAAGAAAGTTGGAGATTCCGTTCAAAAGGGAGAAATTGTTGCAAAAGTATATACAAATGGAAAAATTTCTCCTCAGCTAGTTACAGATTTTCAAAAATATGTTAAAATAAATGATAGCGTGCAAAGTTTACGAGAAATCATAGAGATAATCTCATAAACTGCAGGAGAATCCGAATATGAAATTAAATAAATATATCGATCATACACTTTTGAAACAAGATGCGATAGAAAATCAAATTGATTGTTTGTTGTCTGAAGCTAGAGAGTATGATTTTGCCAGTGTTTGCGTTAATCCGACCTGGGTTGAACATGCTAAAAAAGGGCTTGAAGGCACAGATGTCAAGGTCTGCACAGTAGTAGGTTTCCCCTTGGGAGCAACAACTTCAGCTGTGAAAGCATTTGAAACAAAAGAAGCTATCCAAAATGGTGCAGATGAGATTGATATGGTGATCAATGTTGGAGCTCTCAAAACAGGTAATCTTGATTTGATTGAGTCTGATATTCGCGCAGTAGTGGAAGCAAGTGGTGATAAGTTGGTTAAAGTTATCATTGAAGCTTGCTTATTGACAGACCAAGAAAAAGTTTTGGCCTGCCAATTAGCTCAAAAAGCGGGAGCTGATTTTGTTAAAACATCTACTGGCTTTTCAACTGGTGGCGCTACAGTAGCAGATGTTAGATTAATGCGTGAAACAGTTGGACCTGATATGGGAGTTAAGGCTGCTGGTGGAGCTCGTTCTTATGCAGATGCTCTTGCCTTTGTTGAAGCAGGTGCGACCCGTATCGGAACGTCAGCTGGGGTAGCCATTTTAAAAGGAGAATTGGCAGATGGCGACTACTGAGTTGATTGAACTAGCAATTGAAACTAGCAAGAAAGCCTATGTGCCCTATTCTCACTTTCCTGTCAGTGCTGTTCTGGTCGCAAAAGATGGTAGTATTTATACAGGTGTCAATATCGAGAATGCTAGTTATTCTTTGACTAACTGTGGAGAACGTACAGCGATTTTTAAAGCAGTTTCTGAAGGCCAAAGAGAATTTTCAGAATTGATTGTCTATGGTCAGACTGAAAAACCAATTTCACCATGTGGTGCTTGTCGCCAAGTGATGGCTGAATTTTTTGAACAAGATCTAAAAGTGACCTTAGTCGCAAAAGATAAATCGACGGTCGAGATGACGGTCGGGGAATTACTTCCATACTCTTTTACAGACTTAAATTAGTCTGAGTCGCTCTCTGAGTGGCACGGTCCTTGTGGCCGACCAATCCATACTTGCAACATCGTTGCACATCTTATTTAGGAGGTTCAGTAATGAACAAGAAACAATGGCTAGGCCTTGGTCTAGTTGCAGTGGCAGCAGTTGGACTTGCTGCATGTGGTAACCGCTCTTCTCGTAACGCAGCTTCATCTTCTGATGTGAAGACAAAAGCAGCAATCGTCACTGATACTGGTGGTGTTGATGACAAATCATTCAACCAATCAGCTTGGGAAGGTTTGCAAGACTGGGGTAAAGAACACAATCTTTCAAAAGATAAAGGTTTCACTTACTTCCAATCAACAAGTGAAGCTGACTATGCTAACAACTTGCAACAAGCGGCTGGAAGTTACAACCTAATCTTCGGTGTTGGTTTTGCCCTTCACAATGCGGTTGAAGAAGCAGCAAAAGACCACTCTGATTTGAACTATGTCTTGATTGATGATGTGATTAAAGATCAAAAGAATGTTGCTAGCGTAACATTTGCTGATAACGAAGCTGCTTACCTTGCGGGAGTTGCAGCGGCTAAAACAACTAAAACAAAACAAGTTGGTTTTGTAGGTGGTATTGAGTCTGAAGTTATCTCACGTTTTGCAGCTGGATTTAAAGCTGGTGTTGAGTCAGTAGATCCATCTATCAAAGTTCAAGTTGACTATGCTGGTTCATTTGGTGATGCTGCTAAAGGTAAAACAATTGCAGCAGCACAATACGCAGCTGGTGCAGACGTTGTTTACCAGGCAGCAGGTGGAACAGGTGCTGGTGTCTTTGCAGAAGCAAAATCACTCAACGAGAGCCGTCCTGAAAGTGAAAAAGTTTGGGTTATCGGTGTTGACCGTGACCAAGAGGCAGAAGGTAAATACACTTCTAAAGATGGTAAAGAATCAAACTTTGTTCTTGTATCTACTTTGAAACAAGTTGGTACAACTGTAAAAGATATTGCTAACAAGGCAGAAAAAGGTGAATTCCCTGGCGGTCAAGTGATCGTTTACTCATTGAAAGATAAAGGGGTTGACTTGGCAGTAACAAACCTTTCAGAAGAAGGTAAAAAAGCTGTCGAAGATGCAAAAGCTAAAATCCTTGATGGAAGCGTAAAAGTTCCTGAAAAATAATGGATGGAAGTCATTTCTTAGGAAGCGGCCAAGGGCCGCTTTTTTAAGAGTTGAGACAAAGTCATTTTGTCTCAGTAAAGCTTGCTACTAGATAAACTAGCAAGTTTTATTGAAATAAAATAAGACTCTGAAAGGAAGAGCACATGGCACACGAAAATGTCATTGAGATGCGTGATATTACCAAGGTGTTTGGTGAATTTGTTGCCAACGACAAAATCAACCTGCACCTACGAAAAGGTGAAATTCATGCACTTTTAGGAGAAAATGGGGCTGGTAAGTCCACGCTCATGAACATGTTAGCAGGGCTTCTTGAACCAACCAGTGGTGAAATTGTGGTCAACGGTCAAGTTGTTAACCTCGATTCACCGTCTAAAGCAGCTAGCTTGGGAATCGGAATGGTTCACCAGCACTTTATGTTGGTAGAAGCCTTCACAGTGGCTGAAAACATCATTTTAGGTAGTGAATTGACTAAAAATGGTGTGCTAGATATTGCTGGAGCTAGCAAAGAAATCAAGGCTCTTTCTGAACGTTATGGCTTAGCTGTTGACCCTTCTGCCAAGGTAGCAGACATCTCAGTTGGAGCCCAACAACGTGTAGAAATTTTAAAAACCCTTTATCGGGGGGCTGATATCCTTATCTTTGACGAACCAACAGCTGTTTTGACTCCAT
This sequence comes from Streptococcus sp. 27098_8_86, assembly GCF_041432595.1. Lineage (GTDB taxonomy): Bacteria > Bacillota > Bacilli > Lactobacillales > Streptococcaceae > Streptococcus > Streptococcus pneumoniae_F. The sequence goes on from NZ_JAPVZW010000002.1 coordinate 15,235, forward strand.
CAGAAATTGATGAGTTGATGGCTATTTTGAAAAATCTTGTCAAAGAAGGAAAATCAATTATATTGATTACCCACAAGTTGGATGAGATTCGTGCAGTTTCTGACCGCGTTACAGTTATCCGTCGTGGGAAATCAATTGAAACCGTCGAAATTGCAGGGGCTACCAATGCTGATTTGGCGGAAATGATGGTAGGACGTTCTGTTTCCTTTAAAACAGAGAAGCAAGCCTCTCAACCAAAAGAAGTGGTCTTGTCTATTAAAGACTTGGTGGTCAATGAAAACCGCGGTGTTCCAGCTGTTAAAAATCTGTCCTTGGATGTTCGTGCTGGAGAGATTGTTGGTATTGCGGGGATTGATGGGAATGGTCAGTCTGAACTGATTCAAGCCATTACAGGTCTTCGCAAGGTTGAATCTGGTAGCATTGAGCTAAAAGGAGATTCAATTGTAGGCTTGCACCCACGTCAGATTACAGAGTTGAGTGTTGGGCACGTTCCAGAAGACCGTCACCGTGATGGTTTGATTTTGGAAATGATGATTTCTGAAAATATTGCCCTTCAAACCTACTATAAAGAACCACATAGTAAAAATGGAATTTTGAATTATTCAAATATTACTTCTTATGCTAAAAAGCTAATGGAAGAGTTTGATGTTCGTGCTGCAAGTGAATTTGTTCCTGCAGCGGCACTCTCAGGAGGAAATCAACAAAAAGCAATTATTGCTCGTGAAATTGATCGTGATCCTGATCTCCTTATCGTCAGCCAACCAACTCGTGGGTTGGATGTCGGTGCCATTGAATATATCCACAAGCGCTTGATTGAAGAGCGTGATAATGGCAAGGCTGTCCTTGTTGTCAGCTTTGAATTGGATGAGATTTTAAACGTCTCAGACCGTATTGCCGTTATCCATGATGGTAAGATTCAAGGTATTGTATCACCAGAAACAACCAATAAACAAGAACTTGGTGTCTTGATGGCTGGTGGAAACTTGGGAAAGGAGAAGAGTGATGTCTAAAAAATTACAACAAATTTCGGTTCCCTTGATTTCTGTCTTTCTAGGAATTTTACTCGGAGCCATTGTCATGTGGATCTTCGGTTATGATGCTATTTGGGGTTACGAAGAATTGTTCTATACAGCCTTCGGTAGTCTACGCGGGATTGGTGAGATTTTCCGTGCTATGGGGCCTTTGGTCTTGATTGGTCTTGGTTTTGCTGTTGCCAGTCGTGCAGGTTTCTTTAACGTCGGGCTTCCTGGTCAGGCTTTGGCAGGTTGGATTCTCAGTGGTTGGTTTGCCCTGTCGCATCCAGATATGCCCCGTCCCTTGATGATTCTGGCAACTATTGTGATTGCCTTGATTGCTGGTGGGATTGTCGGAGCGATTCCAGGTATTCTAAGAGCCTATCTAGGGACGTCAGAGGTTATTGTAACTATTATGATGAACTACATTGTCTTGTATGTAGGAAATGCCTTTATCCATGCTTTTCCTAAAGACTTCATGCAAAGTACAGATTCGACCATTCGTGTTGGGGCTAATGCAACCTATCAGACACCTTGGTTGGCTGAGTTGACTGGTAATTCGCGGATGAATATTGGTATTTTCTTTGCTCTCATTGCCGTTGCAGTCATTTGGTTCATGCTCAAGAAAACAACTCTTGGTTTTGAAATCCGTGCGGTTGGTCTTAATCCACATGCTTCAGAATATGCTGGTATTTCTGCAAAAAGAACGATTATCCTCTCAATGATTATTTCAGGGGCCTTGGCAGGTCTTGGTGGAGCTGTTGAAGGTCTGGGAACCTTCCAGAACGTCTATGTTCAAGGAGCGTCATTAGCTGTCGGATTTAACGGGATGGCGGTTAGTCTGCTTGCAGCCAACTCACCAATTGGTATTCTATTTGCAGCCTTCTTATTTGGTGTTCTCCAAGTTGGAGCCCCTGGTATGAATGCGGCGCAGGTACCGTCTGAGCTTGTCAGCATTGTAACAGCGTCTATTATCTTCTTTGTCAGTGTTCATTACCTTATCGAACGCTTTGTCAAACCGAAAAAACAAGTTAAAGGAGGTAAGTAAAGATGTCTATTACAACCTTGCTCACCCTCTTGGTGTCTTCTATGCTGATTTACTCAGCACCCCTCATCTTTACAAGTATCGGTGGTGTTTTCTCTGAACGTGGTGGTGTGGTAAACGTCGGCCTTGAAGGAATTATGGTTATGGGTGCCTTTTCTGGAGTTGTCTTTAACCTTGAATTTGCAGAACAATTTGGAGCAGCAACTCCATGGCTATCTTTGCTAGTTGCAGGATTGGTTGGTGGTCTCTTCTCTATCATCCACGCAGCAGCAACGGTTCATTTCCGTGCAGACCATGTTGTCAGCGGTACGGTATTGAACTTGATGGCGCCTGCCTTGGCTGTTTTTTTAGTGAAAGTTCTTTATAACAAAGGACAAACTGACAACCTAAGTCAGACTTTTGGACGCTTTGATTTCCCAGTCTTGGCGAATATCCCAGTGATTGGTGATATCTTCTTCAAGTCAACTAGTCTACTTGGTTATCTAGCGATTGCCTTCTCCTTCCTTGCTTGGTTTATACTCTTCAAGACTCGATTTGGTCTTCGCCTCCGCTCTGTCGGTGAACACCCACAAGCAGCGGATACCTTGGGAATCAACGTCTACAAGATGAGATACTTAGGAGTTATCATTTCAGGTTTCCTAGGTGGAATTGGCGGAGCGATTTATGCTCAATCCATCTCAGTTAACTTCTCAGTGACAACTATTGTTGGACCTGGATTTATCGCCCTTGCCGCGATGATCTTTGGGAAATGGAATCCAATCGGGGCCATGCTTTCTAGTCTTTTCTTTGGACTTTCACAAAGTTTGGCTGTTATCGGATCTCAATTGCCGTTCCTACAAGGTGTGCCAACAGTTTATCTTCAAATCGCACCTTATATTTTGACCATTCTTGTCTTGGCAGCCTTCTTTGGAAAAGCAGTTGCACCAAAGGCAGATGGTATTAACTACATCAAATCAAAATAAGCATACAAAAAAACGTCAGTACATACTGTACTGACGTTTTATTTTTTAGGATGTTGATGGGTTAGGTTCAATCCCCAAGGGACCAAATTTTCAGTTTTATTTTTTATACGCGTGATATTATCCTTATGTCGAATGATAATCAAGCTAGCAAGTGCTAGGATAATAGCGATGAAGAGAGGGTCATAGTGACTCAGGATAAAACCCAAAAGTGGAAAGAGTAGAACTCCAATGACAGCCGCGATAGATGCTGTTACACTAGACAGTGAAATCATACTACCAAGATAGAGGGTTCCAAAGAAAACAACTGCTAGATAGAGACAGAAGACAGGTGCAAATCCGAAAACCACTCCAGCACTAGTTGCGACAGCCTTGCCTCCCTTAAATCCTGCAAAGATAGGGAAGGTATGGCCAATAACAGCCAAAAGTCCAAAGATGAGAGGCGAAACGCCTTGCAGATGAAAAATAATTGGAAGAAGCGTTGCTAGGGTTCCTTTGAAAAAGTCAATCACAAAGGTCGTTATACCAGCTTTCTTACCTAAAATTCGGAAAGTATTGGTTGTTCCAGTATTTCCAGAACCATGCTCGCGCAGATTGATTTGAAAGAATACTTGTCCAATCCAGAGACCAGACGGAATCGAACCCAGCAGATAAGCTAGGATTAATAAAACTATTGTAACCATAATCCTATTATATCATGAAATGGAGAAGAAAGGCAGAGAATCTCTTCTGAAATTGTTACAGCGGAGAAAGAAAAATTTTGCAAAATCCTTGGAAAACTTGTAGAATAGTAAAGATGAACAAATAGGAGGTTCCTTGTGTCAAAAAAGGAAATCAATATTAACAATTATAATGATGATGCCATTCAGGTGCTAGAAGGGTTGGATGCGGTCCGAAAACGTCCAGGGATGTATATCGGATCAACCGATGGTGCGGGTCTCCACCACCTAGTCTGGGAAATCGTCGATAATGCAGTCGATGAAGCCTTGTCTGGATTTGGTGATCGTATTGATGTGACCATCAATAAAGATGGAAGTTTGACTGTGCAAGACCACGGACGTGGGATGCCGACGGGGATGCACGCTATGGGGATTCCAACGGTTGAAGTAATCTTTACCATTCTTCATGCAGGAGGAAAATTTGGTCAAGGAGGCTACAAGACATCGGGTGGACTTCACGGGGTAGGGTCTTCCGTTGTAAACGCCCTATCAAGCTGGTTGGAAGTTGAAATTACTCGTGATGGTGCAGTTTACAAGCAACGATTTGAAAATGGCGGAAAACCTGTAACGACTCTGAAGAAAATTGCTACAGCACCCAAATCTAAAACAGGTACCAAGGTTACCTTTATGCCTGATGCGACGATTTTTTCTACGACAGACTTCAAGTACAATACCATTTCAGAACGTCTCAATGAGTCAGCCTTTCTCTTGAAAAATGTGACCTTGTCTTTGACGGACAAGCGAACAGATGAAGCTGTTGAGTTTCACTATGAGAATGGGGTACAAGACTTTGTTTCTTATCTGAACGAAGACAAGGAAACCTTGACGCCAGTCCTTTACTTTGAAGGGGAAGACAATGGTTTCCAAGTGGAAGTAGCTCTCCAGTACAATGACGGATTTTCAGATAACATTCTGTCCTTTGTCAATAACGTTCGCACCAAGGACGGTGGAACACATGAGACTGGACTTAAGTCTGCTATCACTAAGGTCATGAATGACTATGCGCGTAAGACAGGTCTTCTCAAGGAAAAAGATAAAAACCTTGAAGGCTCAGACTATCGTGAGGGGTTAGCGGCCGTTCTTTCTATCTTGGTTCCGGAAGAACACCTCCAGTTTGAAGGCCAGACCAAGGATAAACTTGGCAGTCCTCTAGCTCGTCCAGTTGTGGATGGAATTGTGGCTGATAAGTTGACCTTCTTCCTCATGGAAAATGGGGAATTGGCTTCTAATCTCATCCGCAAGGCTATTAAGGCCCGTGATGCTCGTGAAGCGGCACGTAAGGCGCGTGATGAGAGCCGAAATGGGAAGAAAAACAAAAAAGACAAGGGCTTACTTTCTGGCAAATTAACGCCAGCCCAGTCTAAGAATCCAGCTAAGAATGAACTCTATCTAGTCGAGGGGGACTCTGCCGGAGGTTCTGCCAAACAAGGTCGTGACCGCAAGTTCCAGGCAATCTTGCCCCTTCGTGGTAAGGTTATCAATACAGCCAAGGCCAAGATGGCGGATATTCTCAAAAATGAAGAAATCAATACCATGATTTATACTATCGGTGCAGGTGTTGGGGCAGACTTCTCTATTGAAGATGCCAACTATGATAAGATTATTATTATGACCGATGCGGATACTGACGGTGCTCATATCCAAACTCTTCTTTTAACCTTTTTCTACCGCTACATGCGTCCCCTAGTTGAGGCAGGACATGTCTATATTGCCCTTCCACCTCTTTACAAGATGTCAAAAGGTAAAGGCAAGAAAGAAGAAGTGGCCTACGCTTGGACGGATGGAGAACTAGAAGAACTCCGCAAGCAGTTTGGTAAAGGTGCTACCCTCCAACGATATAAAGGTCTTGGTGAGATGAATGCAGACCAACTCTGGGAAACAACCATGAATCCAGAAACTCGTACCCTCATCCGTGTTACGATTGAAGATTTAGCACGCGCCGAACGCCGCGTTAATGTTCTCATGGGAGATAAGGTCGAACCACGCCGTAAGTGGATTGAGGATAATGTCAAGTTTACGCTTGAGGAGAGTGGGGAGATGGTGTTTTAGGAGGGAAAATGGATGTCTAATAAAAAGAGTCAAAAAACTAATGTTTCAAGAAAGGTGAAAGAAGATTTAAAAAACGATAGCAGTAATGTCGGAAATACAAAAATTGAATTACCTCAATTGCCACAACCATTTCTAATCAGGCAAGAAGAACAGAATAAACCGTGGTATAAAAAAAACATATCAATTTTTATTTCACTGGTTTCGCTTGTAATTACAGTCTTTATGAGTTATCAAACTATTGATAATAATTTGAAAAATCAAGAGAATAATCGTCAAACTCAGGAAAATAATAAAAAAAACTTAGAAAGAAATAGATATTTAGACACTACAAATTTTAATATCGTCCAAAATTTATGGCAGGACAATCCAAGCTACACTCTATATAATGAATCACAAAAGCCACTATCCATCCCTCCACAGCCGTCTTATTTCATGTATGTTCCAGCAAAGTTATATTATATTTTTAAAGATGGAAGTAGAAGGTCAACACTTATTCTTTTACCTACTTCTTATGAAAATGTTATAAGTCAAACAAGTACAGGTAAAACAATTGATGAAATTGAGACGTCAGTTTTGCCGAAAAACTTTTTTGGTAAACTAGGTGCTAGGGATTTGAGACAAAAAATATACGGGAAACCAGGTTCGGATGATATTGCATTCGAATTGAGAGTTTATCCCTTCTTGGCGATATTTACTAACATTGAATATTCTTATAAAGATAATCCATCTAAGACAATTACTGAAAAATTTTTAACTACCCCCTTTGGAAGAGAACCCCTTTCAGATGATAGATATGAAGATTTAAAAAACTACACAAAAAATATATCTTATTTTCCTGAAAATGAGATGGTAATTAATGGCGATGAAAATATTTATGACCACACTTTTAAATATCTTGATAAGGAATTTAGTAGACTTAGACTATTGTTAAACAGTGGAAATAAATTTTCTGAGGAAGATAAGCAAAGACTGTTAGTACTATTAGGAGTTAAATGGAATGTCGATGATCTTACAATGGAGAAGGAATTTAGTTTTGAAAGATCTTTACCAGATGACAATAACTTCCATGCGTTAAGTCGTTATCTCTCTGATAAAGTTATTAGTGTATTCGATCCTCTGTATCCAGACTATTAATAAATATATTTCCATTAAGAAAAGTATTGTAAAATTAGACTTCCATTTTACCTAATTTTCTAGAAACCTTGTTTAGGATAAATTAAGACTATCCAATTTTCAACCAGAAATTTTTGGGGGAAATTCCAATTAACAGAAAATCAGATATGTGTTTTTTGGGGAAAAGGTGAACTTTCTTTTTTGGCATTTGAAATTTTGACGTAAGAAATATTTTCCGAAAATCGGACGAAGTAAAAAGTACATTAAAATAAAAAAATTAGGAGATTATCCAGATGAAAAAAATTTATGGAATTAGCAGTTTAGATACAAAAGCTTTAGAAAACAACGAATTTTTCCAACTTCTATCTGAGAGCAAGGACGAGTTAGGGGCTTTTACAAAAGCCAATAAGTCTGAGTAAGTTTACGCAGCGAAGCTTGGGGATATGGAAAAACTTCTTGAGACCTTGACTGGTTTGCACCGTTCCAAGGCTAGTCAAACGGTAGCTAGCATGGAAGCGTCTGATCGTGAGCGTGATGATGCGCTTTCTACCTTGACTGGTTTGGTCAAGGCCTTCTCTCGTGTCAAAGAGGCAAGTAGCAAGGAAGCTTACGACAAACTCAGCAAACTTTTCAAAAATTATGCTGGGCTAATGAGTATGAGCTACGAAAAAGAGACAGAAGCTATTAACCATTTGCTAAAAGATACTGACTACCAAACTGCCCTTTCAACCCTGCATTTGAAAACTCATGTAGAAACCTTAACAAAGGCGTAGGCTCAGTTTGAAAAAGCCTATAAGGAGCGCCTGGCTGAGCAAAAAGGAAAGGCACCTATTCAAAATAAGGAAGTCCGTGCGAAACTGCAAGAAATCTATGATTTCCTTGTGGATTTTGCTGCAATCAACGCCTATGTTTATCCAGATAAGACGCAGTATGCTGTTCTCCGTAACCATCTCAACGCTATCCGTAGTCGCTATAAAAAATTAACACCAAAGAAAAGCAAGCAAGAAGCAGTAGCTGAGGAAAAGTAGCTTTCTTCTGAAGAAGTCCCTCAAAGATAGACGAGCTTTTGTAACATAAGGCGAAGTTTTGAAGTTCTAAAAGAATAGAAATGGGAACAAACATGGTATGGGAAAATAAACTAGGCATTACAAACTCAGCCCAGTTGGCAGATGCAGAAGAAAAACTGACAAAAAAACAAGCTGCCCTGCTTTTTCAGACAGGAGCTTTGTTCAAGATGGAAGTTGGCACTTTTTCAGGGCTGTCCGCTATTCACCATTATCTCTTTTCGGTCATCTATGATTTCGCTGGAAAGGTCCGTGATGTCAATAGTGCAAAGGATAACTTTCAATTTGCTCCCCGTATTTTTTTAGAGCAATCCTTACAGTATACTGACAAACTTCTTCATGACAATTTTGATCAAGTGATTGATAAGTACGCGGATATGAATATTGCCATCCTTTCCGTGAGGGGAATGGACGTGCCATGCGGATTTGGCTAGATTGTATGCTTCGTCAGAAGCTGAGAAAGTGGTAGATTGGAACGCCATTGATAAGGATGAATACCTGAATGCCATGAAGCATAGTGGAGTGTAGACTGGAGAACTCAAGTATCTCCTCCTCGATAATCTGACGGATGACCTCACTCAGGCCCGTTTCTTTAAGGGTGTGATGCTTCATATTATTACGAAGGGTACAGCCTTTACCAGACAGGGGAGTTATAAAGTTCAAGTAAAGGTGATGATTATCTTTTTTAGGGAAACAATCGCTAAAACTATTGGAGGTGCAGGATTGATTACGTTATTAATGATACCTTTTTTCCTCGTTCTCTTGGCTATTTTTGGAATTATATATGACTTAATGACCAGTAAAGGTAGAAAAGAGTGTGCTCGCACAGTATCCTTATTTATATTGAACATCCTCGCTATTGGTATCTGTCTATTAGATCTACCCATGGAAAGTAAACCATACTCAGGAATAGGGTTTATCTTATTTTATGCACTTGCTTTCACCCCTTTGATGATTGTTTTCTCACTATATACCCTCTATAGGATTGGAAAACATTATAGGTATTTTAAGAGTAAGTTCGCTATAATACTTCGCTTCAATGCCAGTTTACTTTTCCTCCTTTCGTTAGTGAATCTATTTGTGTTATGGAGAATTTTTAAAACATATCGTAGAAACGATATTACTTTACTTTATTTTATTTTAATCGTTTTAGGAATTGGTTCGACTTTCCAATTGATAGTAGGAGAACTTGAGAAGAAAAGAATACGAATCCTTCAGAAACAAGAGGAGCTAGACAGTTATGAAAAATAACTTAATTAAAGATAGGTGCAGAAAATACAGAAATCAAGAGCAAATGCTGAGATTGATTTTACAGGTGCCCGAAAATATACAAGTAGAAGCTGTCGCCATGTCTGGTTCACGAACTGATACAAAAGCACTAAAAGATGAGTTTCAAGATTATGATGTTGTTTATGTCGTGGACGATTTAGATAATCTGACGAGAGACCTTTCTTGGTTGGACCGGTTTGGCAAACGTATCATTGAGCAAGAGGTTACTCTGGGACATCGCCGTCTTTATCTCATGCTTTTTGAAGATGGTAATCGCATTGATCTAACCCTCTGTCCTAAAGAAGACATCAACGAGTGGGTGGATAGCGAGGCTTGCTTCACAGTTTTAGTAGATGATAAGGGCTTGTTTGAATCCTATTCTCCCAGTCCTCAGCGTTTCTGGATACATCCAGCTAGTGAGACGGATTTTAAAAAAGCCTGCAATGAATTTTGGTGGGTGTCAGCTTACGTGGTTAAAGGAATCTGTCGCCATCAAGTCATCTATGCGACGGACCATCTCTATGGAATCTGCCAACAAGAATTGCTCAAGCTTTTAGCTTGGCAAGTGGCAGCAGATAAGGGAACGGTCGATGTTGGCAAGAACTACAAGTGTCTCTTTAACTATATGTCTGCTGAGAAAGAGAAGGAATTCTCAAATCTGCTGGATTTTTCAAGTGTAGAGAAACTTACTCATTCATTGTTTGCTACGATGGACCTTTTCCACAGAGAAGCTCAAATCCTTGCTCAAAAGATGGGCTTTGACTATTATAAGAAAGTAGCTGAGAAGATGATTGAGTATGCTGAGGAAAGGTTGAGCTAGTATGCTAGATTATGTATTTGCTTTATTTTTCATGGGATTCCCAGGAGTCCAAATTTTAGTATTGGTGTCTTCTATATTTCTAGCTCTTAAAAGAAATAAGTTAAATAAAAGGGTGTATGGATTATTTTTCCCGATTGTTATAACCTTGTGTAATATTTGGCTTATTTCAATAGATCGCACAGAGCTTTTTGATGATGTTTTAAGATTCTATTTCTTTCTAATCTCTTTTTGTTTTCCAATGCTCATTACAGCAGTAATTTACCATGCTCTTCGATTGTCTTCTATCTATTCTCTATTAAGGTGGAAGATGATAGTTATTAGCTTTTGCTACTTAATTGGTTTAGTCTTCCATCTTCTTAATACTATGTATTGGAATGAAGTCTTTCATGGACATCAAAATGTATTTAATGCTTTGCTTATTGGGACCGTTGTTATTTCATTTCTTCCTTCCATATATTTATTTTTTGTACAAAGAAAAGTTGAACAAGTACCTACTAGCTAAATTTAAGTAAACTAAAATGTTTTAACCTGATAAAAATTTTCAAAACTTTAAACTACAGAAAGGATTGTTTGGTTTCTTACGGTAACTGAACATGGGACTAATTCCCGTAAAATACTCTTCACTGTATAAAAACTACTCTACATTCTTTGAAAGGAGTTGAACACGCCCTAAATGCTAGGTGAAAAAGATGAATTCTCTTGTGAGCTTGCTTACTTAAAGAATTTTCTATTTTCACTTGGTATTTTACGGGCTCTGTATCCTATATGTCTAACATTCAAAACATGTCCCTTGAGGACATCATGGGAGAGCGCTTTGGTCGCTACTCCAAGTATATTATTCAAGACCGGGCTTTGCCAGATATTCGTGATGGCTTGAAGCCGGTGCAACGTCGTATTCTTTATTCGATGAATAAGGATGGCAATACCTTTGACAAGAGTTACCGCAAGTCGGCCAAGTCTGTCGGGAATATCATGGGGAATTTCCACCCACACGGGGATTCTTCCATCTATGATGCTATGGTTCGTATGTCACAAGATTGGAAAAATCGTGAGATTTTGGTCGAAATGCACGGTAACAACGGTTCTATGGACGGAGATCCACCTGCGGCCATGCGTTATACCGAGGCTCGTTTGTCTGAGATTGCTGGTTATCTTCTTCAAGATATCGAGAAAAAGACAGTCCCTTTTGCATGGAACTTTGACGATACCGAGAAAGAACCAACTGTCTTGCCAGCAGCCTTTCCAAACCTTTTGGTCAATGGTTCTACTGGGATTTCGGCTGGTTATGCCACTGACATTCCACCTCATAATGTGGCTGAGGTTATCGATGCGGCGGTTTACATGATTGACCACCCGACAGCCAAGGTTGACAAGCTGATGGAATTCTTGCCTGGACCAGATTTTCCAACTGGAGGAATTATTCAGGGTCGTGATGAAATCAAGAAGGCCTATGAAACTGGGAAAGGGCGCGTTGTTGTTCGTTCCAAGACTGAGATTGAAAAGCTAAAAGGCGGTAAGGAACAAATCGTTATCACTGAGATTCCTTATGAAATAAACAAGGCCAATCTGGTTAAGAAAATCGATGATGTTCGTGTCAATAACAAGGTGGCAGGTATTGCTGAGGTTCGTGATGAGTCTGACCGTGACGGTCTTCGTATCGCTATTGAGCTCAAGAAAGATGCTAATACCGAGCTCGTACTCAACTATCTCTTCAAATACACTGACCTTCAAATCAACTACAACTTTAACATGGTTGCGATTGACAATTTCACACCTCGTCAGGTTGGGATTGTCCCAATTTTGTCTAGCTATATCGCCCACCGTCGTGAAGTGATTTTGGCTCGTTCACGCTTTGACAAGGAAAAGGCTGAGAAACGTCTTCACATCGTTGAAGGCTTGATTCGCGTGATTTCGATTTTGGACGAAGTCATTGCCCTTATCCGTGCTTCTGAGAATAAAGCTGACGCCAAGGAAAATCTCAAGATTAGCTATGATTTTACAGAAGAGCAGGCTGAGGCCATCGTTACCTTGCAACTGTATCGCTTGACCAATACAGACGTGGTTGTCTTACAGGAGGAAGAAGCAGAACTTCGTGAGAAGATTGCCATGCTTGCGGCGATTATCGGTGATGAACGAACTATGTACAATCTTATGAAGAAAGAACTTCGTGAGGTCAAGAAGAAATTTGCAACTCCGCGTTTGAGTTCTTTAGAAGACACTGCGAAAGCAATCGAGATTGATACAGCTAGTCTTATCGTTGAGGAAGATACCTACGTTAGCGTGACCAAGGCAGGTTACATCAAGCGTACCAGTCCACGTTCCTTTGCGGCTTCAACGCTGGAAGAAATTGGCAAACGTGATGACGATCGTTTGATCTTTGTTCAATCTGCCAAGACAACCCAGCACCTCTTGATGTTTACAAGTCTTGGAAATGTCATCTACAGACCAATCCATGAATTGGCAGATATTCGTTGGAAGGACATCGGAGAGCATCTAAGTCAGACCATTACAAACTTTGAAACGAACGAAGAAATCCTTTATGTGGAAGTAGTGGATCAGTTTGATGATGCGATAATTTATTTTGCTGCGACTCGTCTCGGTCAAATCAAGCGTGTAGAACGAAAAGAATTCACCCCATGGCGGACCTATAAGTCTAAGTCAGTTAAGTATGCTAAGCTAAAAGACGAGACAGACCAGATTGTAGCAGTGGCTCCGATTAAACTAGATGATGTTCTTTTGATTAGCCAAAATGGTTACGCACTGCGCTTTAACATAGAAGAGGTTCCGGTTGTCGGCGCCAAGGCTGCAGGTGTCAAGGCAATGAACTTGAAAGAAGACGATGTCCTCCAATCGGCCTTTATCTGTAATACCTCATCCTTCTACCTCTTGACACAGCGTGGAAGCTTAAAACGTGTTTCCGTTGAGGAAATTCCAGCAACCAGCCGTGCCAAACGTGGTTTACAAGTTTTGCGTGAGTTGAAAAACAAACCGCATCGTGTCTTCTTAGCAGGAGCAGTTGCAGAACAAGGCTTTATCGGTGATCTCTTTAGTACAGAAGTAGAAGAGAACGACCAAACTCTGTTTGTCCAATCTAACAAGGGAACAATCTATGAAAGCCGATTGCAAGACTTGAACCTGTCAGAACGTACAAGCAACGGTAGCTTCATTTCTGATACGATTTCAGATGAAGAAGTTTTTGATGCTTACATTAAAGAAGTATTTACAGAAGTCAAATAAGTGAAATGAAGAATCAGTTCGAAGAGCTGGTTCTTTTTATTGAAGAAATTTTCTGAAAATTACAAAATATGCTTGCTATTTTAGAAAAATAGTGTAGAATAAAAGAAATAGGTTTTTAGAATAAGGAGTGGAATATGACAGTAACGATTGATTGGGAAAACCTTGGTTTCTCCTATATGAAATTACCTTATCGCTATATTGCTCATTTTAAAAATGGACAATGGAATCAAGGAGAGCTTACAGAGGATGCAACTTTGCATATTTCAGAGTCTTCTCCAAGTCTTCACTATGGCCAACAAGCATTTGAAGGTTTGAAAGCTTATCGTACTAAGGATGGTAGTGTTCAACTTTTCCGTCCTGACGAAAATGCCAAACGCCTGCAACGTACTTGTGATCGTCTCTTGATGCCACAAGTTCCGACAGATATGTTTGTAGAAGCTTGTAAGGCAGTTGTCCGCGCGAATGAAGAATACGTACCACCATATGGAACAGGTGGAACCCTTTATCTTCGTCCCCTTATGATTGGTGTTGGAGATATTATCGGGGTAAAACCAGCAGAGGAGTACATTTTTACCATCTTTGCTATGCCAGTTGGAAATTACTTTAAAGGTGGTTTGGTACCAACCAACTTCTTGATTCAGGATGAATACGACCGTGCTGCTCCAAATGGTACAGGTGCGGCTAAGGTTGGTGGGAACTATGCTGCCAGTCTCTTGCCAGGGAAATTGGCCAAATCACGTCATTTCTCAGATGTTATCTACCTAGACCCTTCAACTCATACAAAGATTGAAGAAGTCGGTTCAGCTAACTTCTTTGGAATTACAGCTGATAATGAATTTGTAACACCATTGAGTCCATCTATTTTGCCATCTATTACTAAGTATTCTTTACTTTATTTGGCAGAACACCGCTTGGGCTTGACTCCTATTGAGGGTGATGTTCCAATTGATAACCTGGATTGTTTTGTAGAGGCAGGTGCTTGTGGTACGGCAGCAGTTATTTCGCCAATTGGTGGAATTCAACACGGTGATGATTTCCATGTATTCTATAGCGAAACAGAAGTTGGTCCTGTGACTCGTAAACTCTATGATGAATTGACGGGTATTCAGTTTGGTGATATTGAAGCGCCAGAAGGTTGGATTGTAAAAGTAGATTAAAATAAACAAAAGGAGATTTTTGATGAAATCGAAAAAGTGGCTCTTAACAGCAGGAGTGGTCCTGAGCACAACAGCTCTTTTAGTAGCTTGTGGAAAAGCTGATAAAGAAGCAGATGCACCGACAACATTTTCATATGTTTATGCAGTAGATCCAGCATCTTTGGACTATAGTATAGCGACTCGTACATCTACAACAGATGTCATCGGGAACGTGGTTGATGGCTTGATGGAGAACGACCAATACGGAAATGTTATTCCTTCCTTGGCTGAAGATTGGTCTGTGTCAAAAGATGGTTTGACTTATACCTATAAACTTCGTAAAGGAGTTAAATGGTACACTTCAGAAGGTGAAGAATACGCAGAAGTAACAGCCCATGACTTTGTAACAGGATTGAAACACGTAGCTGACGGTAAGTCAGACGGTGTCTCTCTCATCCAAAATTCAATCAAGGGCTTGGATGCCTACATGACTGGTGAAACGAACGATTTCTCTACAGTTGGTGTCAAGGCTTTGGACGATTACACAGTCGAATATACCCTAAACAAACCAGAAAGCTTCTGGAACTCTAAAGTCACAACAGCAACGATGTTGCCTGTAAATGAAGAGTTTTTGAAGGCATCAGGTAAAGATTATGGAGCAGTTACTCCAGCAGGGATTCTTTACAATGGTCCTTATATCTTGAAGACCTTGACGTCTAAATCGTTGATCGAATACGAGAAAAATCCAAACTACTGGGATAAAGAAAAGGTAAAAATTGAGAAGATTAAATTGACCTACTACGATGGTTCAGATCAGGAATCCTTGATTCGTAGCTTCTCTTCAGGTGCCTATACGACAGCTCGTCTCTTCCCAAGTAGCTCAAACTTTGCTTCAACTTTGGAACAATACGGAGATAAAATTACTTATAGCCCACAGGACTCAAGTAGTTATTACTTCACCTTTAACGTAAATCGTCAGTCATACAATAAAACTGCGAAAACAAGTGAAGAGCAAAAGACTTCTACAAAAGAAGCTATGCTTAATAAGGACTTCCGTCAGGCTATCAACTTTGCCTTCAACCGCCATTCTTATGCTGCCCAGCTAAATGGTGAAGACGGTGCGGACAAGATTATTCGTAACAGTCTCGTTCCAGATAACTTTGTACAAGCAGGTGGTAAAAACTTTGGTCAAATCGCTCAAGCAGAGTTGGTGAACTATGGTGACCAGTGGAAAGGTGTTGAGCTAGTTGACGGTAAGGATTCTATCTACAACCCTGACAAGGCTAAAGCTGCATTCGAAAAAGCTAAGAAAGACTTGGAATCTAAAGGGGTAACATTCCCAATTCACTTGGATGTCCCAGTTGAACAAACAGATACCATCGCTGTTCAACAAAGCAACTCTTTCAAACAGTCTATCGAATCAACTCTTGGTGCTGAAAATGTTGTCATCGACGTTCTTCAAATGACAGATAATGAAAAGGAAACAATCACTTCTCAAGCGCGTGTTCCTTCTCAAAAAGATTATGATTTGAACAGTACAGGATGGGCTCCAAGCTATCAAGACCCAGCATCTTACTTGAATATCATGGATCCTAAATCAGGTTCTGCTATGAAACACCTTGGTATTACTAAAGGGAAAGATAAGGATGTTGTAGCGAAACTTGGTTTGGACCAGTATAAGAAATTATTGGATGATGCCGATTCAGAAACTACGAATCTTGAAGAACGCTATGAAAAATATGCCAAGGCTCAAGCTTGGTTGACAGATAGTTCATTATTGATGCCTACAGCCTCATCTGGTGGTTCTCCAGTTGTAAGTAATGTCGTGCCATTCTCAAAACCATACTCACAAGTTGGTATTAAAGGTGACCCATATATCTTTAAAGGAATGAAATTGCAAAAAGATATTGTTACAACAAAAGAATATGAAGAAGCACTGAAAAAATGGCAAAAAGAAAAATTGGAATCAAATGGTAAGTACCAAAAAGAACTAGAAAAGCATATTAAATAAAGCGGAAAACTCTATATCAGACAAGCCTGATGTAGAGTTTTTTCTTGCTAGTTTTTGGATTTTCTTGTAAAATAGAAAAAGTGAAGAGAGGTATGAAATGAGTAAGAAAGATAAAAAAATTGAAATTCAAGTAGCAGATGCCAAGGTTAATGTAGGAAAAGACAGTTTTGAAGGTTATACGTTGACCATTGGTAAAAAAGTTATCGGAGAAATTGCCGAATTAGATGGACAATTTGCCATCATAAAGAATGGGAATGTCGATAGTTTTTATAAAAAATTGGAAAAAGCTGTGGAAATTTTGATTGAAAATTATAATTTAGCAAAATAAGTCTTGTTTTTTTGAAATTTTCATGATATAATAGTCCATGTTAATTGTAGGAGAGATAGCGAAGAGGCTAAACGCGGCGGACTGTAAATCCGCTCCTTCGGGTTCGGGGGTTCGAATCCCTCTCTCTCCATTTCATCAATGGGGTATAGCCAAGCGGTAAGGCAAGGGACTTTGACTCCCTCATGCGTTGGTTCGAATCCAGCTACCCCAGTTCTTAGGTAATGATCAAGATAAAAAGCAAAATATCTTAGGGTATTTTATTTTTATAATTGAAAGACGTGAACGATATGAACATGTCCTTGCGGGTGCTTAGGAAAAAAATTATAAGTATGTCAAGTTTAAGAAAAACTTGATTGTTGGAGGATTTTTTAGATGAACGAATTTGAAGATTTGCTAAATAGCGTTAGCCAAGTTGAGACTGGTGATGTTGTTAGTGCTGAAGTATTGACAGTTGATGCGACTCAAGCTAACGTTGCAATCTCTGGAACTGGTGTTGAAGGTGTCTTGACTCTTCGCGAATTGACAAACGATCGCGATGCAGATATCAATGACTTTGTTAAAGTAGGAGAAGTATTGGATGTTCTTGTACTTCGTCAAGTAGTTGGTAAAGATACTGATACAGTTACATACCTTGTATCTAAAAAACGCCTTGAAGCTCGCAAAGCATGGGACAAACTTGTTGGTCGCGAAGAAGAAGTTGTTACTGTTAAAGGAACTCGTGCCGTTAAAGGTGGACTTTCAGTAGAATTTGAAGGTGTTCGTGGATTTATCCCAGCTTCAATGTTGGATACTCGTTTCGTACGTAACACTGAGCGTTTTGTAGGTCAAGAATTTGATGCTAAGATCAAAGAAGTTGATGCTAAAGAAAACCGCTTCATCCTTTCACGTCGTGAAGTTGTTGAAGCAGCTACTGCAGCAGCTCGCGCTGAAGTATTCGGTAAATTGGCTGTTGGTGATGTTGTAACTGGTAAAGTTGCACGTATCACAAGCTTCGGTGCTTTCATCGACCTTGGTGGTGTTGACGGATTGGTTCACTTGACTGAATTGTCACACGAACGTAACGTATCACCAAAATCAGTTGTAACAGTTGGTGAAGAAATTGAAGTGAAAATCCTTGATCTTAACGAAGAAGAAGGACGTGTATCACTTTCACTTAAAGCAACAACACCTGGACCATGGGATGGCGTTGAGCAAAAATTGGCTAAAGGTGATGTAGTAGAAGGAACAGTTAAACGTTTGACTGACTTCGGTGCATTTGTTGAAGTATTGCCAGGTATCGATGGACTTGTTCACGTATCACAAATTTCACACAAACGTATTGAAAATCCAAAAGAAGCTCTTAAAGTTGGTCAAGAAGTTAAAGTTAAAGTTCTTGAAGTTAACGCAGATGCAGAGCGCGTATCACTTTCTATCAAAGCTCTTGAAGAGCGTCCAGCTCAAGAAGAAGGACAAAAAGAAGAAAAACGTGCTGCTCGTCCACGTCGTCCAAAACGTCAAGAAAAACGTGATTTCGAACTTCCAGAAACACAAACAGGATTCTCAATGGCTGACTTGTTCGGTGATATCGAACTTTAATCAAATTGAAAATTCATAAAATCCTTTGTTTACTAAACAAGGGATTTTTCTTTTGTCTGTAAACCTTTTTTGATATAATAGTTCTATGTTAGAATCAGAAAAACAATCATGTTATCAAATGTTAAATGAAGAACTCTCTTTTTTATTGGATGGTGAAACCAATGTTTTGGCTAATCTTTCCAACGCCAGTGCTTTTCTAAAATCACGCTTACCTAACACTGTATTTGCAGGCTTTTATCTGTTCGATGGAAAGGAATTGATTTTAGGTCCTTTCCAAGGAGGTGTTTCCTGCATCCGTATTGCGCTAGGAAAGGGTGTTTGTGGGAAGGCAGCTCATTTCCAGGAAACTGTTCTGGTTGGTGATGTAACAACTTATCCCAACTATATTTCTTGTGATAGTCGAGCTAAAAGTGAAATTGTTGTTCCGATGGTTAAGAATGGTCAATTACTTGGAGTTCTAGATCTTGATTCTTCAGAGATTGATGATTATGATGCTATGGATCGAGATTATTTGGAACAATTTGTCGCTATTTTGCTTGAAAAGACAGAATGGGACTTTACAATGTTTGGGGAGAAAGCCTAATGTATCAAGCACTTTATCGAAAATATAGAAGTCAAAACTTCTCCCAGTTGGTTGGTCAGGAAGTTGTGGCTAAGACTCTTAAACAAGCGGTGGAGCAAGAGAAAATAAGTCATGCTTATCTTTTTTCAGGTCCTCGTGGAACGGGAAAAACCAGTGTAGCTAAGATATTTGCCAAGGCTATGAACTGTCCAAATCAAGTGGGTGGTGAACCTTGTAATAACTGCTATATTTGTCAAGCAGTGACAGACGGTAGTTTAGAAGATGTCATTGAAATGGATGCTGCCTCTAATAATGGGGTAGATGAAATTCGTGAAATTCGTGATAAATCTACCTACGCTCCTAGCCTTGCTCGCTATAAGGTTTATATCATAGATGAGGTTCATATGCTGTCTACAGGGGCTTTTAATGCCCTCTTAAAGACGCTGGAAGAGCCAACACAGAATGTTGTCTTTATTTTGGCCACTACTGAATTGCACAAGATTCCTGCCACTATTTTATCCCGTGTGCAACGTTTTGAATTTAAATCAATTAAAACACAGGATATTAAGGAACATATCCACTATATCTTAGAAAAAGAAAATATCAGTTCTGAACCAGAGGCTGTGGAAATCATTGCTAGACGGGCTGAAGGTGGAATGCGAGACGCCTTGTCTATTTTGGATCAAGCCCTAAGTTTGACACAGGGAAATGAATTGACGACTGCCATCTCTGAAGAAATTACTGGCACCATTAGTCTATCAGCCTTGGATGATTATGTGTTTGCCTTATCTCAACAGGATGTTCCTAAAGCATTAGCTTGTTTAAATCTTCTCTTTGACAATGGTAAGAGCATGACTCGTTTTGTGACCGACCTTTTACACTATTTAAGAGACTTGTTAATTGTCCAAACAGGTGGAGAAAACACTCATCATAGTCCAGTCTTTGTAGAAAATTTGGCACTTTCTCAAGAAAATCTGTTTGAAATGATTCGCTTAGCGACAGTCAGTTTAGCAGATATTAAGTCTAGTTTGCAGCCTAAGATTTATGCTGAGATGATGACTATCCGTTTAGCAGAGATTAAGCCTGAACCAGCTCTTTCTGGGGTAGTTGAACATGAAATTTCTGCATTGAGACAGGAAGTTGCCCGTCTCAAACAAGAACTCGCAAATGTGGGAACTGTAGCTAAGCCAACCAGTCCAGTACCTAGTCGTCCAACAGCAGGCAAAACAGTCTATCGTGTGGATCGTAATAAAGTTCAATCTATCCTACAAGAGGCCGTCGAAAATCCTGATTTAGCACGTCAAAATCTGATTCGCTTACAGAATGCCTGGGGAGAGGTGATTGAAAGTCTAGGTGGGCCTGATAAGGCTTTGCTAGTTGGTTCTCAACCGGTTGCGGCCAATGAACACC
The DNA here is from genome assembly GCF_041432595.1 of Streptococcus sp. 27098_8_86. Classification (GTDB taxonomy): domain Bacteria; phylum Bacillota; class Bacilli; order Lactobacillales; family Streptococcaceae; genus Streptococcus; species Streptococcus pneumoniae_F. Next base: position 35,545 of record NZ_JAPVZW010000002.1, read on the forward strand.
ATGCTATTCTTGCTTTTGAGTCTAACTTCAATGCTGGTCAAACCATGAAACGAGACAATCTCAACACCATGTTTGGCAATATCCTCAGTCAGGCAGCAGGTTTTTCACCTGAGATTTTAGCCATTTCCATGGAGGAATGGAAAGAAGTTCGCGCAGCCTTTTCAGCCAAAGCCAAATCTTCCCAAACTGAAAAAGAAGCAGAAGAAAGCCTGATTCCAGAAGGATTTGAATTTTTGGCTGATAAAATGAAGGTAGAGGAAGACTAAAGAAAGATTTCATGATACAATAAGTTTATGAATAGACAACAATTTATTATCATCGCGCTGTTTACAGCTGCTGAGACCTATTTTTTCAATGAAGCCTGGATGACTGGTCGCTATATTATGGCAGCCTTTTGGGCCATTTTGCTCTTTAGAAATTTCCGAGTTAGTTACTTGATGGGCAAGATTGTAGATGTCATTGACCAGCATTTAAAAGGAAAAGACTAGTCCTCAGCTTCTAGACAAAATCAAAGCCTTTTAGGCTTTTTTTTGTTATACTATAAAAGTATATTTATTGACCTTTTACCGTATTTTCTAGGGAAATCAAGTATGTTTCTAGTAAGTACTGTAAAGGCTTTGAAAAAGAAAGGAACTATCATGTCAGTATTAGAGATCAAAGATCTTCACGTTGAGATTGAAGGAAAAGAAATTTTAAAAGGGGTTAACTTGACCCTGAAAACAGGAGAAATCGCCGCTATCATGGGACCAAATGGTACTGGTAAATCGACTCTTTCTGCCGCTATCATGGGAAATCCAAACTATGAAGTTACCAAAGGTGAAGTCTTGTTTGATGGCGTAAACATTCTTGAGTTAGAAGTGGACGAGCGTGCGCGTATGGGACTTTTCCTTGCTATGCAATACCCATCAGAAATTCCTGGTATTACTAACGCTGAGTTTCTTCGTGCAGCCATGAATGCTGGTAAAGAAGACGATGAGAAGATTTCAGTTCGCGAGTTTATCACTAAGCTAGATGAAAAAATGGAATTGCTCAACATGAAAGAAGAAATGGCTGAGCGTTACCTCAACGAAGGTTTCTCTGGTGGTGAGAAAAAACGCAATGAGATTCTTCAACTTTTGATGTTGGAGCCAACATTTGCCCTTTTGGACGAGATTGACTCTGGTCTTGATATTGACGCTCTTAAAGTTGTTTCTAAAGGTGTTAATGCTATGCGTGGTGAAGGCTTTGGTGCTATGATTATCACTCACTACCAACGTCTTTTGAACTACATCACGCCTGATGTGGTACACGTCATGATGGAAGGTCGTGTTGTCCTTTCAGGTGGTCCAGAATTGGCTGCGCGTTTGGAACGTGAAGGATACGCAAAACTAGCTGAAGAACTTGGCTACGATTACAAGGAAGAATTGTAATTCCCTCGTATCTTTTAGGAGAAGTAAATGACTAAAGAAAATATTAAACTTTTTTCAGAAATGCACGCTGAACCAAGCTGGTTGGCTGACCTTCGTCAAAAAGCTTTTGATAAGATGGAGAGTTTAGAGTTACCAGTTATTGAGCGTGTCAAATTCCACCGTTGGAATCTGGGTGATGGAACGATTACAGAAAGTGAGCCATCAGCAAATGTTCCAGATTTCACAGCTCTAGATAATCACTTGAAGTTGGTGCAAGTAGGAACTCAAACTGTTTTTGAGCAAATTCCAGTTGAGTTAGCTGAACAGGGTGTCGTCTTTACAGACTTCCACTCAGCTTTAGAAGAAATTCCAGAGCTTATTGAGGAATTCTTCATGTCATCTGTTAAGTATGACGATGACAAGTTGGCAGCTTACCATACAGCTTATTTCAACAGTGGTGCTGTTCTCTACATTCCTGATAATGTTGAGATTAAAGAACCAATCGAAGGAATTTTCTATCAAGACAGCGATAGTGATGTGCCGTTTAACAAGCATATTATGATTATCGCTGGTAAAAATTCTAAGATTAGTTATCTGGAGCGTTTAGAGTCACGTGGTGAAGGAAGTGCCAAAGCAACTGCTAATATCACAGTAGAAGTAATTGCGCGTTCTGGTGCTCAAGTGAAATTTGCGGCTATCGACCGTCTAGGTGAAAATGTCACTGCCTACATTAGCCGTCGTGGTAAATTAGGCAACGATGCAAGCATTGACTGGGCAATCGGTGTCATGAACGAAGGAAACGTCGTTGCGGACTTTGATAGCGATTTGATTGGAAATGGTAGCCATGCAGATCTCAAGGTTGTAGCCCTTTCAAGTGGTCGTCAGGTACAAGGGATTGATACTCGAGTGACTAACTATGGTTGCAACTCAATTGGAAATATCCTCCAACATGGGGTTATTCTTGAAAAAGCAACTTTAACTTTCAACGGTATCGGGCACATTATCAAGGGGGCCAAGGGAGCAGATGCGCAACAAGAGAGCCGTGTTCTTATGCTTTCAGACCAAGCGCGTTCAGATGCCAATCCAATTCTTTTGATTGATGAAAATGACGTAACTGCAGGACACGCGGCTTCTATCGGTCAGGTAGATCCAGAGGATATGTATTACCTCATGAGCCGTGGTTTGGATAAGGCAACTGCAGAACGCTTGGTTGTCCGTGGTTTCCTTGGCTCAGTTATCGTTGAGATTCCAGTCAAGGAAGTTCGTGATGAAATGATTGCAACTATCGAAGAAAAATTGTCAAAACGCTAAGGGGTAGCCTATGTTAGATGTAGAAGTGATTCGCAAGGATTTTCCAATTTTAGACCAGATTGTTAATGATGAACCATTGGTTTATTTGGACAATGCTGCGACGACACAAAAACCACTAGCAGTTCTGGAAACAATCAACCGCTACTATGAGCAGGACAATGCCAATGTTCACCGTGGTGTTCATACCTTGGCTGAGCGAGCAACAGCTTCTTATGAAGCTGCTCGTGAAACCATTCGTAAGTTTATCAATGCTGGCTCGACAAAGGAAGTTCTCTTTACCAGAGGAACGACAACCAGCCTTAACTGGGTGGCACGCTTTGCTGAGGAGATTCTGACTGAGGGAGACCAGGTCTTGATTTCTATCATGGAACACCATTCCAACATCATTCCTTGGCAGGAAGCCTGCCGTAAGACTGGGGCAGAGCTTGTTTATGTCTATCTCAAGGATGGAGCTCTAGATATGGATGATTTGCGAGCTAAATTGACTGATAGAGTCAAGTTTGTCTCCCTAGCTCACGCCTCAAATGTTCTTGGTGTGGTCAATCCAATCAAAGAAATCACTCAATTGGCCCATCAAGTTGGAGCTATCATGGTGGTGGATGGTGCTCAATCTACGCCTCATATGAAGATTGATGTTCAGGACTTGGATGTGGACTTCTTTGCCTTTTCAGGTCACAAGATGGCTGGTCCAACTGGTATTGGTGTCCTTTATGGTAAAGAAAAGTACCTAGAGCAAATGTCACCAGTAGAATTTGGAGGCGAAATGATTGATTTCGTCTATGAGCAATCTGCTAGCTGGAAGGAATTGCCTTGGAAATTTGAGGCAGGAACTCCCAATATGGCAGGTGCTATCGGACTGGCAGCAGCAGTAGATTATCTTGAAAAGATTGGTATGGATGCCATTGAAGCTCATGAACAAGAATTGATTGCATATGTCTTTCCAAAGTTGCAGGCGATTGAAGGACTGACCATTTATGGTTCACAGGACTTGGCTCAACGTTCAGGTGTGATTGCCTTTAATCTAGGCGATCTCCATCCTCACGACCTTGCGACAGCTTTGGATTATGAAGGAGTAGCTGTTCGTGCAGGTCACCACTGTGCGCAACCCTTGCTTCAGTATTTGGATGTCCCAGCAACAGCTCGCGCAAGTTTTTATATTTACAATACCAAGGCAGATTGCGACAAGCTAGTAGATGCCTTACAAAAGACAAAGGAGTTTTTCAATGGCACTTTCTAAACTCGATAGCCTTTATATGGCAGTGGTAGCGGACCATTCGAAAAATCCACATCACCAAGGAAAGTTGGAAGATGCTGAGCAAATCAGTCTCAACAATCCGACCTGTGGGGATGTCATCAATCTCTCTGTCAAGTTTGATGCAGAGGATCGTTTGGAAGATATTGCTTTTCTAAATTCAGGCTGTACTATCTCAACTGCCTCTGCAAGTATGATGACAGATGCAGTTTTAGGAAAAAACAAACAAGAAATCTTAGAACTTGCGACTATTTTTTCTGAAATGGTTCAAGGGCAAAAAGATGAACGCCAAGACCAACTAGGCGATGCAGCTTTCTTGTCAGGTGTTGCCAAATTCCCTCAACGAATCAAGTGTGCAACCCTAGCTTGGAACGCCCTGAAGAAAACAATTGAAAATCAAAAAAATCAGTAAGGCAAGATTCTTTTGTCTTATGAATCAGTAGAAATGAAGAATTAAAGAAAGGATATTATGGCTGAAGAAAGAGTAGAACCAAAACCAATTGATCTTGGTGAATATAAATTTGGTTTCCATGATGATGTAGAGCCTGTCCTATCGACAGGAAAAGGATTGAACGAAGATGTCATTCGTGAACTATCAGCTGCTAAGGGAGAACCTGAGTGGATGTTAGAATTCCGTTTGAAGTCTTATGAAACCTTCAAAAAAATGCCTATGCAAACTTGGGGAGCAGACTTGTCAGAGATTGATTTTGATGACTTGATCTACTACCAAAAACCATCTGATAAACCAGCTCGTTCATGGGATGAGGTTCCTGAAAAAATTAAAGAAACCTTTGAACGTATTGGTATACCAGAAGCTGAGCGTGCTTATCTAGCTGGTGCCTCTGCCCAGTATGAGTCAGAAGTGGTTTACCACAATATGAAGGAAGAGTTCCAGAAATTGGGGATTATCTTTACAGATACTGATTCTGCCCTCAAGGAATACCCAGACTTGTTTAAACAATACTTTGCGAAGTTGGTACCGCCAACAGATAACAAATTGGCTGCCCTTAACTCAGCAGTATGGTCTGGTGGAACCTTTATCTACGTACCGAAAGGGGTCAAGGTAGATATTCCACTTCAAACTTACTTCCGTATCAATAACGAAAATACTGGTCAGTTTGAACGTACCTTGATTATCGTTGATGAGGGAGCAAGTGTCCATTATGTAGAAGGATGTACAGCACCAACTTATTCAAGTAACAGCTTGCATGCTGCCATCGTAGAAATCTTTGCCTTAGATGGTGCTTATATGCGTTATACGACTATCCAAAACTGGTCTGATAATGTATATAACTTGGTAACGAAACGTGCTAAGGCTCAAAAGGATGCCACTGTTGAGTGGATTGATGGTAACTTGGGTGCCAAAACAACCATGAAATACCCATCTGTTTACCTTGATGGAGAAGGGGCGCGTGGTACTATGCTTTCTATTGCCTTTGCTAATGCAGGGCAACATCAGGATACTGGAGCTAAGATGATCCACAACGCTCCACATACAAGCTCGTCTATCGTGTCTAAATCCATCGCTAAAGGTGGAGGAAAGGTTGACTATCGTGGACAAGTAACCTTTAATAAAAACTCTAAAAAATCTGTCTCTCACATCGAGTGTGATACCATTATTATGGATGACTTGTCAGCATCAGATACCATTCCGTTTAACGAAATTCACAACTCACAAGTCGCTTTGGAACACGAAGCTAAGGTATCTAAGATTTCTGAAGAACAACTCTATTACCTCATGAGCCGTGGATTGTCAGAATCTGAGGCAACTGAGATGATTGTAATGGGATTTGTAGAACCCTTTACAAAAGAACTTCCAATGGAATATGCAGTTGAGCTGAACCGTTTGATTAGCTATGAAATGGAAGGATCAGTTGGCTAAGAATATGTAGAATCTGAGCAGGATTTATTCTGTTCGGATTTTTTTGAAAAATTATCTTATAAATATTCACAAAATCTCTTTTATATGATAAAATAAAACAATCATATTTAATGGAGATGAAGTATGAATATTTTTAGAACAAAAGATGTTAGCTTGGGACGTACTGAAATGCACCGTCATTTAAAAGTATGGGATTTGATTTTATTAGGAATCGGTGCCATGGTAGGAACTGGGATTTTTACCATTACAGGAACCGCAGCAGCAACGCTTGCTGGTCCGTCACTGGTTGTATCTATAGTGATTTCTGCCCTGTGTGTTTCTTTATCCGCCCTCTTTTTCGCAGAGTTTGCCTCTCGTGTTCCTGCAACTGGTGGTGCTTATAGTTATTTGTATGCAATTTTGGGTGAATTACCAGCTTGGATTGCTGGTTGGTTGACCATCATGGAGTTCATGACAGCAGTTTCTGGTGTGGCCTCTGGCTGGGCAGCTTATTTTAAAGGCTTGCTCAGTAACTATAGTATTTCAATGCCTCAAGCCTTGAATGGGACCTTTAACCCTGAGCAGGGTACCTATATAGACCTTTTACCTATTTTGGTACTGACACTGGTAACCGGTTTAGTTTTATTAAATTCCAAGGCAGCATTGCGTTTTAATTCGCTTCTAGTCATCTTGAAATTCTCTGCTCTCGCTTTGTTTATTCTAGTTGGTATCTGGTATATTAAACCAGAAAATTGGTCCAACTTTGCTCCCTTTGGTTTTGGTCAAATTTATGGTGGAAGTACTGGAATAATGGCAGGAGCATCTTTGATGTTCTTTGGTTTCCTAGGATTTGAATCTATTTCGATGGCTGTTGATGAAATTCAAAATCCACAAAAGAATGTCCCACGAGGTATTGTTTTGTCTTTGACAATCGTAACGATTCTCTATGCTCTGGTTACATTAGTATTGACAGGGATTGTTCACTACAGCCAACTCAATGTGGATGATGCTGTAGCATTTTCATTGCGAAGTATAGGAATTGGTTGGGCAGCTAATTATGTGTCATTAGTGGCCATTTTGACCCTAATAACAGTATGTATTTCTATGACTTATGCCTTATCGCGTATGATTTACAGTTTAGCACGTGATGGTCTTTTACCTCGAAGTTTTAAGCAATTAAGCAAAACAAGTCGTGTTCCTAAAAATGCGACCATCTTAACTGGAGTTGCTTCTGCAATTGCAGCAGGAGTGTTTCCACTGGCTAGTATTGCAGCCTTTCTAAATATTTGTACGCTTGCTTATCTTATCTTATTGGCTTATGGAATTATAAAACTTAGAAAGGATAAGGGAATGCCTAAAGAAGGAGAATTCAAAACTCCCCTAGTTCCCTTGTTGCCGATTCTCTCGATTCTAATCTGTCTTTCCTTTATGCTTCAATATAGTGTAGAAACATGGATTGCGTTTGGAATTGCTCTTGTAGTTGGACTTGTGATTTACTTTACTTATGGCTATCGTCATTCTACACTTTCTGAATAAAGAAAAAGCTGGAACTTCCCAGCTTTTTGCTTACTCTTTTATATATGTGAAGCCTTCTCCTAGGATTTCATGGGCTTCTGTAATAGTTATAAAGGCTTGAGGATCAATTCGATGAATCATTTCCTTCATTTTCACAATTTCATTTCTTCCGACAATACAGTAAATGATTTTTAAATCTTCTTGACTATAATAACCTTGACCTGAGATGAAAGTAACACCTCTTCCTAGGTCATCATTAATCGCTTTAGCAAGTTGATCAGGACGTTTTGTGATAATCATAAATCCTTTGCCGGCATAGCCTCCTTCACCAATCAAATCAATGACACGAGAAACGATAAAATCAAACAAGAGCGTGTAGGTAACCAATCTCAGATCCTTGAAGATTAGGAGAATAAGCATGAGAATACAAAAATCTAAGATAAAGAGCAGTTTCCCCATGGATATATGAGTGTATTTATTGAGAATGCGAGCTAGAATATCAGTACCACCAGTTGTACCTCCAGCATTAAAGATAATTCCAAGACCAATTCCCAATAGAATCCCAGCTATAAGGGCAGTGATTAGTAAATCACCTTGAAGATCAATATGAAGGGGAATACGTTCAAAAAAGGCCAACCAGGCGGACAAGGCTAAGGTTCCTAGTAAACTAGAATAGAGGGACTTTGCTCCAAAGATTTTCCAAGCTAGTATGAAAAGGGGAATATTAATCAGCAGGTTCATGAGAGAAACAGGGATTTTAAAAAGATAAAAGGTGATAAGGGTAATACCTGTCGCCCCTCCTTCAAAAAGATGATGAGGAACTACAAAATAAGTTAGACCAAAAGCATAAATAGCAGCACCTAGTAAAATGGTTAAAATGGGATAAATTTTTTTAATCATAGGGACCTCTTTTCTTATAAGTAGATTATATCAAATTTTTAAGGAAAATTTGATTGACTCCATTAGGATTTTTAATCTTTTTTTGATATAATTAAAAGTAAGAAAACCAATCTGAATCCTAAAATAGAAAGATTGATACTATGACAAAAATTAAGATTGTAACCGATTCATCTGTTACTATTGAACCTGAACTAGTAAAACAATTAGATATCACTGTTGTTCCGTTATCTGTAATGATTGATAATGTTGTTTATTCGGATGCTGATTTGAAAGAAGAAGGTAAATTTCTTCAGTTGATGCAAGCAAGTAAGAATCTTCCAAAAACAAGCCAGCCCCCTGTAGGTGTCTTTGCTGAAGTTTTTGAAGACCTATGCAAAGATGGTAGCCAGATTCTTGCTATTCATATGTCTCATGCTCTTTCTGGTACTGTAGAAGCGGCACGTCAAGGTGCCAGCCTATCTACTGCCGACGTGACAGTTATTGATAGCTCCTTCACTGATCAAGCCTTGAAATTCCAAGTTGTTGAAGCTGCGAAGTTAGCACAAGAAGGCAAAGACATGGAGGAAATTTTATCTCATGTAGAAGAGTTTAAAAACCACACAGAACTCTATATTGGCGTTTCAACTTTGGAAAATTTAGTAAAAGGTGGACGAATTGGCCGTGTAACTGGATTGTTGAGCTCCCTTCTCAATATCCGTGTTGTCATGCAGATGAAAGACCATGAATTGCAACCAATCGTTAAAGGTCGTGGAGCTAAAACTTTTAAAAAATGGTTAGATGAGTTGACAAGTTCGCTAACTGAACGTTCTGTAGCAGAGATTGGAATTTCATATTCTGGTAGTGCTGATTGGGCAAAAGAGATGAAAGAAAGCTTACAAGCTTATGTTGAAAAGCCTATTTCAGTTTTGGAAACGGGCTCTATTATTCAAACTCACACGGGTGAGAATGCTTGGGCTGTTTTAGTACGTTACCACTCCTAAAAAAATAAATAAAATGGGAAGAAATAGCGTTTTTAACTTGACCTAAAAGGGATTTTAGGATATGATTATATTTGTTAATTAGAAATTAAATTGGAGGAATCATTAACATGGCAAACAAACAAGATTTGATCGCTAAAGTAGCAGAAGCTACGGAATTGACTAAGAAAGACTCAGCAGCAGCAGTTGAAGCTGTATTCGCAGCAGTAACTGAGTACCTTGCAGCTGGTGAAAAAGTTCAATTGATCGGTTTTGGTAACTTTGAAGTTCGTGAGCGTGCTGCACGTAAAGGTCGCAACCCACAAACTGGTAAAGAAATCAAAATTGCAGCTTCTAAAGTTCCAGCATTCAAAGCTGGTAAAGCTCTTAAAGACGCTGTTAAATAATCAGTCTATAAAAAGCCTATTGTATCAAGCTTTCTAGCTTGGTCAGTAGGCTTTTTTTATGTACAGGGGGCAAAAAAGGGGCAAAACTATAAATTATCTAGCAAATTGAGGATATTGCCATCCATCTTCTTTGTAACGTGTGTAGATTTTGTTTATTGTCCTAGAATCAGAACGTCCTACTCTTGCCATAGTTGCTTTTAGAGTTACGCTATTCTGCTTATGAGAGTATGCCTAAAGATGTGGTAGGTGAGGTGCCTATCAATGGATTCTTCAAGTTGTGTATTTGTTTTCAGATTTAAATCTTCAATAGTTTTTACGATTTTTGGCAGTTCCGCTCGTCATGCAGAATTATATTCGATATACTCAAGGTTCACTGTGTAATCAAGAGGCAGGTTTAAGATTAACTTAAATCATTCTGATTTTGACTTTGAAAGATCAAGTTTGATTAGAAAGCGTTGAATGTATTTTATATCGATATAAATCTAAAATGCCTATTTAAAATCATTCATGCTACTAGTAAGAGAGCTGATATAGCTCCCTTAGATTTTTTTTGGTAAAAAGTCCACCACTCTTCTAAAAAAGTGAAATTTACTTTAATATATAGCTGAGATACTGCAACAAATGGTCATTATGCTACTATTGTATATGGATATAATGCTGAAAAGTTGAAGAAATTGAAAGTTCAACTGAACATGACATATATAGGATAAGGAGAGAGCAAGCTATCCTTTTATCTTTATATTATCGTGATTCCTTAATTTTAATGGATACAGTAGAAAACGAAATTGTAGAAGTAAAAAAATTGAAAAGCAGTTGGAATTTATTGCTAATCTCTGAGATGATGTAACTATTAATGATTTACTGAAATAAACAGATTTCGCAAAAATTATGTCTAGCTTTACAGAATTTTATGCTCAATTAGTAGGTGATGTAGAGCCAAAGAGGAAGTGATGGCACTTGATCAAACCTTCAAACGTTTTTATAGTTTTATCAGGCAAGTTAAAGAGGGGCTTCTGGTGTGAGTATTCGTGAGTTCATGAAAGGGGATAATTGAGGTCTGGTAATGATGGGAAAGAGTGATAAAGAAGAACTAATCGATCTAGCTGATTTTGAACTTTAACTTGTCAATGTAGCTATAAGAGAGTATAATAATTTTAAAAAGATGGGAGCTATAAGGATAAGAAATTTGTTATACCAGTGAGAGTTGATGAGAGAATTTTAAATAAACTCGACTTTGTATCAACAAAGCCACAATAAGGACGAACAGAAACGATTGGTAAAGGAATAGAGAGGCTCTATAGTGAGCTGGGGAGAAAGATGACTAGAAAAGGATTGATTTAGGTACATATTTGGTTAGGTGTGGCTATTTCTGTCTTAGCACTCTATACCTACATGATTATTTATATTTTTAATCATGATATGGAAGAAATCTTTGCAACTTTTATTATGTTGGTAATTTATTCACTATTCTTTCTGTTATTTTTGATATCAGTTGAGAGATTATCTTTATTGGTTTGCGTAGAATTAGCTTATCGTAATTTGCAACGATATAAAAAAATTAAAAAGTCCCTTCTTTTTGATAGTACTTTTACAAATAAAAGTCTTAGTAATATAATAGAGCTATAGAAGGGGAGGTGGAAGAAATGTTTCGAAAAGAAAAAGCACGCAAGCGGTTTTACTTTTGGCTTATCATCTTTATCCTTTATCTTGCTTTTGGATTGTATTGTATTGTATTTGTACAAATTTTGGAGATACCTTGGGTATGATTTTACTATCACCTTTTATCTTTGCTTCCCTGCCACTCTATGCTTATTTAGTCCTTGGTTTGTTTATCTGGGGGTTCATGAGTCTTGCTATGGATGATGTTATGGATCTTTAGTTAAAGGAAAGCTAAGATCGAGAAAGGACACATTTCGTCCTTTCTTTTTTGATAGATATAGTTTTTCTTTTTAAAAGAGAATTTTTTTACAAAAATTCTTGGATATTTTGTTTATTTATGCTATAATGGGAACAATTATTTTTAGGAGGTGCAGTATGTCTTATTTGTTTGAGATATTACCGAGTTTATTGAGCGGTGCAAGCATGACTTTGCAGGTTTTTGCACTGGTCTTGATTTTTTCTATTCCCTTGGGCGTTTTGATTGCCTTTGCCTTGCAAGTCCATTGGAAGCCCCTCCATCATCTGATTAACATTTATATCTGGATCATGCGAGGCACACCCTTGCTCTTGCAATTGATCTTTATCTATTATGTGCTCCCAAGCATTGGGATTCGTTTGGATCGCCTTCCTGCAGCCATCATTGCCTTTGTTCTCAATTATGCAGCTTACTTTGCTGAAATCTTTCGTGGAGGGATTGATACCATTCCTAAAGGTCAATATGAGGCTGCTAAGGTTTTGAAGTTTAGTCCCTTTGACACAGTTCGCTATATTATCTTACCCCAAGTGACCAAGATTGTTCTTCCTAGTGTATTTAACGAAGTTATGAGTTTGGTCAAGGATACTTCTTTGGTCTATGCGCTAGGAATTTCAGACCTTATCCTGGCTAGTCGAACAGCTGCCAACCGTGATGCTAGTCTGGTCCCAATGTTCTTGGCAGGAGCCATTTACTTAATTTTAATTGGTATTGTGACTATTCTTGCCAAAAAAGTTGAGAAGAAGTACAGTTACTATAGATAGGAGGCTACTATGTTAGAATTACGAAATATCAATAAGGGCTTTGGTGAAAAGCAAATTTTATCTAATTTCAGTCTAAAAATTCCTGAAAAGCAAATCCTGGCTATCGTTGGGCCTTCTGGTGGAGGTAAGACAACTCTCTTACGCATGCTCGCAGGTCTTGAAACCATTGATTCAGGGGAAATTTTTTATAATGGAAAACCTTTAGAACTAGATGAACTGGAGAAGCGCAATCTACTGGGATTTGTTTTCCAAGATTTTCAACTGTTCCCTCATTTATCAGTTTTAGACAATTTGACCTTATCACCTGTGAAAACAATGGGGATGAAGCAGCAAGAGGCTGATAAGAAGGCGCGAAGGCTTTTGGAACAATTAGGACTGGCAGGACATGCAGATGCTTATCCCTTCTCACTATCAGGTGGGCAAAAGCAAAGGGTGGCCTTGGCGCGTGCTATGATGATTGACCCAGAAATCATTGGCTACGATGAACCAACTTCTGCCCTAGATCCTGAATTACGCTTGGAAGTGGAAAAACTGATCTTGCAAAATAGGGAACTTGGCATGACCCAGATTGTGGTTACCCATGATTTTCAGTTTGCTGAAAATATCGCAGATCAGATTCTCAAGGTTGAACCCAAGTAGGAGGTGCCAATGACTAATAAGAAAATTGCTTTAGTATTGGTTTCTCTCCTGACTCTCTTCTTAACAGCCTGTACTCAGAAGGCTAGTGATCCAAAGCAGGATAACTGGGATAAGTATCAAGAGCAGGGGAGTATAACCATTGGTTTTGATAATACCTTCGTACCTATGGGATTTGAAGAAATGAATGGTCAATATACAGGATTTGATATTGACTTAGCAGAGGCTGTCTCTGAAAAATTAGGTTTTAAGGTTCAATTTCAGCCAATCGACTGGGATATGAAGGAGACAGAACTGCAAAATGGAACCATAGATGCCATTTGGAATGGCTATTCTGCGACTGATGAACGCCGAGAAAAAGTTGCCTTTAGTATTCCTTATATGGAAAATCAGCAAGTACTAGTTACGAAGAAAAGCAAGCAAATTCGTTCAGTAGAGGATATGAAGGATAAGACCTTGGGAGCTCAAGCAGGTTCCTCTGGTTATTTAGACTTTGAAGCTCAGCCAGACTTACTGAAAAATCGTGTTAAAGACCAGAAGGCCAATCAATACCAGAGTTTCAATGAAGCCTTAATTGATTTGAAAAATGATCGGATTGATGCTTTGTTGATTGACCGAGTGTATGCTAATTATTACCTCCAGTCTGAGGGGATATTAAATGATTACAATGTCTTTTCAGCTGGATTTGAAAGTGAATCTTTTGCTGTTGGAGTTAGAGCAGCTGATAAAAGATTATTAACAGCATTAAACCAATCCTTTATTGAACTATATCAAGAAGGAAAGTTCCAGGAAATCAGCCAGAAATGGTTTGGAGAAGATGTGGCAACAAAAGAAGTGAAAAGTGGAGATTGAGTTTTTCCTCAGTCTCTTTTTGCATCAAAAAATCCTCTGGCAAGTACCAGAGGATAAGAGTTTATTTCATTGTTGGGAAGAGCAATACATCACGGATAGTGGTTGTATCAGTTAGGAGCATGCAGAGACGGTCGATACCGATTCCCAAACCACCTGTTGGAGGCATACCATATTCAAGAGCCTCAATGTAGTCGTAGTCGATGCCTGTCGCTTCATCGTCACCAAGTTCTTTGGCTTTAGCTTGGGCTTCAAAACGGCTAAGTTGGTCGATTGGGTCGTTCAATTCAGTAAAGGCATTTCCGTACTCTTTGGTCATGATGAAGAGTTCGAAACGGTCAGTAAAGCGTTCGTCTTCAGGATTCTTCTTAGCTAGTGGAGATACAGCTACTGGATGTCCGTAGACAAAGGTCGGTTGGATCAAGGTTTCTTCAACAAACTCTTCAAAGAAAGCATTGATGATGTGGCCAACTTCAGTGTAATGTTTCTCAACTGGAACTTTCTTCTCAGCAGCGATAGCTTTGGCTTCTTCCAAAGTCATGTCTTGCCAGAAATCGACACCAGTAATTTCTTTGATAGCATCAACCATGTGAACACGTTTAAATGGTTCGTTAATCTTGATTTCAGTACCTTGATAGTTGACTGGACCATCACCTTTAACTGATTTAGCAGCGTGTTGGATAATACCTTCAGTCAAGTCCATGATGTCTTGGAAGTCTGCATAAGCTTGGTAAACTTCGATAGAAGTAAACTCAGGGTTATGAGTAGCATCCATTCCTTCATTACGGAAGATACGTCCGATTTCATAGACGCGTTCCATACCACCGACGATAAGGCGTTTCAAGTGAAGCTCAGTCGCGATACGAAGCACCATGTCAATGTTTTGGGCATTGTGGTGGGTGATAAATGGACGGGCCGCCGCACCACCAGCTTCGTTGTGAAGAACAGGTGTTTCCACTTCAAGGAAACCTTTTTGATCAAGGTAACGACGGATTTCAGAAATGATTTTGGAACGAGTGACAAAGCGTTCAAAGCTTTCACGGTTAGAAATCAAGTCAAGGTAACGTTTACGGTAAATTGTTTCAACGTCTGTCAAACCGTGGAATTTCTCAGGAAGTGGGCGAAGTGCTTTAGACAAGTGTGTGATGTGAGTAGCCTTGATAGAGAGTTCTCCCATATCTGTACGCATCACTTCACCTTCGACACCAAGGAAGTCACCAAGGTCTGCTTTTTTGAAGATTTCGTAGTTTTCTTCACCGACAGCATCCTTACGAACGTAGATTTGAATCTGCCCTTCGCGGTCTTGAAGGTGGGCAAAACCTACTTTACCTTTACCACGTTTGGTTACCAAGCGTCCTGCGATAGTAGCTGTTTCATTTTTATCGTGTAATTGTTCTTTATCGAGGTCAGCATATTTATCTTTTAATTCTTGTGAATTTGCAGTGCGTTCAAAACGTTTTCCGAAAGGATCGATTCCTTGTTCACGGAGCGCAGCCATTTTTTCACGGCGAACGATCTGCTGGTCATTTAGTTCTTCCATATGTTCTGTTGACATGGGATCCTCCTAGTTTTACTCAAAATTGAATACGATGAGTCATTTTTTTGCGATACTCCCATTTTATCATAAAAAGACAAGAAATTCACGGATAATCTTTAAAAACTAAAAAGAACTTGACGCTAAAATCAAGTTCTGTTATTGATAGGAAGTATCATTCCAAGTATCGAGAGTGAATGTTTCAAAATCATAGGTTTCTAGAATGGTTAGGCTGGCATTTGCTAGGCCGCCATCTTTACGAAGAAGGGGTTCTTTATAACCTAGAAGTGTGCGAAGGCTGGCAGTAAGATTGGCGCCGTGACCGACAATTAGAATACGCTCAGCTGGACTATCTTTTAATGATTTGATAAATTGGATGGTCCGTTGCGTGGTGCTATAGAGGGATTCGGCTCCGAACATTTGAGTGTCAAATTGAGCAAGATTAGATCGAAAAGCTTTGATTTGTTGCGGGTAAATAGCTTCCAAGGTTGCGATTTTCAAACCTTCCAACTTCCCAAGTTGCCATTCACGGAGATTAGGGACACTTTCTAAAGGACAGGGGGTCTGGAGTTGACTTTGGATAATCTCGGCAGATTTGATCGCTCGAGGTAAATCACTTGAATAAATCTGATCAAAAGGAATTTCCTTGAGATACTGGCCTAGTCGTTTTAGGGTGTCAATGGATTCAGGAAGAAGGGGAGAATCTCCACTAGCACCTTGAAAGCGTCCTTCTTGGTTCCAGAGGGTACGACCGTGGCGGACAAAGTAGAGTTTCATTCTTGGCTACCCTCCAAGATATCTGCAAAGTCAGCTTTTACAAAGTTAGCCAAGTCTTGTGGAGCGACGATAATGCTGTGACCAACTTCTCCAGCAGAGACAATCATTTGATCCAAGTCTAGAGCGATCTTATCGATAAAAATGGGATAATTGTGTTTCTGACGAATTCCGACAGGATTATTGGCTCCATGAATGTAACCAGTTGTTTTTTCCAAGTCCTTTTGTGGAATCATGCTCACTTTTTTATTGCCAGAAATTTTGGCTAGTTTCTTTTCAGACAAATGTTGAGTGATAGGGACAATTCCGATAATTGGTCCTGTTTTATCTCCCAAAAGCGCCAAGGTTTTGAAAATCTGATTTCGTTCATAACCTTGAGGAAGCTCTCCTTCCAGGGCATTGATTTGAATCCCCTGATGTGGGATACCTGCTTTAGACAGGATTTGTTCCACCAATGTTTTTTTGATTTTAACTTTTTTTGCCATTATTTATACTTATCCTCCAATTGGCTCATCCAAATACCAAGCCAGATTCCCAGTGCAAAGAAGAAGGCAATGATGACATACCCAACAAGAGAAATACCGGTGTACTGGATACTTTCAGCATTTCCTGCATTTGGGATCAAGATTAAAAGGGTACTTGAAAGGACGATACCGATGATGAAATGATAGACACGTGAGTGGTAGTTGTTTAAGGCATAATCCATCAATTTTGAAAAAATGATGAGAGTTGCACCTGCACCGATTCCAATCGGGAAGAAGGTTCCCAAGAGGTCAAAGGTTTTAAAACCAGTCAACATAGGAGCATAGAGTCCCAAAATCAAAAGTAGGTTTGATGGACTGAGGCCAGGAACTAATACGCCAAGAGCCAGCAGTGTACCAGCTAGGACGAAATTAAGAAAGCTGGCGCTCAAGGTTCCAACGACAAAATTTAAGGCATAGAGTCCTAATCCAGAAATGATAAAGGTTATCCAGAACCAGACTAAATCAATCTTGTCTCGATCAGATTCTCGAGTTGATTCTTTGAGGAGGCTAGGAACTGTACCAATGATAGCTCCTGCAAAGCTCCATAAGACAAAGACCTGATAATTTTCAAGCAGGTATTCAATCGGGTAGGAAAATAAGCCGATTCCCAGAAGCATACCAATGGCAACTGGAATAAAGTACAAAACATTTTCTTTAAAGTCTTTAAAGGGATGAGCCAGAAAGCCAATCATTCGTTCATAAATACCTAAGATTGCTGCTAAAACCCCTCCGGAAATTCCCGGTAGAATAAATCCAAGAGCAATGACAATCCCTTTAATAACGCGTGCTAACCATGAGAGCATATTTTTCCTCCAACTATTTCTATTTCAAAAAATCCTTACTATATTGTATCACAATCTAAAACAAAAAGAAAAAGCAAATGAGAAACAAATGCTTTTAAGGTTTTAAAAAGAGTTTTCTAAAGGTTTCTTCTTTATTTTTTAAAGAAGAGATGACGTTGATATCCAAATCGTGGTCAAAGCCAGCAATTTTTCCTTTAGAGGTGTACTGGTGAATGTCATAATCTATATCAGTCTTAGGAGTTGCCTCGTAAAATCCTGAGTCAGAACCATAGGAAGGAATCCACACAGACGTAAACTTGTCAGTATCAATACTGTGTTCTTCCATGAAATAGACCCCAACGTAGATTCCGATATTTTTAGCACCTAGTGATTCTAGTTTTGCACGAAAGGCTTCAACACCTTCGTTCATATTGGACATGGTTTTTTCTTCCACATCTAGCCAATAGTAGCTAGGGCTGTATGGCGATGCGGAATTATAAAAACTTTCAGCAGCCTTTTCCATTTCTTGGATACTTTTTCCAGCTACATAGGCATAGACCCCAACTGGGACATTTCGTTTTTGAAACTCGGTAATATGGTTTTTAAAGGCCTTGTCTACCCCATTAACAAAGGAAGCATCATTCTCTTTTGAAGACTGAGCGCCACTATGGACGCGAACAATAGCTCCTGAAATGTTTTGGGAGAGAGTATCGTAATTAATTTCCTCAGGTCGTTGCCAACCAGAAACATCAATCACCGGTTTATCTATATTATGTAGCGCTTGCGATTCTACTTGCGCGATATTTGACTTTGTTTTTACAGGATGGTCCTCAAAACGAGGGCGATTTAGGATTAAAATGAAAATCATAATCCCAAAAAAACCAAACAAAATAAGCGGATTAATTTTCTTTCTCATATCTTATAATTTTACCTTATAAATGAAAAAAAATCAAAAAAAAATACTCAAAAAATGGGTTAATAGAGGACTTTAGAGCATTTTTTCATTCAAGAGCGCGGAATGATTTGAAATATGGTATAATAAAAGAGAATTTCTAGAGAAAAGAGAAGATTATGTCAAATTATGCCATTATTTTAGCAGCGGGTAAAGGAACTCGCATGAAATCGGATTTGCCAAAAGTTTTGCACAAGGTTGCGGGTATTTCTATGCTAGAACATGTTTTCCGTAGTGTGGGAGCTATCCAACCTGAAAAGACAGTCACAGTTGTCGGACACAAGGCAGAATTGGTTGAAGAGGTCTTGGCTGGACAGACAGAATTTGTGACTCAATCTGAACAGTTAGGGACTGGTCATGCGGTTATGATGACAGAGCCAATTTTGGAAGGTTTGTCAGGTCACACCTTGGTCATCGCAGGAGATACTCCTTTAATCACAGGTGAAAGCTTGAAAAACTTGATTGATTTCCACATCAATCATAAAAATGTGGCTACTATCTTGACTGCTGAAACAGATAATCCTTTTGGCTATGGACGAATTGTACGTAATGACAATGCTGAAGTTCTTCGCATTGTGGAGCAGAAGGATGCTACAGATTTTGAGAAACAAATCAAGGAAATCAATACTGGAACATATGTTTTTGATAACGAGCGTTTGTTTGAGGCTTTGAAAAATATCAATACCAATAACGCTCAAGGTGAATACTATATTACAGATGTCATTGGCATTTTCCGTGAAGCTGGTGAAAAAGTTGGCGCTTATACGTTAAAAGATTTTGATGAGAGTCTTGGTGTAAACGACCGTGTGGCTCTTGCGACTGCTGAGTCAGTTATGCGTCGTCGCATCAATCATAAACACATGGTCAATGGGGTCAGCTTTGTCAACCCAGAAGCAACTTATATCGATATTGATGTTGAGATTGCTCCTGAAGTTCAAATCGAAGCCAATGTTACCTTGAAAGGGCAAACGAAAATTGGTGCTGAGACTGTTTTGACAAATGGAACGTATATAGTGGATAGCACTATCGGAGCAGGAGCTGTTATTACCAACTCTATGATTGAGGAAAGTAGTGTTGCAGACGGTGTGACAGTCGGTCCTTATGCCCACATTCGTCCAGGTTCAAGTCTGGGTGCCCAAGTTCATATTGGTAACTTTGTTGAGGTGAAAGGTTCTTCTATCGGCGAAAATACTAAGGCTGGTCATTTGACTTATATCGGAAACTGTGAAGTGGGTAGCAAGGTTAATTTTGGTGCTGGAACCATTACAGTCAACTATGACGGCAAAAACAAATACAAGACAGTTATCGGCAACAATGTCTTTGTTGGTTCAAATTCAACCATTATTGCGCCAGTAGAACTTGGTGACAATTCCCTCGTTGGAGCTGGTTCAACTATTACCAAAGACGTGCCAGCGGATGCTATTGCTATTGGTCGTGGTCGTCAGGTCAACAAAGACGAATATGCAACACGCCTTCCTCATCATCCTAAGAATCAGTAGGAGCCTATCATGGAATTTGAAGAAAAAACGCTTAGCCGAAAAGAAATCTATCAAGGACCAATATTTAAACTAGTCCAAGATCAGGTTGAATTACCAGAAGGTAAAGGAACTGCCCAACGGGATTTGATTTTCCATAATGGAGCTGTCTGTGTTTTAGCCGTAACGGATAAACAAAAACTCATCTTGGTCAAGCAGTATCGCAAAGCTATCGAGGCTATCTCTTACGAAATTCCAGCCGGAAAGTTGGAAGTAGGAGAAAATGCAGATCCTGTCGCAGCAGCCCTTCGTGAATTAGAGGAAGAAACAGCCTATACAGGGAAATTGGAACTCTTGTACGATTTTTACTCAGCCATCGGCTTTTGTAATGAAAAGTTAAAACTATACCTAGCAAGCAATTTGACGAAAGTGGAAAATCCGCGTCCGCAGGATGAGGATGAAACCTTGGAAGTTCTTGAAGTAAGCTTAGAGGAAGCCAAGGAATTGATCCAATCAGGTCATATCTGCGATGCCAAGACAATTATGGCTGTTCAGTATTGGGAATTACACAAAAAATAGAGGAGGTCAGTATGGGTAAACCTTTATTAACGGATGAAATGATTGAAAGAGCTAATAGAGGCGAAAAAATTTCAGGTCCTCCTTTGCTAGATGATGAGGAGACAAAAATTTTACCAACCTCTTCTTCCCGTTTTGGTTATGCCAATCCTAAGGGACATGGCTTTAGCCAGGAAACCTTGAAGATTCAGGTCGAACCGTCTATTCATAAAAGTCGTCGCATTGAAAATACCAAGAGAAATGTCTTCAATTCTAAGTTGAATAAAATCTTATTTGCTGTCATCTTTCTCTTGATTTTGCTTGTCTTAGCAATGAAACTTTTGTAATAGAAAAGGAATTGAAATGAAAATAGGAATTATTGCGGCTATGCCAGAAGAACTAGCGTATCTGGTCCAGCATCTAGAAAATGCCCAAGAGCAAGTTGTTTTGGGAAATACCTATCACACAGGAACCATTGCCTCGCATGAAGTCGTTCTTGTAGAAAGTGGAATTGGTAAGGTCATGTCTGCTATGAGTGTGGCGATTTTGGCTGATCATTTTCGAGTGGATGCTTTGATTAACACGGGATCTGCTGGTGCAGTAGCAGAGGGTATCGCTGTTGGGGATGTCGTGATTGCTGACAAATTAGCCTATCATGATGTGGATGTCACAGCATTTGGCTATGCTTATGGACAAATGGCGCAACAACCGCTTTATTTCGAATCAGATAAAACCTTTGTTGCTAAAATCCAAGAGAGTTTATCTCAATTGGACCAAAACTGGCATCTTGGTTTGATTGCTACAGGAGATAGTTTTGTTGCAGGAAATGATAAGATAGAAGCGATTAAGTCCCATTTCCCAGAAGTTTTAGCTGTTGAGATGGAGGGGGCAGCTATTGCTCAGGCAGCGCATGCCCTTAATCTTCCAGTTTTAGTTATTCGAGCTATGAGTGACAATGCCAACCATGAAGCAAACATCTCTTTTGATGAGTTTATTATCGAAGCTGGACGTCGCTCTGCCCAAGTCTTATTAGCCTTTTTGAAGGCTTTAGATTAAGCGGAAATTTGACAGTTTTTCTAGCTTATGATAAGATTTAAGTAAAGAAAAGCTAGAAAACGTTTCAGAGGATATTATGAGTATTGAAATGACCGTCAGTGAGATTGCAGAGGTCTTAGGATTATCTCGCCAAGCAATCAATAACCGTGTCAAAGAATTACCAGAAGAAGACACAGATAAAAATGACAAAGGGGTAACAGTCGTTACCAGAAGTGGCTTGATTAAGCTAGAAGAAATCTATAAAAAAACGATTTTTGAAGATGAGCCTGTCAGCGAAGATGTCAAGCAACGTGAACTGATGGAGATTTTGGTTGATGAGAAGAATGCAGAAATTCTTCGTCTTTATGAACAATTAAAAGCCAAGGATCGTCAGTTATCAGAAAAAGACGAGCAGATGCGTATCAAAGACCGTCAGATTGCTGAGAAAGACAAACAACTCGATCAGCAGCAACAATTGACCCTTCAAGCCATGAAGGATCAAGAAAATCTTAAGCTAGAGCTGGACCAAGCAAAAGAAGAAGTCCAATCCACTAAGAAAGGCTTTTTTGCTCGTTTATTTGGAGGATAATCAAGGAGCTGTTTAGGTTAAATGCTAACCTAATGGCTTCTTTTGTTTCTAATAGTATAGTTGCTCAATTAATACTCAATGAAAATCAAAGAGCAAACTAGGAAGCTAGCCGCAGGCTGCTCAAAACACTGTTTTGAGGTTGTGGATAGAACTGACGAAGTCAGTAACATATACCTACGGCAAGGCGACGTTGACGTGGTTTGAATTTGATTTTCGAAGAGTATAAAATAACAGTATAGGAGAGGTATAGAATGGAACGATTAGAAGATTACATTGCTTTTGACTTAGAATTTAATCAGCATGAAGGACAAACACACTTGATTCAAGTATCGGCAGTGCGTTTTAGAGATGGTCAGGAAATCGATGCCTATGATTCCTATGTCCATACTAGTGTGCCTCTAAAGAGTTTTATCAATGGTTTGACTGGAATTACAGCTGAAACCTTAAAAGATGCTCCTCCAGTGGAGAAAGTTATAAAAGATTTCCAAGATTTTGTGGGTTCTTTACCCATGGTAGGCTACAATGCTGCTAAAAGTGATTTGCCTATTCTAGCAGAGCATGGTTTAGACTACAGCCTGCAGTATAAGGTGGATTTGTATGATGAAGCTTTTGAACGTCGTAGTTCAGATTTACACGGTATTGCCAATCTCAAATTGCAAACCGTTGCCTCGTTTCTTGGATTTCAAGGTCAGTCTCATAATAGCTTAGAGGATGCTCGTATGACGGCGCGTGTTTACGAGTCCTTTCTAGAGTCAGACCAAGCTAGAGAATTGTTAGAGACAGAAAGTAGTCTTTCAAACAATCCTTTTGGAGGCTTGGATTTGTCTCAATTATTTGACTAGGAGTGCCTATGAAACCTGAAAAACCTAAAAATCTAGGTTTTAAGCAGATATACTTTAATCTAGATAAAATACTTTTTCTATTTTTCTTGACTTTTATGATGATTGAGTTTGTCTGGTTACCGTCAAATTCTTGGATTGCTGGACTTTTGCTCCGTCAGACAGGTTATCTCTTTCTATCTTACAACAATATTTTTGCCATTATAAAAGGTTCTCCCTTTGTTAGTCTTGCTTTATTTGTTCTGGTAATCGTTAATTTACTGGTCGCCTATTACCAGATAGGACTTCTCTTTATCGGAGCTCGGCATTTATTATGCCATGAAAAAAGGACCTTGCTGGAGTACAGTCGTAAGGTCTTTCGTCAGAGTTTCCTATTTATGAGGCAAGTGACGATTTCCAAAATGGCCTTTATCTTCTTTTATGTCATGATGCTCTTTCCATTGATTCGAAAGATTTTAAAGATTTATTACCTCAATAAAATCGTCATTCCGGACTTTATCGTTGATTATGTGGAAGACAAGTATTGGCTAGTAGGCATAGTGGTTACTATTCTAGCTTTACTTCTGTTTTATATATCAGTACGATTAATGTTTGCTCTACCCCAGCTTTTGTTTGAGAAGAAAACAGTCAAAGAAGCAGTCAGATACAGTCTAGAGAAGACAAAAAATCACTCATGGTTTTATACTTGGAACTTGCTTTGGATTATCGTCAAAACCTACCTATTTTTTCTTCTTCTTCTCATTCCAATATTAGCAAGTCAGGTGCTGATGGATAGTTTGACCCATAAGGAATCTCTTGTGCTAGGAATTATCAACTTTGTCTTGATCAAGAATTTCCACTATATGGCCTTGACCTATTTCCTTATTAAGTTTGTATCCTTCTTGACAGGTGAAGAACTAGAAATCACACCAAGGAGAAAGAAAGACCACTGGATGAGATGGGGAGTGATGGGCTGTGCTGGCATCTTTTTCGCTCTGGAGGGGTATGTCTATTTGGAAGCTCCAGTTGCACATAAACCTTTAGTTATTTCTCACAGGGGAGTATCCAATAAGAATGGTGTGCAGAATACAGTTCAATCTTTAGAAAAGACAGCCCAACTAAGTCCAGACTTTGTTGAGACAGATGTTCAGGAAACGAAAGATGGCCAGTTTGTCATGATGCATGATGCCAATATCAAGAATCTGACAGGTGTTAATGCCAATCCACAGGATCTAACTTTGAAAGAATTAACCAAACTCGATATTTCAGAAAATGGTTATCATAGCAAGGTGTCCAGTTTTGATGACTACCTCAATAAAGCCAATGAATTGCATCAAAAACTTCTTATTGAGATTAAGACCAGTCGAAAAGATAGCCCAGATATGATGAAACGCTTTATGGAAAAATATGGAACGGTTCTTAAGCAGAATGGTCACCAAATGCAATCCTTGGACTACCATGTGATTGATCAGGTTTTAGCCTACGATACTCAAATTCCAGTCTTTTTCATCCTACCTTATAATAGTATTTTTCCAAGAACCAAGGCCACAGGTTATACTATGGAGTATTCAACTTTAGATGAAAATTTTGTCAACAAGCTTTGGAATACCGATCAGAAATTGTACGTTTGGACCATCAATAGTTCAGAGTCCTTTGATAAATCTGTTCATTTGGGTGCAGACGGCATGATAACGGATGACTTGGAAATGATTCAAGATCAGGTTTCCATTGCCCAAGAAGACCCAGAGTATACGGATTTACTGTTCAAACAGGCTATGGAATTCTTTAATTTTTAGTAAGCAAAAAGAGGCTGAGACAAAATAGTTCTCAACCACAAAAAAGCAACGGCAAATCCGTTGCTTTTTTGGAGATAAGGGACTATTGTCCTAGGCTCAGTCTTGAGATAAGGTCCTTAGAAACTCGTATTCTGAGGATTTTATTTTAAATCAGAGGTTGGCTCTCGCCAACCTTATTTGATATAGAGTTCTTGATTTTTTAGGACAATTTCACGGACACTTGTAAACTTCTTAAGTTTTTTGATTTCTTCTGGATGAGTGACGAGAGTAATAACATAACCTTCCTTGCCCATACGGCCAGTACGTCCAGCACGGTGAGTGTAGGTTTCGATATCTCTTGGGACATCAAAGTTTACGACGCATTCTAGACTATCGATATCAATTCCACGTGCCAGAAGGTCTGTTGCGAGAAGTAGGGTTAGTTGCTTGTCTTTAAACTTTTCTAAGATAACTTTTCTAAATTTAACATTGACATCACTAGCGAGGGAAACAGCCAAGATATCCCGATACTGTAATTTTTCCTCTGCGCTTCCAAGGTCTGATAGGCTGTTAAAGAAGACCAGACCGCGGAAATCCTCCACATGAGCCAGTTTTCGTAGCATATCCACTCTGTGACGTTGATCTACCTGCATGTAGAAGTGTTGGATGTTGTCCAATTTTTGGTCAGAAAGATCAATGGTACGTGTGTTAGGCGCAATTTTTTCTTTGTTAAACTTGGTCGTCGCACTCATATAGACAAGTTGGTGGTCACGAGGTGCGTAGTGAGTAATTTTCTCGACAAAGTGTATCTGAGAATCATCGAGCAATTGGTCAAATTCATCTAGAATGATGGTTTCCACATTCATCATCTTGATTTTTTTTAATTTAATGAGTTCAAAGATACGGCCAGGAGTTCCAATCAGAATTTCTGGTCCTTTTTTTAGACGTTCAATCTGGCGTTTCTGACTCGAACCTGATAAGAAGAGTTGGGCAGTCAAGCCGATAGCTTCTGACCACGTTTTACATACGTCAAAAATCTGTCCAGCAAGCTCCGTATTTGGTGCTAGAATCAAGAGTTGCTGCGCTTTTTTCTTTTGTAGTCTGAGAAGACTTGGTAGAAGGTAAGCTAGGGTCTTACCAGTTCCTGTTGGGCTCACTCCTAGGAGGTTTTCTCCAGCAAGAAGGGGCTCAAATAGTTGGGTTTGAATGGGAGTGAATTCTTGGAAACCGAGTTGGTCACTTAGTTCTTGCCATTCAGTTGGTAGTTTGTTTTTCATTTTTCTGCCTCAAATCTAATGCCAGCAGTCTGGCGCATAGTATATAGTAGCTCATGAACTGAACTTGCATCTTCCAGCCAAGTTTGGTAGAGATTCAGATCTGGTTGCTGGATCATGTGTGCAAATGCAGCGACTTCCTCAGTCATCGTATGAGGAGCCTGTTGGATAGGGAGTTGGATTTGATTGCCTTGGTGGTCGGTAAAAATAGCCGAGCTGACATGTTCGATGGTGTTGAGAGTCAGGGTTCCATCTGTCGTATAAATTTCGCAAGGAAGATTGGAAGTGATATTTTTCCCAGCTTTTATATGAATTTGAAAGTCAGGGTATAAGAGGATTCCGTCTCCATTCAGGTCCATGCTATTGTCAAGTTGTTGAGCCTGATAGGTCGCGTCTTGAGCTTTTCCAAAGAGACGAACGGCAGCGTAGAGAGGATAGATCCCCAAATCCATAAGCGCTCCACCAGCAAAACGGTCTGAAAAGACATTTGGTGTCTGTCCAGCTAACAAGTCCGGCATTTTGGAAGAATACTTGGCATAGTTGAAATCTGCCCCTAAAATTTGCTTGTCTGCTAAAAAGTTTTTGATAGTAGTAAAAGCTTCTTCGTGGTAATTACGAGCTGCTTCGAAGATAAAACAGTGATTTTTCTCAGCTGTTTGAACCAAATCCAGCCATTCTTGTGGTTGAGTGACAGCTGGCTTTTCAAGAATGACGTGTTTTCCAGCAGATAATGCAACTTTTGCCTGAGCAAAATGCAAGGAGTTTGGACTAGCAATATAGACAACATCAAAGGAGCTCTTGAAGAAGTCCTCTAATTGATTAAAGAGTTGGATATCTTGATAGCGAGAAGCAAAGGTTGCCGCAGTTTCTAGTTTTCTAGAATAGACTGCGACCAGCTGGTATTCTCCACTGATATGGGCTGCTTCTATGAAGTGGTGACTGATAGCCCCTGTTCCGATGACACCTAATTTAAGCATAGTTACTCCTTTTCCGATTTCAAATCCTTCTTTCATTATAACATAGATAGACAGGACTATCCAACAGAGGGGAAAAAATTTCAAATAAGCTACTAGGTCTTTTCCAAAGAAAGTGGTACAATAATGAGATGAGTAAATGAAATGGGAGGGAAAATGAGGTTATTACCTATAAGAAAAATATCACGTCAGTCTAAGAGGCTAGCGCTTTTTTTGACGTTTTGTGCAGGATATGTAGATGCCTATACGTTTATTGTGCGAGGGAATACTCTTGTAGCTGGACAAACTGGGAATGTAGTCTTTCTTTCAGTGGGACTCATTCAACAGAATGTGTCAGATGCCAGTGCGAAAGTAATGACCTTGCTAGCTTTTATGATGGGGGTCTTTTTATTAACTGTTTATAAGGAAAAATTGAGAATTGTGAAAAAGCCCATTCTGTCATTGCTTCCTTTAGCAATCTTATCAATCATTATTGGTTTTGTGCCGCAGACTGTAGATAATATCTATCTAGTACCGCCCTTGGCCTTCTGTATGGGATTGGTGACAACTGCTTTTGGAGAAGTGTCGGGTATTGCCTATAATAACGCTTTTATGACAGGGAATATCAAACGGACCATGCTAGCTTTTGGAGATTATTTTAGGACCAAGCACACACCATTTTTACGTGAAGGATTCATATTTGTTAGCCTGCTTAGTAGTTTTGTCCTTGGCGTTGTCTTTTCAGCCTATTTGACGATTTTCTATCATGAAAAGACCATTCTTGGTGTTCCTATTATGATGAGCATTTTTTACATTAGCATGCTTTTTGCCTCTTGGCGAAAAAAAGTAAAAGAAAAAGCTTCATTTTAGGTGTTATTACTTGTAAGAAAATAGGAGATATGCTATACTTAAAGAGTTGACTATGCACAATCCTGTGCAACCGCACGAACATCGTTGCTCGTCGTATAACAAATTTAAACTTCGTCATTGTCGCCTTGCCTAACATAAGTTATGTCTTCGGCTCAATTCCTAGTTTATTCTTTGTTATACTTAGAGCTCTTCTTTTAAGTGGTTTGTCCCACGATGCTAGGCGAGTCTTCACAAAAAATTCGGGGAAACCCATAAAAATCATAGGAGGTGCATAATGAGCACATACGCAATTATCAAAACTGGCGGAAAACAAGTTAAAGTTGAAGTTGGTCAAGCAGTTTACGTTGAAAAATTGAACGTTGAAGCTGGTCAAGAAGTTACTTTTAACGAAGTTGTTCTTGTTGGTGGTGAAAACACTGTTGTCGGAACTCCACTTGTTGCTGGAGCTACTGTAGTTGGAACTGTTGAAAAACAAGGAAAACAAAAGAAAGTTGTTACTTACAAGTACAAACCTAAAAAAGGTAGCCACCGTAAACAAGGTCACCGTCAACCATATACAAAAGTTGTCATCAACGCAATCAACGCTTAATTTTAAGGAGAACACATGATACAAGCAGTCTTTGAGAGAGCCGAAGATGGCGAGCTGAGGAGTGCGGAAATTACTGGACACGCCGAGAGTGGCGAATACGGCTTAGATGTCGTGTGTGCATCGGTTTCTACGCTTGCCATTAACTTTATCAATTCTATTGAGAAATTTGCAGGCTATGAACCAATCCTAGAATTAAACGAAGATGAAGGTGGCTATCTGATGGTTGAAATACCAAAAGATCTTCCTTCACACCAGAGAGAAATGACCCAGTTATTCTTTGAATCATTTTTCTTAGGTATGGCAAACTTATCGGAGAACTCTTCTGAGTTCGTCCAAACCAGAGTTATCACAGAAAACTAACACGGAGGAAAACATTATGTTAAAAATGACTCTTAACAACTTGCAACTTTTCGCCCACAAAAAAGGTGGAGGTTCTACATCAAACGGACGTGATTCACAAGCGAAACGTCTTGGAGCTAAAGCAGCTGACGGACAAACTGTAACAGGTGGATCAATCCTTTACCGTCAACGTGGTACACACATCTACCCAGGTGTAAACGTTGGACGTGGTGGAGACGATACTTTGTTCGCTAAAGTTGAAGGCGTAGTACGCTTTGAACGTAAAGGACGCGATAAAAAACAAGTTTCTGTTTACCCAATCGCTAAATAAAAAGGTCCAGTGAACCTTTTTATCCCGAGCCTTGAAATATAAAGGCGAGGAAGCTAGAAGTAGCATTAAATAAGGCTTTCCGAGATTTCGGAGAGCCTCTTTTTTTGTTTTGGAACCCATGATTTTTTCGTTCTTAGTGTAGATGAATTTTATGAGTGACATTATTTTTCTTCGATGGAAAACTTCTAAAATATGGTATAATGAAAAGATAAAGAAGTTGGGGGTAGAAGATGAACATTCAACAATTACGCTATGTTGTTGCCATTGCCAATAGTGGTACTTTCCGTGAAGCTGCTGAAAAGATGTATGTTAGCCAGCCGAGTCTGTCTATTTCTGTTCGTGATTTGGAAAAAGAGTTGGGCTTTAAGATTTTCCGTCGGACCAGCTCAGGGACTTTCTTGACTCGTCGTGGTATGGAATTTTATGAAAAAGCTCAAGAATTGGTTAAAGGATTTGATATTTTTCAAAATCAGTATGCCAATCCTGAAGAAGAAAAAGATGAATTTTCCATTGCTAGTCAGCACTATGACTTCTTGCCACCAACTATTACGGCCTTTTCAGAGCGCTATCCTGACTATAAGAATTTCCGTATTTTTGAATCAACTACTGTTCAAATTTTAGATGAAGTAGCGCAAGGGCATAGTGAGATTGGGATTATCTACCTCAATAATCAAAATAAAAAGGGGATTATGCAACGGGTTGAAAAGCTGGGTCTTGAGGTCATTGAATTGATTCCCTTTCATACCCATATTTATCTTCGTGAAGGGCATCCTTTAGCCCAGAAAGAGGAATTGGTCATGGAGGATTTAGCTGATTTACCAACGGTTCGTTTTACTCAAGAGAAAGACGAGTACCTTTATTATTCAGAGAATTTTGTCGATACCAGTGCTAGCTCACAGATGTTTAATGTGACAGACCGTGCTACCTTGAATGGTATTTTAGAGCGGACGGACGCCTATGCGACAGGTTCTGGATTTTTAGATAGTGATAGTGTTAATGGTATCACAGTTATTCGTCTCAAGGATAACCTAGATAATCGCATGGTTTATGTTAAACGTGAAGAAGTGGAGCTGAGTCAAGCTGGGACTCTCTTTGTAGAAGTCATGCAAGAATATTTTGATCAGAAGAGGAAATCATGAAAAAAAGAGGAATAGTGGCAGTCATTGTACTGCTTTTGATTGGGCTTGATCAGTTGGTAAAATCCTATATCGTCCAGCAAATTCCATTGGGTGAAGTACGATCTTGGATTCCCAATTTCGTTAGCTTGACCTACCTGCAAAATCGAGGGGCAGCCTTTTCTATCTTACAAGATCAGCAGTTGTTATTCGCTGTCATTACTCTGGTTGTCGTGATTGGTGCCATTTGGTATCTACATAAACACATGGAGGACTCATTCTGGATGGTCTTGGGTTTGACCTTGATTATTGCAGGTGGTCTTGGAAACTTCATTGACAGGATCAGTCAGGGCTTTGTTGTGGATATGTTTCATGTGGACTTTATCAATTTTGCAATTTTCAATGTGGCAGATAGCTATCTGACTGTTGGAGTGATTATTTTATTGATTGCAATGCTAAAAGAGGAAATAAATGGAAATTAAAATTGAAACTGGTGGCCTGCGTTTAGATAAAGCTTTGTCGGATTTGACAGAATTATCACGCAGTCTCGCGAATGAACAAATCAAATCAGGCCAGGTCTTGGTCAATGGCCAAGTCAAGAAAGCTAAATACACTGTCCAAGAGGGCGATATCGTCACTTACCATGTGCCAGAACCAGAGGTTTTAGAGTATGTGCCTGAGAATCTTCCGCTAGATATCATCTACCAAGATGAGGATGTGGCTGTCGTTAACAAACCTCAGGGGATGGTTGTGCATCCGAGTGCTGGTCATATTAGTGGAACTCTGGTAAATGCCCTTATGTATCATATTAAGGACTTGTCGGGTATCAATGGGGTTCTGCGTCCAGGAATTGTTCACCGTATTGATAAAGATACGTCAGGTCTTCTCATGATTGCTAAAAATGATGAGGCGCATCTAGCACTTGCCCAAGAGCTCAAGGATAAAAAGTCTCTCCGCAAATATTGGGCGATTGTTCATGGAAATTTGCCTAATGATCGTGGTGTGATTGAAGCACCAATTGGTCGTAGTGAAAAAGACCGTAAGAAACAGGCTGTGACTGCTAAAGGAAAGCCTGCAGTAACCCGTTTCCACGTCTTAGAACGCTTTGGTGATTATAGTTTAGTGGAGTTGCAACTGGAGACAGGGCGTACCCATCAAATCCGTGTTCACATGGCTTATATTGGTCATCCAGTCGCTGGGGATGATGTCTATGGTCCTCGCAAGACTTTGAAAGGACATGGACAATTTCTTCATGCTAAGACTTTAGGTTTTACACATCCGAGAACAGGTGAGATTTTGGAATTTACAGCCGATATTCCAGATGTTTTTAAGGAAACCTTGGAGAGATTGAGAAAGAATTAGACGTGATAAAAGGTTGAGATGACTTGTCTCGACCTTTTTCCTATCAACTCTTTTCTATTTCCTGCCATTCATGTTATAATGGATAGATATGAAGAATCGGAGTGAGACTATGAAATACAAACGGATTGTCTTTAAGGTGGGGACTTCTTCTCTGACAAATGAGGATGGAAGCTTATCACGTAGTAAGGTAAAGGCTATTACCCAGCAGTTGGCTATGCTGCACGAGGCTGGTCATGAATTGATTTTGGTGTCGTCGGGTGCCATTGCTGCAGGTTTTGGGGCTTTAGGATTTAAGAAGCGTCCGACTAAGATTGCTGATAAACAGGCTTCAGCAGCGGTAGGACAAGGGCTTTTGTTGGAAGAATACACGACCAATCTTCTCTTGCGCCAAATCGTTTCTGCACAAATCTTGCTGACCCAGGATGATTTTGTGGATAAGCGCCGTTATAAAAATGCCCATCAGGCTTTGTCAGTTCTACTTAGCCGTGGCGCGATTCCTATCATCAATGAGAATGACAGTGTCGTTATTGATGAACTCAAGGTTGGGGACAATGATACTCTAAGTGCTCAGGTAGCAGCCATGGTCCAAGCAGACCTTTTGGTCCTCTTGACAGACGTAGACGGTCTTTATACTGGAAATCCTAATTCAGACCCAAGAGCCAAACGCTTGGAGCGAATCGAGACCATCAATCGTGAGATTATTGATATGGCTGGTGGAGCTGGCTCGTCTAATGGGACAGGTGGTATGTTGACTAAGATCAAAGCAGCTACGATCGCGACGGAGTCGGGTGTGCCAGTCTATATTTGCTCATCCTTGAAGTCAGATGCCATGATTGAGGCAGTTGAGGAGACCAAGGATGGTTCCTACTTTGTTGCTCAAGAGAAGGGACTTCGTACCCAGAAACAATGGCTGGCCTTTTATGCTCAGAGTCAAGGTTCTATTTGGGTTGATAAAGGGGCTGCTGAAGCTCTCTCTCAACATGGAAAGAGTCTTCTCTTATCTGGTATTGTTGAAGCAGAAGGAGCCTTTTCTTACGGTGATATTGTGACAGTATTTGATAAGGAAAGTGGAAAATCACTTGGAAAAGGGCGCGTGCAATTTGGTGCATCCGCTTTGGAGGATATGTTGCGTTCTCAAAAAGCCAAGGGTGTCTTGATTCACCGTGATGACTGGATTTCCATTACTCCTGAAATCCAACTACTCTTTACAGAATTTTAGAGGTAAACTATGGTAAGTACACAAGAACAATTTGAACAGGTACAGGCTGTTAAAAAATCAATCAACACAGCTAGTGAAGACGTGAAAAACCAAGCCTTGCTAGCCATGGCTGATCACTTAGTGGCTGCTACAGAGGAGATTTTAGCAGCCAATGCCCTTGATATGGAATCTGCTAAGGGTAAAATCTCAGATGTGATGCTGGATCGTCTTTATTTGGATGCAAGTCGTATAGAAGCGATGGCAACTGGGATTCGTGAAGTGGTTGCCTTACCAGATCCAATCGGTGAAGTTTTAGAAACCAACCATCTTGAAAATGGTTTGGTTATCACAAAGAAACGTGTGGCTATGGGTGTTATCGGTATTATCTATGAAAGTCGTCCAAATGTGACGTCTGACGCAGCTGCTCTAGCTCTTAAGAGTGGAAATGCGGTTGTTCTTCGTAGTGGTAAGGACGCCTATCAAACAGCCCATGCCATTGTCCCAGCCTTGAAGAAGGGCTTGGAGATGACTACTATTCACCCTGATGTGATTCAACTGGTGGAAGATACTAGCCGTGAAAGTAGCTATGCCATGATGAAGGCAAAGGGCTATCTAGACCTTCTCATTCCTCGTGGAGGGGCTGGCTTGATTAATGCGGTGGTTGAGAATGCGATTGTACCAGTTATCGAGACCGGGACTGGGATTGTCCATATCTATGTGGATAAGGATGCAGATGAAGACAAGGCTCTGTCTATCATCAACAATGCTAAAACCAGTCGTCCTTCTGTCTGCAATGCTATGGAAGTTCTACTTGTTCATGAAGACAAAGCAGCAAGCTTCCTTCCTCGCTTGGAGCAAGTTCTAGTTGCAGAGCGTAAGGAAGCTGGACTGGAACCGATTCAATTCCGACTCGATAGCCAAGCAATCCAGTTTGTTTCAGGTCACGCAGCTGAAGCACAAGACTTTGACACCGAGTTTTTAGACTATGTCCTTGCTGTTAAGGTTGTGAGTAGTTTAGAAGAAGCGGTTGAGCATATTGAAGCTCATAGCACCCATCATTCGGACGCCATTTTGACAGAAAATGCTGAAGCTGCGGCTTACTTTACAAATCAAGTGGACTCTGCAGCGGTTTATGTCAATGCTTCAACACGTTTCACTGATGGAGGCCAGTTTGGTCTTGGCTGTGAGATGGGGATTTCTACTCAGAAACTGCACGCGCGTGGTCCAATGGGCTTGAAGGAGTTGACTAGCTACAAGTATGTGGTTACTGGTGACGGACAGATAAGGGAGTAAGAGATGAAGATTGGATTTATCGGTTTGGGGAATATGGGAGCTAGTTTGGCCAAGGCTGTTTTGCAGGCCAAGACGTGTGATGACCTTCTCCTTGCCAATCGTAGTCAAGCCAAGGTGGATGCTTTCATCGCCGACTTTGGCGGTCAGGCTTCTAGCAATGATGAAATCTTCGCAGAAGCAGATGTGATTTTTCTAGGAGTTAAGCCTGCTCAGTTTTCTGAACTGCTTTCTCAATACCAGACCATTCTTGAAAAACGAGAGAGTCTTCTTTTGATCTCCATGGCAGCTGGATTGACTTTAGAAAAACTAGCAAGTCTTATCCCAAGTCAACACCGAATTATTCGTATGATGCCAAATACCCCTGCTTCTATCGGACAAGGAGTGATTAGTTATGCCTTGTCTCCTAATTGCAGGGTTGAGGACAGTGAGCTCTTTTGTCAGCTTTTAAATAAGGCTGGTCTATTGGTTGAACTAGGAGAAGGCTTAATCGACGCAGCGACAGGTCTTGCAGGCTGTGGACCAGCCTTTGTCTATCTCTTTATTGAGGCCTTGGCAGATGCAGGTGTTCAGACTGGATTGCCACGAGAGACAGCATTGAAAATGGCGGCTCAAACTGTGGTAGGAGCTGGTCAATTGGTCCTAGAAAGCCAAGAGCATCCTGGAGTATTGAAAGACCAAGTCTGCAGCCCAGGCGGTTCGACTATCGCTGGTGTAGCGAGTCTAGAAGCGCATGCTTTTCGAGGAACAGTCATGGATGCAGTTGGTCAAGCCTACAAACGAACACAAGAATTAGGTAAATAAGAGGTGGCTTTGTCTGCCTCTTTTATGGTGGTTGAAATGAGAAGACAAAAAGATTGTCACAAACCCCTATTTTTTTGATAGAATAGAAGTAGTAAAAAAGAAATGAGTTAGACATGTCAAAAGGATTTTTAGTCTCTCTTGAGGGACCAGAGGGAGCAGGAAAGACCAGTGTTTTAGAGGCTCTGCTACCAATTTTAGAGGAAAAAGGGGTAGAGGTGCTGACGACCCGTGAACCAGGCGGAGTCTTGATTGGAGAGAAGATTCGTCAAGTGATTTTGGACCCAAGTCATACTCAGATGGATGCGAAGACAGAACTCCTTCTCTATATCGCCAGTCGCAGACAGCACTTGGTAGAAAAAGTTCTTCCAGCTCTTGAAGCTGGTAAGTTGGTCATTATGGACCGCTTCATCGATAGTTCCGTTGCCTATCAGGGATTTGGTCGTGGCTTGGATATTGACGCCATTGACTGGCTCAATCAGTTTGCGACAGATGGCCTCAAACCTGATTTGACCCTCTATTTTGACATCGAGGTGGAAGAAGGACTGGCTCGCATTGCTGCTAATAGCAATCGCGAGGTCAATCGTTTGGACTTGGAAGGGTTGGACTTACATAAGAAAGTTCGTCAAGGCTACCTTTCGATTCTGGACAAAGAAGGAAATCGCATTGTCAAGATTGATGCTAGTCTCCCTTTGGAGCAGGTTGTGGAAACTACCAAGGCTATCTTGTTTGATAGAATGGGCTTGACAAGATGAAACAAGATCAACTAAAGGCTTGGCAACCAGAACAGTTTGACCGCTTTGTACGTATCCTAGAACAAGACCAGCTCAATCATGCCTACCTCTTTTCAGGTTTCTTTGGAAGCTTGGAAATGGCGCAGTTTTTGGCTAAGAGCCTCTTTTGTACTGATAAAGTAGGTGTTTTACCATGTGAGAAATGCCGAAATTGTAAGCTGATTGAACAGGGAGAATTTCCCGATGTCACTTTGATTAAGCCGGTCAATCAGGTCATCAAGACAGAACGGATTCGAGAATTGGTGGGGCAGTTTTCCCAAGCAGGGATTGAAAGCCAGCAACAGGTCTTTATTATCGAGCAAGCTGATAAAATGCATCCTAACGCAGCCAATTCTCTGCTCAAGGTCATCGAAGAACCCCAGAGTGAGGTTTATATTTTCTTCTTGACCAGCGATGAGGAAAAGATTTTACCAACAATTCGAAGTCGGACCCAGATTTTCCACTTTAAAAAGCAAGAAGAAAAGCTGATATTGCTCTTAGAACAAGCAGGTCTGGTTAAGAAAAAAGCGACTCTTTTAGCCCAGTTTAGTCAATCGCGAGCTGAAGCAGAAAAGTTGGCACATCAGGCAAATTTTTGGACCTTGGTTGATGAAAGTGAACGCCTGCTGACTTGGTTAGTAGCTAAGAAAAAAGAAAGTTATCTGCAAGTTGCCAAATTAGCTAGCTTGGCAGATGACAAGGAAAAACAAGATCAGGTTTTACGGATTCTTGAAGTTCTCTGTGGACAAGATATCCTACAAGCAAGAGTTAGAGTGATTCTACAAGATTTGCTAGAAGCTAGAAAAATGTGGCAAGCTAATGTTAGCTTTCAAAATGCCATGGAATATCTGGTCTTGAAAGAAATATAAACTCAAAAATGAATGATAAAGAAAGGAAAGGGCTGTTTTATGGACAAAAAAGAATTATTTGACGCGCTGGACGATTTTTCCCAACAGTTATTGGTAACCTTGGCCGATGTGGAAGCAATCAAGAAAAATCTCAAGAGCCTGGTAGAGGAAAATACAGCTCTTCGATTGGAAAATAGTAAGTTGCGCGAACGCTTGGGTGAGGTGGAAGCAGACGCTCCCGTCAAGGCTAAGCATGTTCGTGAAAGTGTTCGTCGGATCTATAAAGACGGGTTTCACGTTTGTAATGATTTTTATGGACAACGTCGAGAGCAGGATGAGGAATGTATGTTCTGTGATGAGTTGTTATACAGGGAGTAGGCATGCAGATTCAAAAAAGTTTTAAGGGGCAGTCTCCTTACGGCAAGCTGTATCTAGTGGCAACGCCGATTGGCAATCTAGATGATATGACCTTTCGAGCTATTCAGACCTTGAAAGAAGTGGACTGGATTGCGGCTGAGGACACGCGCAATACAGGTCTTCTGCTCAAGCATTTTGACATTTCTACCAAGCAGATTAGTTTTCATGAGCACAATGCCAAGGAAAAGATTCCTGATTTGATTGGTTTCCTGAAAGCAGGACAAAGTATTGCTCAGGTATCCGACGCGGGTCTGCCTAGCATCTCAGACCCTGGTCATGATTTGGTCAAAGTAGCGATTGAGGAAGATATTGCTGTTGTGACTGTTCCAGGTGCCTCTGCAGGGATTTCTGCCTTGATTGCCAGTGGTTTAGCGCCACAGCCACATATCTTTTACGGCTTTTTACCCAGAAAATCAGGCCAGCAAAAGCAATTTTTCGACTCAAAAAAAGATTATCCTGAAACTCAGATTTTCTATGAATCTCCCCATCGTGTGGCAGATACTTTGGAAAATATGTTAGCAGTTTATGGCGACCGCTCGGTCGTTTTGGTTAGGGAATTGACTAAAATTTATGAAGAATACCAAAGAGGTACCATTTCTGAATTGCTGGAAAGTATCTCTGAAACGCCACTCAAGGGAGAATGCCTTCTCATCGTTGAAGGTGCCAGTCAGGATGTGGAGGAAAAAGACGAGGAGGACTTGTTCTTAGAAATCCAAGCTCGTATCCAGCAAGGCATGAAGAAAAATCAAGCTATCAAGGAAGTAGCTAAGTTTTACCAGTGGAATAAGAGCCAGCTCTACGCTGCTTACCACGACTGGGAAGAAAATGACTAAACAGGGAAGTTTGCCTTCTTCCCTTTTTTTGTTATACTAGTAGAAGAAAAAAATAGAAAGATTTGTGGGAGTGAAAAAATCCTGTGGACTTTTTCAGCCTGAGCCAGGAAACTCGAGAGCGAAGTAAGTCCTGTGGACTTTATCAGCCTGAGCCAAGAAACTCGAAAGCGAGTAAGTTCGGTTGGCTTTTTCAATGTGAACCTTGTCTTCACACTCCCAAAGAGGTATTAGTGTCGTGTCTCAATCTTATATCAATGTTATCGGTGCTGGTTTGGCAGGTTCTGAAGCAGCCTACCAAATCGCAGAGCGTGGTATTCCAGTTAAACTTTATGAAATGCGTGGTGTCAAGTCAACACCCCAGCACAAAACAGACAATTTTGCAGAGTTAGTTTGTTCCAATTCTCTTCGTGGAGATGCTCTGACAAATGCTGTCGGGCTTCTCAAGGAAGAAATGCGTCGCTTGGGTTCTGTTATTTTGGAATCTGCTGAGGCTACACGTGTTCCTGCAGGTGGTGCTCTTGCGGTGGACCGTGATGGTTTCTCCCAAATGGTAACCGAAAAAGTTGCCAACCATCCCTTGATTGAAGTGGTTCGTGATGAAATTACAGAATTACCGACTGATGTAATCACAGTTGTCGCTACTGGTCCTTTGACTAGCGATGCCTTGGCTGAAAAGATTCATGCCCTTAATGATGGCGATGGCTTCTATTTCTACGATGCGGCAGCGCCTATTATCGATGTCAACACTATCGATATGAGCAAGGTCTATCTCAAGTCTCGTTATGATAAGGGAGAAGCAGCCTACCTCAATGCGCCCATGACCAAGCAAGAGTTTATGGATTTCCATGAAGCCTTGGTTAATGCGGAAGAAGCACCGCTCAATTCTTTTGAAAAAGAAAAGTATTTTGAAGGTTGTATGCCTATCGAAGTCATGGCTAAACGTGGCATTAAAACTATGCTTTATGGACCTATGAAGCCAGTGGGGCTTGAGTATCCTGACGACTACACAGGACCTCGTGATGGAGAATTCAAAACACCTTATGCGGTTGTCCAGCTTCGTCAGGACAATGCGGCTGGTAGCCTCTACAATATCGTTGGTTTCCAGACCCACCTCAAATGGGGAGAACAAAAGCGTGTCTTCCAAATGATTCCAGGTCTTGAAAATGCTGAGTTTGTTCGCTATGGTGTCATGCACCGCAATTCTTATATGGATTCACCAAATCTTCTTGAACAGACCTATCGTTCTAAGAAACAACCAAATCTCTTCTTTGCTGGTCAGATGACGGGTGTGGAAGGTTATGTTGAGTCCGCAGCGTCAGGCTTAGTTGCGGGAATTAACGCGGCTCGTCTTTTCAAGGGAGAAAGCCAAGCTATTTTCCCAGAGACGACGGCTATCGGAAGCTTAGCTCATTACATCACCCATGCTGACAGCAAGCATTTCCAACCAATGAATGTCAATTTCGGAATTATCAAGGAGTTGGAAGGTGAACGTATCCGTGATAAGAAGGCTCGTTATGAAAAAATTGCAGAGCGTGCTCTTAGCGACTTAGAGGAATTTTTAACAGTCTAATTTTTTTCAAAGAATTGCTCATGATACTATAAAAATCTTAGAAATTGTGATAAAATAGGTAGGATAAAAGAAGGAGAGTGAAAATGGCGAATCCCAAGTATAAACGTATTTTAATCAAGTTATCAGGTGAAGCCCTTGCCGGTGAACGTGGCGTAGGGATTGATATCCAAACAGTTCAAACAATCGCAAAAGAGATTCAAGAAGTTCATAGCTTAGGTATCGAAATTGCCCTTGTTATTGGTGGAGGAAATCTCTGGCGTGGAGAACCTGCTGCAGAGGCAGGAATGGACCGTGTTCAGGCGGATTACACAGGAATGCTTGGGACTGTTATGAATGCTCTTGTGATGGCAGATTCATTGCAACAAGTTGGGGTTGATACACGTGTGCAAACAGCTATTGCTATGCAACAAGTAGCAGAGCCTTATGTCCGTGGACGTGCCCTACGTCACCTTGAAAAAGGCCGTATCGTTATCTTTGGTGCAGGAATTGGTTCACCTTACTTCTCAACAGATACAACAGCGGCCCTTCGTGCGGCTGAAATCGAAGCGGATGCTATCCTTATGGCTAAAAATGGCGTAGATGGTGTTTACAATGCCGATCCTAAGAAGGACAAGACAGCTGTTAAATTTGAAGAATTGACTCACCGTGATGTTATCAATAAAGGTCTTCGTATCATGGACTCAACAGCTTCAACCCTCTCTATGGACAACGACATTGACTTGGTTGTCTTCAACATGAACCAACCAGGCAACATCAAACGTGTCGTATTTGGTGAAAATATCGGAACAACAGTTTCAAATAATATCTAAGAAAAGGAATAAGAAAGATTATGGCTAACGCAATTATTGAAAAAGCTAAAGAGAGAATGACCCAGTCTCACCAATCACTTGCTCGTGAATTTGGTGGTATCCGTGCTGGCCGTGCCAATGCAAGCTTGCTTGACCGTGTACATGTAGAATACTATGGAGTCGAAACTCCTCTTAACCAAATCGCTTCAATTACGATTCCAGAAGCGCGTGTTTTGTTGGTAACACCATTTGATAAGTCTTCATTGAAAGACATCGAACGTGCTTTGAACGCTTCTGATCTTGGTATCACACCAGCTAACGACGGTTCTGTTATTCGTTTGGTTATCCCTGCACTTACAGAAGAAACTCGTCGTGACCTTGCTAAAGAAGTGAAGAAGGTCGGCGAAAATGCTAAAGTGGCTGTCCGCAATATCCGTCGCGATGCTATGGACGAAGCTAAGAAACAAGAAAAAGCAAAAGAAATCACTGAAGACGAATTGAAGACTCTTGAAAAAGACATTCAAAAAGTAACAGACGATGCTGTTAAACACATCGACGACATGACTGCTAACAAAGAGAAAGAACTTTTGGAAGTCTAAAAATAAACAGAAAAACTCAGTTGGCATTGCTGGCTGAGTTTTATTCGAAAGAAGGAAATATGAATACAAATCTTGCAAGTTTTATCGTTGGACTCATCATCGATGAAAATGACCGTTTTTACTTTGTGCAAAAGGATGGCCAGACCTATGCTCTTGCTAAGGAAGAAGGCCAACATACAGTAGGGGATACGGTCAAAGGTTTTGCCTACACGGATATGAAGCAAAAACTCCGCCTGACCACTCTAGAAGTGACTGCCACTCAGGACCAATTTGGTTGGGGCCGTGTTACAGAGGTTCGTAAGGACTTGGGTGTCTTTGTAGATACAGGCCTTCCTGACAAGGAAATCGTTGTGTCACTCGATATCCTCCCTGAGCTCAAGGAACTTTGGCCTAAGAAGGGCGACCAACTCTACATCCGTCTTGAAGTGGACAAGAAAGACCGCATCTGGGGACTCTTGGCTTATCAAGAAGACTTCCAACGTCTGGCTCGTCCTGCCTACAACAACATGCATAATCAAAACTGGCCAGCCATTGTATACCGCCTCAAGCTGTCAGGGACCTTTGTCTATCTGCCAGAAAATAACATGCTTGGTTTTATCCATCCTAGTGAGCGCTATGCAGAGCCACGTTTGGGACAAGTTTTAGATGCGCGTGTCATTGGTTTCCGTGAAGTGGACCGCACGTTGAACCTCTCCCTCAAACCCCGTTCCTTTGAAATGTTGGAAAATGATGCTCAGATGATTTTGACTTACTTGGAAAGCAATGGCGGTTTCATGACCTTAAATGATAAATCATCTCCAGACGACATCAAGGCAACATTTGGCATTTCTAAAGGTCAGTTCAAGAAAGCACTCGGTGGCTTGATGAAGGCTGGCAAAATCAAGCAAGACCAGTTTGGTACAGAGTTGATTTAGGGAGATTTATGAGAAAATCATTTTACACTTGGCTCATGACCGAGCGCAATCCTAAAAGTAATAGTCCCAAGGCTATCTTGGCAGACCTCGCTTTTGAAGAATCAGCCTTTCCAAAACATACAGATGATTTTGATGAGGTGAGTCGCTTTTTGGAAGAACATGCCAGTTTCTCTTTCAACCTAGGAGACTTTGACGCTATCTGGCAAGAATACTTAGAACACTAGCATGATTCACTAGGTTTGGGCTAGTAATTTATCGATCCCTTTGCTATAATAAAAAGAAATAAACGGATTAGAGAGGTTCTTTATTTGAAGGAACATTCAATAGACATTCAACTGAGTCATCCAGATGACTTGTTTCATCTTTTTGGTTCCAATGAACGCCATCTTCGTTTGATGGAAGAAGAGCTTGATGTGGTGATTCATGCTCGTACGGAGATTGTCCAGGTTTTGGGAGAAGAGGCTGCTTGTGAGGAAGCACGTCAGGTTATTCAGGCTTTGATGGTCTTGGTGAACCGTGGAATGACCGTTGGTACGCCAGATGTGGTGACTGCAATTAGCATGGTCAAAAACGATGAAATCGACAAGTTTGTCGCCCTTTACGAAGAAGAAATTATCAAAGACAATACTGGTAAACCTATCCGCGTCAAAACCTTGGGTCAAAAACTTTATGTGGACAGTGTCAAACAGCATGATGTGACCTTTGGAATTGGGCCAGCAGGTACAGGGAAGACCTTCCTTGCAGTGACCTTGGCTGTGACAGCTCTTAAACGTGGGCAGGTTAAGCGAATTATCCTGACTCGTCCAGCAGTGGAAGCAGGTGAGAGTCTTGGATTTCTTCCGGGTGACCTCAAGGAAAAGGTCGATCCTTACCTTCGCCCTGTTTATGATGCCTTGTATCAGATTTTGGGGAAAGACCAAACTACTCGACTCATGGAGCGTGAAATTATCGAGATTGCGCCCCTTGCCTATATGCGTGGACGAACCTTGGATGATGCCTTTGTCATTCTCGATGAGGCGCAAAATACGACTATCATGCAGATGAAGATGTTCTTGACTCGTTTAGGTTTTAATTCTAAGATGATTGTCAATGGAGATATCAGTCAGATTGACCTGCCACGTAATGTCAAGTCCGGTTTGATTGATGCTCAAGAGAAACTCAAGAACATCCATCAGATTGACTTTGTTCATTTTTCAGCTAAGGATGTGGTTCGCCATCCAGTTGTCGCTCAGATTATCCGAGCTTATGAACCAGCTCCAATTAAAAAAGAAGAGAGTGAAGAAAACCAAGAAGAAACAGAGTAGCAAAAAAGAGCAGTTCAGGTGGAATTGCTCTTTCTTTTATATGATAATTAGATTTTGGGAACTATATATCAATTTATACTAGACACAAGATATAGTGCTTACGAGAATATCAAAAAGGCGACTTACAAACGGAAATCTTCTTTTAATAATGTCTAAATTCTTCGCAGGATTTCAAAATTTTGATATAATAGAAGTAACAAAAATAAAGGAAATTAAGTATTATGAACGCAATCACAGCTCACAGCTCACAGCTCACAGCTCACAGCTCACAGCTCACAGCTCACAGCTCACAGCTCACAGCTCACGCTGATTATGTAATCGGACGTGTTTTTTGTCAAGCATTAAAACAGGCATTTTCACATTTTTGTGAGAAGGCTTTTTATGTTGAGTTTTCTGAGTTATCTTTAGAGAGAAATGGGGAGCTACAATATGCATAACCATTTCTCAAACGAAGTTGATGGACAACTCAAGTTTTATCAAGATTATCTACCTCTAGTTGATAATACTTTGAAAATAGATGATATTTTAACGGATTACACAGATGGTATTGTAAATGGAAATCTGATTGAATTTAAAGTTGTTATCAATGATATTAACACTGTTCTATTCCAAGCCATCAAATATCTATCTGCTCGGAGAATCAAAGGAAAAGAAATTCCCAAAAACATTCTGCTTGTGTCGCTAACGAATGAAAAAATCTACGTTTTTGATAGTCAGGACTATTTAACACATATCGAAAAAGTATATTTTGGTGGTGCAAGTGTAAAAACCTCTGGTTTTTCTTCTGGTAATCCTCTTGCAGTTTTAGAATACGGTCAAAATCAACTAGACGAAGATCGTCTTATTAAATTACTACGTTCAAAGCAATATACAAAAATTAACATCGATGAAAACTGTATTGTTGGTTGGGCAGAACGTTTTTATCGTGAAAACAAAGGAGCTAAAAAGTCTGATTTTATTGGTGATCATACTGGTAAAGTTAAAATTATTGGTGAAATTCGGAAACCTGAGAAACTAAAAGAATTTATCAATCCCTATATCGGTGAAACTAATGCACAATTTCACTATTTGATGGATAAACTCAATGATACTTTACAAAAGAAAAACTTAGGAGCTTTCTACACTCCTGAACCTTATGTTCAAAAGTCATTGGAGCTAGTCCGACAAGCTATTAAGCGTGTTCCAGAAGGAAATGATTATATTATTTTGGATAGATGTGCCGGAACTGGAAATTTAGAGAAATTAATGAGTGATGAGGAATTAAGTCACTGCGTATTGTCAACTGTCGAATACTATGAGTATAAAGTTCTGCTAGAGTTACTCGGTGACAAAGTTCGTAACATTATTCCGCCAACTGAAAAAGAAGATACTTTTAATATGGGGTTAGTCCGAGGAGCGGATGCTCTTAGCGAGGAATATATCAATAATGAAATTATTCAAAACTATATCAACGATCCAAAATTAACAATTATTTTGTATGAAAATCCACCTTATGCGGAAACAACTTCTATCGAACATCAAAAAGCTGGTTCAGGTAAATCATCGTCTGCTTGGAAAAAAAGCTTTTTAGTAAACGAAATGAAAAAAGAAGTAAGAGGTCCAGCAACAAATGACCTTGGAAATATTTTTATTTGGTCTGCTTTCAAATATTATTTACGCCAACCAACAGATTCTTATATTGTCTATAGTCCAGTGAAATACTGGAAAGCTCAACATTTAGTCAATCAAAAATTTTTAGGTGGGTTTGCCTTTAACCGCAAACACTTTCACACTAACATCGATGCAATGATTATGTGTGCTCTTTGGAGTAACGAAGAGTTCTTTCAAGAATGCCTTGCTTTAGAAGCATATAACATTGATAAGCAAGGGAGAATTATTCGAGAAGACAATCTAAATATTGAAAAAACTTATT
This sequence comes from Streptococcus sp. 27098_8_86, assembly GCF_041432595.1. Classification (GTDB taxonomy): domain Bacteria; phylum Bacillota; class Bacilli; order Lactobacillales; family Streptococcaceae; genus Streptococcus; species Streptococcus pneumoniae_F. Next base: position 80,189 of record NZ_JAPVZW010000002.1, read on the forward strand.
CAAAATACAGTGAATGTTACTATGATAAACGAAATGATAGCAACGATAGATTTGACGGAATTCATACAGGTCTAAATGGTCTAGAACCCGAGGGGCAAAAATTAAGAATAAAACCACGTTACAATAAAAATATCATTGGATACTTAGTTGCTGATAGTGTCGGATTTGATAATCCTGATGCTAAATCAAGCTTATTGATAGCGGGTAGATATAATGGAAATGGTTTTTTCCTTCGTTCTGATAATTTCTTAGAAAAGCTCCCAATGTTTGCCGCCAGTCGCTACATTACTTATAATCGTCACTGGACACAGCGTGCTAATATTATGAAATCTGCCGATGGCGCTGAACGTTTTAATAAAGCTGTATCAAGTAACAAGATTGAACAAGACTTATTAAAAATTCTGCTCTTCACAACACTTGAAACGCAAAATCACATGAGAAGTTTATATGGTTCTGATGGACGATTCTACCGAAATGAGTTGTCATTGGATAACTCTAATGGAGATACGCTAGCAACAGTCAACTTAGCAAAATTGAAACAAGGTTCTAAAGAGACTGATTTATTTGAACAATGGGGAAAAGTCCTAACAGAAGCTAAGAAAACGAAAAATTATAATTCTAAATTAACGTATTCAGTATATCAGATTATTGATGAGCTTAACACATCTGAAAAAGATGAAAATGATAAGACAATCTATAACTATCCCGAATTAAACGGACACTTGAATACATTGAAAACAAAGGTAAAAGAATATTATAATTCTGAAATTGTGCCATTCCTATTTGAGTATGAATTTTTGAAATAAGCATGAAAAAGACGATTTCCGCTTGGAAATCGCCTTTTTGATATTCTCGTAAGTACTATATATTGTGTCTTGTGTAAACTGATATATAGTTCCCAAAAAGTAAATACTAGCTTCAAAAAAGGAAAGAAAAAATGATGAATCTTCATTGTCAGTAGGACTCTGAATTATGTAATTATTGATTTTAAGAAACATTTAGAAATGCTTCCAAATACCAGAAAACCCTCTGATCTAGAATTGATTATTTGATATTCGATGTCATTGCATCTTGTTGTAACTTCTTTTTTATGCTAGACTGATAGAAAATATTTTTAAATGGAGGAGAAGTATGGAATCAATCTTTTTAAAACTAGCTCAGTATCCAATAGTGGAGACAGAACGTTTATTGCTTAGACCTGTAACTTTGGATGATGGGGAAGAAATGTTTGCCTATGCCTCGGACAGAGAAAATACGCGCTACACTTTTCCAACTAATCAAAGCTTGGAAGAAACTAAAAATAATATTGCTCAGTTCTATCTGGCTAATCCATTAGGCCGCTGGGGAATAGAACTAAAAAGCAATGGTCAGTTTATTGGAACCATTGATTTGCACAAGATTGATCCTGTTCTTAAGAAGGCAGCTATTGGCTACATTATCAATAAAAAGTATTGGAATCAAGGATTAACGACAGAAGCCAATCGTGCTGTGATTGAGCTGGCTTTTGAGAAGATAGGGGTGAATAAGTTGACTGCCCTTCACGATCAGGACAATCCTGCGTCAGGAAAGGTCATGGAGAAATCAGGCATGCGTTTTTCCCACGAAGAACCTTATGCCAGAATTGATAAAAAAGAACCAGGAAGAATCGTTACAAGAGTTCATTATGTCTTGACCAAGGAAGACTATTTTGCAAATAAATAAGCAGTTGAGAAGAAATTTTCAACTGTTTTTTCTTCCTCTTACGAATAATCTAAGAGAGGAGAAAATATGGAAGCAATTATCGAGAAAATCAAAGAGTATAAAATCATCGTCATCTGTACTGGTCTGGGCTTGCTTGTCGGCGGATTTTTCCTGCTAAAGCCAGCTCCACAAACACCTGTCAAGGAAACGAATTTGCAAGCAGAGATCGCAGCTGTTTCCAAGGATTCATTAACCGAAAAGGAAGTGAAGAAGGACGAAAAGACAGAGCCCCTTGAACAAGACCTAATCACAGTAGATGTGAAGGGGGCTGTTAAATCGCCAGGGATTTATGATTTACCTGTAGGTAGTCGGGTCAATGATGCTGTGCAGAAAGCAGGTGGCTTGACAGAGCAAGCAGACAGCAAGTCGCTCAATTTAGCTCAGAAAGTTAGTGATGAGGCTCTGGTTTACGTTCCCACTAAGGGAGAAGAGTCAGCTAGTCAACAGACTGATTCGGGGACGGATTCTTCGACAAGTAAAGCAAAGAAGGTCAATCTCAACAAGGCTAGTTTAGAAGAACTCAAGCAAGTTAAGGGTCTGGGTGGTAAACGAGCTCAAGATATTATTGACCATCGTGAGGCAAATGGCAAGTTCAAGTCAGTAGACGAGCTCAAGAAAGTCTCTGGCATTGGTGCCAAGACCATAGAAAAGCTAAAAGACTATGTTACAGTGGATTAAGAAGCTCCCTTTTCCCCTAATCTATCTGAGTTTTCTGTTACTTTGGCTTTACTATGCCATTTTTTCAGCATCCTATTTTGCTTTGTTGGGCTTCGTTTTTCTGCTCGTCTGTCTCTTTTTCCAATTCTCTTGGAAATCAGCAGGCAAAGTTCTATTGTTTTGTGGAATTTTTGGATTCTGGTTTCTGTTTCAAAATTGGCAACAGAGTCAAGCTAGTCAAAATTTGGCGGATTCTGTTGAAAGGGTACGGATTCTGCCCGACACTATTAAGGTCAATGGTGATAGTCTGTCCTTTCGTGGCAAGGCTGATGGACGCATTTTTCAAGTCTATTATAAACTCCAGTCCGAAGAGGAGAAAGAAGCCTTTCAAGCCTTAACAGACCTTCATGAGATAGGACTAGAAGGGAAGCTTTCGGAGTCAGAAGGGCAGAGAAATTTTGGTGGTTTTGACTACCAAGCTTATCTGAAGACTCAGGGAATTTACCAGACTCTCAATATCAAAAAAATCCAGTCACTTCAAAAGGTTGGTAGTTGGGATATAGGTGAAAACCTGTCCAGTTTACGTCGAAAGGCTGTAGTTTGGATTAAGACGCACTTTCCAGACCCTATGCGTAATTACATGACAGGGCTTTTGCTAGGACATCTGGACACAGATTTTGAGGAGATGAATGGGCTTTATTCTAGTTTAGGAATTATCCACCTCTTTGCCTTGTCGGGGATGCAGGTAGGATTTTTCATGGATGGATTTAAGAAACTACTCTTGCGATTAGGCTTGACCCAAGAAAAGTTGAAATGGCTGACCTATCCCTTTTCCCTTATCTATGCAGGGCTGACAGGATTTTCAGCATCGGTTATTCGCAGTCTCTTGCAGAAGCTACTGGCTCAACATCTTGTTAATGGCTTGGATAATTTGGCCTTGACGGTTCTTGTCCTCTTTATTATCATGCCCAACTTTTTCCTGACTGCAGGAGGAGTTTTGTCATGTGCTTATGCTTTTATCTTGACTATGACTAGCAAAGAAGAGGAGGGGCTTAAGGCTGTTGCCAGAGAAAGTCTAGTCATTTCCTTGGGCATATTACCCATTCTATCCTTCTATTTTGCGGAATTTCAACCTTGGTCCATCCTTTTGACCTTTGTCTTTTCCTTTCTTTTTGACTTGGTCTTCTTACCGCTCTTGTCTATCTTATTTGCCCTTTCCTTTCTCTATCCAGTCATTCAGCTGAATTTTATTTTTGAATGGTTGGAGGGCATTATTCGCTTGGTCTCACAGGTGGCAAGTAGACCTCTAGTCTTTGGACAACCCAATTCATGGCTGTTGATGCTACTATTAATTTCCTTGGCTTTAGTCTATGATTTGAGGAAAAATATCAAAAGAGTAGCTGGCTTCAGCTTACTGATTGTGGGTCTCTTTTTCTTGACCAAGCATCCACTGGAAAATGAAATTAGCATGCTGGATGTGGGGCAAGGGGAAAGTATTTTCCTACGGGATGTAACTGGTAAGACCATTCTCATAGATGTCGGTGGCAAGGTAGAATCTGATAAGAAAATCGAAAAATGGCAAGAAAAGACGACGACTAGCAATGCCCAGCGAACCTTGATTCCCTATCTAAAAGGTCGAGGAGTAGCCAAGATTGACCAGCTGATTTTAACAAATACAGACAAGGAGCATGTTGGAGATTTGTTGGAGGTGACCAAGGCTTTCCATGTAGGGGAGATTTTAGTATCAAAAGGCAGTCTGAAACAGAAGGAATTTGTAGCGGAACTAGAGGCGACTCAAACCAAGGTTCGTAGTGTGTCAGTGGGAGAGAATTTGCCAATTTTTGGAAGTCAGTTAGAAGTCTTATCTCCAAGGAAAATTGGAGATGGAGATCATGAAGATTCCCTGATTCTGTATGGAAAATTTTTGGATAAGCACTTTCTCTTCACTGGAAATTTGGAGGAGAAAGGAGAGAAGGACTTGCTGAGGCAATATCCTGACCTAGAAGTGGATGTTTTGAAAGCTGGCCAACATGGCTCTAAAAAATCATCAAGTTCAGCCTTTCTAGAACAGCTCAAACCAGAGATGACTCTCATCTCAGTTGGAAAGAACAATCGAACTAAATTACCCCATCAGGAAACCTTGACCCGACTGGAAGATATCAATAGCAAAGTTTATCGAACTGATCAGCAAGGAGCTATACGCTTTAAAGGGTGGAAAAGTTGGAAGATTGAGAGCGTTGGTTAATGAGCAGAAACTTTTCAAAAAAATAACTTTTTATCTTGACAAGGGCTAGAAAAATTGGTATTATATAAAAGTTGAGAAAAGCAGAAGTGAGAGCTTCTCGCCTTGTGACATTAAGTTGCCTGGCCCTACGGATGAAAAGTTTCTAAGAAACGCTATCATAACGTGCGGGCTTGTATATTTACGAGTCCGCTATTGTTTTTCTCTAATAAAACAAAAGAGGTGAAAACCATAGCAAAGCAAGACTTATTCATCAATGATGAGATTCGTGTACGTGAAGTTCGCTTGATTGGTCTTGAAGGAGAACAGCTAGGCATCAAGCCACTCAGTGAAGCGCAAGCTTTGGCTGATAACGCTAATGTTGACCTAGTATTGATTCAACCCCAAGCCAAACCACCTGTTGCAAAAATTATGGACTACGGTAAATTCAAATTTGAGTACCAGAAGAAGCAAAAAGAACAACGTAAAAAACAGAGTGTTGTTACTGTGAAAGAAGTTCGTCTAAGTCCAACGATTGACAAGGGTGACTTTGATACAAAACTTCGCAATGCACGCAAATTCCTTGAAAAAGGAAATAAAGTTAAGGTATCTATTCGCTTTAAGGGTCGTATGATTACCCATAAAGAGATTGGTGCAAAAGTTTTAGCCGAGTTTGCTGAAGCAACTCAAGATATTGCAATCATCGAACAACGTGCTAAAATGGATGGACGTCAAATGTTCATGCAATTGGCGCCAGCGACTGACAAAAAATAATTGTCAGAAAGTTAAATAAAGGAGAAAAAATCATGCCAAAACAAAAAACACACCGCGCATCAGCTAAACGTTTCAAACGTACAGGTTCTGGTGGACTTAAACGTTTCCGTGCTTACACTTCTCACCGTTTCCACGGAAAAACTAAGAAACAACGTCGTCATCTTCGTAAAGCATCTATGGTGCATTCAGGAGATTACAAACGTATCAAAGCAATGCTTACTCGCTTGAAATAATAGCTTGACTGTAAGTAAACAATTCTAGGAAATATTTGGAGGAAATAAAACATGGCACGTGTTAAAGGTGGCGTTGTATCACGCAAACGTCGTAAACGTATTCTTAAATTAGCAAAAGGTTACTATGGAGCTAAACACATCTTGTTCCGTACTGCAAAAGAACAAGTAATGAACTCTTACTACTATGCATACCGTGACCGTCGTCAGAAAAAACGTGACTTCCGCAAATTGTGGATCACTCGTATCAACGCGGCAGCTCGTATGAACGGACTTTCATACTCACAATTGATGCATGGTTTGAAATTGGCTGAGATCGAAGTTAACCGTAAAATGCTTGCTGACTTGGCTGTTAACGATGCAGCAGCTTTCACAGCTCTTGCAGATGCAGCTAAAGCAAAACTTGGTAAATAATAACAGATAAGACTGGAACAGGATTGTCCCAGTCTTTTTAAAAATAAAGGAGAAAAATATGGCTTCAAAAATGCTACACACTTGCTTGCGAGTAGAAAACCTTGAAAAATCAATCGCATTTTATCAAGATGCTTTTGGATTTAAAGAATTGCGTCGCAGAGATTTTCCAGATCATGCCTTCACGATTGTCTATCTAGGACTTGAGGGTGACGACTATGAGTTGGAGTTGACTTATAACTACGATCATGGTCCTTATGTAGTTGGAGATGGGTTTGCCCATATCGCCCTCAGTACACCTGATCTTGAGGCGCTTCATCAAGAGCATAGTGCCAAAGGCTATGAAGTGACTGAGCCAAATGGTCTACCAGGAACTGCACCTAACTATTACTTTGTCAAAGACCCTGATGGCTACAAGGTCGAAGTCATTCGTGAAAAATAATCTCGTGAAGTCAAGTAGAATGTTCGTTTTCTACTTGACTTTTTTTGGTTGAAAGAGTATACTAGTAAAAATTTAACCTTTAAGGGGAGTCCAGAGAGACTCACAAGGTGTCAGATAAAAGAATAGTACAATTTTCTAGAGGGGACTTTTTGAGTGTGCTCTCTTGTCTTGTACGATTTTAACTGAGGCCTTGCAATCGCAAGGCCTTTTCTTTATCTGGTCCCCTTAAAATTTAAGGAGGAAAAGTCATGAATCCCACATGTAAGAAACGTTTGGGTGCAATTCGTTTGGAGACCATGAAGGTGGTTGCACAGGAGGAAATCGCGCCAGCAATCTTTGAATTAGTCCTAGAGGGGGAAATGGTTGAAGCCATGCGAGCAGGTCAATTTCTTCATCTGCGTGTGCCTGATGACGCCCATCTCTTGCGTCGCCCTATTTCAATTTCGTCTATTGATAAGGTAAAGAAGCAGTGTCATCTCATTTACCGGATTGAGGGAGCTGGGACAGCTATTTTCTCAACCTTAAGTCAGGGAGATACTCTTGATGTGATGGGGCCTCAGGGAAATGGTTTTGACTTGTCTGACCTTAATGAGCAGAGCCAGGTTCTCCTTGTTGGTGGGGGGATTGGTGTTCCGCCCTTGCTTGAGGTGGCCAAGGAATTACATGCGCGTGGTGTGAAAGTAGTGACTGTTCTTGGTTTTGCTAATAAGGATGCTGTTATTTTAGAGACGGAATTAGCTCAATATGGTCAAGTCTTTGTAACGACAGATGATGGTTCTTATGGCATTAAGGGAAATGTTTCCGTTGTTATCAAGGATTTAGACAATCAATTTGATGCTGTTTACTCATGTGGGGCTCCAGGAATGATGAAGTATATCAATCAAACCTTTTATGACCACCCAAGAGCCTATTTATCTCTGGAATCTCGTATGGCTTGTGGGATGGGGGCTTGCTATGCCTGCGTCCTAAAAGTGCCAGAAAGCGAGACGGTCAGCCAACGCGTCTGTGAAGATGGCCCTGTTTTCCGCACAGGAACAGTTGTATTATAAGGAGAAAATTATGACTACAAATCGTTTACAAGTTTCTCTACCAGGCTTGGATTTGAAAAATCCGATTATTCCAGCATCAGGCTGTTTTGGTTTTGGTCAAGAGTATGCCAAGTACTATGATTTAGACCTTTTGGGTTCTATAATGATCAAGGCGACAACACTTGAAGCCCGTTTTGGCAATCCAACTCCAAGGGTGGCAGAAACACCCGCTGGTATGCTCAATGCAATTGGCTTACAAAATCCTGGTTTGGAAGTTGTTTTGGCTGAAAAGTTACCTTGGCTGGAAAGAGAGTATCCAAATCTTCCTATTATTGCTAATGTAGCTGGTTTTTCAAAACAAGAATATGCAGCCGTTTCTCAAGGTATTTCTAAGGCAGTCAATGTAAAGGCTATTGAGCTCAATATTTCTTGCCCCAATGTTGACCACTGTAATCATGGACTCCTGATTGGCCAAGATCCAGATTTGGCTTATGATGTGGTGAAAGCAGCTGTGGAAGCTTCTGATGTGCCAGTTTATGTCAAACTAACCCCTAGTGTGACGGATATCGTCACTGTCGCAAAGGCAGCAGAGGATGCAGGAGCAAGTGGATTAACCATGATCAATACTCTAGTTGGAATGCGCTTTGACCTCAAAACCAGAAAACCAATCTTGGCCAATGGAACAGGTGGGATGTCAGGCCCAGCCGTCTTTCCAGTAGCCCTCAAGCTTATTCGCCAAGTCGCTCAAACAACAGACCTTCCCATCATTGGAATGGGGGGAGTGGATTCGGCTGAAGCTGCCCTAGAAATGTATCTGGCTGGAGCATCTGCTATTGGAGTTGGAACAGCTAACTTTACCAATCCATATGCCTGTCCTGATATCATCGAAAATTTACCAAAGGTTATGGATAAATACGGCATCAGCAGTCTAGAAAATCTCCGCAAGGAAGTAAAAGACAGCCTTAGATAAGCTAGACCATCCTTATTGTTAATAAGAAATAGAATTTTCATCATTTTGTAATATTTTCATCTTTTAACTATGTTAAAATAAAGTTAATTACGAATGATGTAGATGAATATCTACTTAGGGGAGTAAAATGAAGAGAATACTACTTGTAAGTACAGCAGTGCTTGCATTGGCAATTGTGCCCACAACATCAGTCTTTGCTGAAGCTAGTAAAACAACAGACCAAAGTCAAACGACGAATAAGAGTCAATCTGTGGACACAAATCAGTCTAAAGATAAAAATCAGACTCCAGCATTAGAAGAGAAAAAAGTTGTTGAAAATACAAAGAATGAAGCTGAAAAGACGGAAAAAAAGAAAGAACCAGTTGTTGTAAAAGAAAATAATTCTAAACAAGAGGCTATTCCAAATAAAGAAAAAGTTGAAGAAGTTCATAAGAATGGTTGGCAGAAAGAGCATGGGAAATGGCTTTTTTATGAGAATAATCAACCAATCAAAAATTGGAAAAAAATTGCGGGTGTCTGGTATTTATTTGATCAACATGGAATCATGGCCAGCAATACTATTGTTAATGACTATGCTTTTCGTACTAGTGGAGCAATGGTAGAAAATTCCTGGGTGAAAATTGCTGATAAATGGTATTATGCTACAGATTCAGGAAAGATTGTTCGTAATAGATGGGAAAAAATTAGCAATGTTTGGTATTACTTCAAGCAAGATGGAGTTATGGCTAGCAATGTTCTAGTGAACGATTATCTTCTAAATAGTAGTGGAGCAATGGCTCAGAATGCTTGGGTGAAGATTACTGATAAATGGTATTATGCTACAGATTCAGGAAAAATCCTTCGTAATAAATGGGAAAAGATTAAGGGCACATGGTACTATTTTAATAATGATGGTGTGATGGTCAGTAATCAGTGGAAAGATGCTTACTATCTAAAGAATAGTGGAGCAATGGCTGAAAAAGAATGGATTTTTGATAAATCTTATAATAGCTGGTTTTACTTAAAATCAGGTGGTGCTTATGCTTCACGTGAATGGATTGGTGCTTATTACCTCAAATCTGGTGGTTATATGGCCAAGAATGAATGGATTTTTGATACTAACTACAATGCATGGTACTACCTGAAAGAAGATGGAAGCTATGTTACTGGTAGTTTTAATATTAAAAATAAAGAGTACTTCTTCCAAGATAACGGAAAGTGGATTCAAAGTCCAAAATATTTTAAGGTTAAACCAATCACAGCCTATATTTATAGCGAATCAGGAGATATTTTGAGCTATGTCAATCAGGGAAGTATTGTGACCTATGATGGCTCTAAAAGCAAGGGTAGTCGTCTAGCTGTTTCAATATTAGGCTTGTCCGGTTATATGAATCAAAGTGATTTGGTTTTAGTTGATGAAGGAAGTGAGTTTATTCCTCACTATACTACAGATGGAAGATTCCTATATCATGAACTTTCTCCATACACTAGTATTCGGGTAGCTCCACATACTTCAGCCATGAAAATTGGTAAGAAGTATTATTCAAAGGATGGAGAACATTTCGATGGGTTTACTATCAAAAATCGTTTCCTTTTCAAGAATTTAACTGAACCAACCAACTATAGTGCGGATGAATTAAATAGAGTTTATTCGATGATGAATATCCGAAACAGTCGTCTTGCCGGTAAAGGAGCAATTTTTAAAGAAGCTGAAAAACGTTACGGTGTCAATGCTCTCTATTTAATGGCTCATAGTGCGCTAGAAAGTGCTTGGGGACGAAGCCAAATTGCTAATGATAAAAATAACTTCTTCGGTATAGCTGCTTACGATACCAGTCCCTATGATTCAGCTAAGAAATTTGATGATGTAGACAAAGGAATTCTTGGTGCGGCCAAGTGGATTCGTGAGAACTATATTGACCGTGGAAGAGATCACCTTGGAAATAAAGCAACAGGAATGAATGTACGCTATGCATCAGATCCGTACTGGGGTGAAAAAATAGCTAGTATCATGATGAATATCAATAGTCGACTTGGTGGAAAAGATTAAAAGATAAGCAACGATAACCGCTGAAAAGTGGTTGTCGTTTTTTTATTTTTCCGTAGATTTAAGAAGATAAAATGGAGTGAAGTATAGTCAAAAAGCCGTTTTAAAGCGGTTTTTCTTATACAAAAATAATTATAATATAATATTTTGTTGAGTATTTTGGTTTATTATAGTAAAATGGAATAAAAATACTAAAGGATATTAAAAAGATGTTAAATATGAAGAAGTTGGTTTATGCGAGTCTAGCCTTTTTATCAGTCTTTACTTTGGTGGCTTGTTCTGGTCATAATAAAGAGACAAAAGTTTCAGAAGCAAAAGTGGAACAGAAAAAAAGCTAAGTTTGATAAAAAGTTGTTTAAAGAAGCTGGTTTACTGCCCTTTAAAAATAAAAAATAGCTTGAACTTGGAAAACTGGATTCTAAAAATCGTGCGACGGGGGCTCATATTCAGCTCAAGGATAGTGATGAACCGACTGATAAGAGAGAAACAAAGTTGACCTATGATCCAGTTGGTTGGCACAACTATAAATTCTTTTATGGTGATGGAACGAAAGAAGCATGGTTGATGAGTAGAGGTCATTTGATTGGTTATCAGTTTAGTGGTCTGAATGATGAAAAGAGAAATTTAGTTCCTATGACTAACTGGCTCAATGCTGGAAATTATTCTGGGACTGATGAACTCAACCAGAGTAGTATGCTTTACTATGAAAATCGCTTAGATTCATGGCTCGCTAATCATCCAAACTACTATCTTGATTACAAGGTGACGCCAATTTATCAAGAAGGTGAGTTGATTCCAAGAAAAATCGAGTTGCAGTATGTAGGTATTGATGAAAATGGTAAACTCTTGGAAATTAAATTGGAGAGCAGTAAGGAAAAGATTGATAAGTATTCTGTGACCCATGTCATTTTAGATAATGTTTCGCCTAATGCAGAAATTAACTATTTGGATGGAACAGCAAAAAATACTGTAGAAAGTGCGGAGGAAAAAGCTAAGAAAGAGGCAGAAGAAAAAGCTAAAAAAGAAGCTGAGGAAAAGGCTAAAAAAGAAGCTGAGGAAAAAGCAGAAGCTGAGAAGAAGGCGAAAGAAGAGGAAGAAAAGGCTCGTCAAGCAGAACAAGAAAAGGAAGAGAGTCAGGAATCAAACACGCAATCAGCAAATTCAGGTGGTTATTTCAAAGATTCCAGAGGAAGATGGCATAAACCAAATGGCAAGTATGCCTCTAAGAAAGAAATTAAAGCAGCTGGATTGCAGTGGTAGGAAAAATTTAGTAGATATACAGTCAAAAAACCGTTGCAAAGCGGTTTTTTGTTGCGTGTTTTGGGGTAATATAGTAGAATTATGGAGATATTAAATATTTTTTGGAGATTAATATGAAGAAAAAAATAATTATATTGTCAATGTGTCTGATATTAGGAATTTCTGGTCTTGGATACTATTTCTTATCTTATGTCCCCTACAGATCTGCTGTAACTAAGTTTGAAGATATAGTCAAAGATTTACAAGAAAAAAATAAAGAGGTTGAAAACCAAATAGCTGAGGCTGAGAAGGTAATTGATAGTGGCGAAGAGCCATTGGATTCAAAAAAATTAGAAGAATTAAAAAAAGCAATTGAAGATAGTCAGAATTCGCTTCGAAAAGTACCAGAAATGGAGAAATCAACTGCTAAGATTGAGGAGCAAATAGAAGAATTAAGCAAGTCAGTGGACTATAGTGAAACAATAAAAAATTTATCTGACAAACAGACTCTTTATCAAAATAGTATTCTTCAGCTAAAACAAATTACAAATCCATCTAATACTTTTGTTGAAGAAAGACTCAAAGAAATTTCTTCAATTACAGGAGTACAGTCTGTTACTGAAAATAACGATCCAAATAATAAATTGAATAAACAAGGTGGGTATACAGCGTCTGTATATTTTGTTGACAATCAAGTTACACATTCAGTAGAGGGATCTGATATTGTTCAGAAAGGAAATGATGCTGGTGGAAATGTAGAGGTGTATAAGACAAAAGAAGAAGCTGAGAAACGAAACACATATATTAGCGCATTTGATGGTACTGCTTTAAATCCTGGTTCACACTATGTTTATGGAACAGTTTTAATTCGTACATCACACTATTTAACTGGAACGCAGCAGAAAGAGTTAACTGAAAAAATTTATAATAAACTGATTGAACTTAAATAATTTAAAAATTGGATAGCTATTAGTTTATTTAACTAATATACAGTCAAAAAGCCGTTTTAAAGCGGTTTTTTTGTTATAATGAAGGGAAGAATTATTGATATTAAAGGAGAATAACATGACATTTGAAGAAATGCTGCCTGGCTTAAAGGCTAAGAAAAAATATGTACGAACTGGTTGGGGAGGTGCGGAAAACTATGTCCAACTTTTTGATACTATTGAACAAAACGGGGTTGCACTTGAAGTGACACCTTATTTCCTAATCAACGTGTCTGGAGAAGGGGAAGGTTTTTCCATGTGGAGTCCGACACCTTGTGATGTTTTGGCGACGGATTGGGTAGAAGTGAATGACTAAACGTGTACTCATTACAGGAGTGAGTTCAGGGATTGGTCTGGCTCAGGCTCGACTCTTTTTAGAGAATGACTATCAAGTTTATGGAGTTGACCAAGGTGAAAATCCACTCTTAGAGGGTGATTTTCACTTTTTACAGAGAGATTTGACCTTGGACTTGGAGCCTATTTTTGACTGGTGTCCTCAGGTGGATGTTTTGTGCAATACTGCTGGAGTTTTGGATGATTATAAACCACTTTTGGAACAGACAGCGCAGGAAATTCAAGAGATTTTTGAAATTAACTATATGACTCCTGTTGAGTTGACTCGCTATTACTTGACACAAATGCTGGAGAATAAAAAAGGGACCATTATCAATATGTGCTCCATCGCTTCGAGTCTAGCAGGTGGCGGCGGACATGCCTATACTTCTTCGAAGCACGCCTTGGGAGGCTTTACTAAGCAGTTGGCTCTAGACTATGCTGAAGCTGGGATTCAGGTCTTTGGTATCGCTCCAGGAGCAGTCAAGACAGCTATGACCGCTGCAGATTTTGAGCCAGGTGGATTGGCTGACTGGGTTGCTAGTGAAACACCAATCAAACGCTGGATTGAACCAGAAGAAGTGGCAGAAGTCAGTCTCTTTTTGGCCAGTGGAAAGGCATCTGCCATGCAGGGTCAAATTCTGACAATAGATGGCGGCTGGTCTTTGAAGTAGGAGGAGATTTATTGAAAAAGATAGATTTTATAACTAGATTAAAGTCCCTTACCTCTTATCTAGCTAAAAACAAGTTTTATTTTTCATTTATAATATTATTTGCAATATGTGGAATGTGTGTTTTTTTTAATATTACCATAGGAATCATTTTATTTCTTGTGATTTTTATTATAAATATATTTCTTTGTAAAAAATATTATAGTTGGACTGCTACCATAATAGAAATATTATATGAGATTAATTTTTCTTTATTATTGATAATAAATTTTTTCCCAATAAAGAGTTGTTTGAGTAGCTATAACATTATATATTTAGCAGGGATATTATTTTACACGATTTTACAGTCATATTTTTTAGCTGGTAGAAAAAAAGAAATTTTAAATAGTAATCAATTATTTCTGGAATTATTCAGAAGGACATGGATAGATTATAAAAAAAACCAATATTCTAAAAAGAATAAAAATTATTTATTTGTCGTAATATATATTATAAGTCTTATATTCTATGCCATAATAGTGGGAGATTATATGCTAAATTCAGAGGATATCAGATCAGATTTTCAAAATATTTATATTCTGATACTCTCTTTATATATAGTAACTCTAATATCGTTAGCTGCAAATAGGTATTTTGATAGAAGAGATGAAACAAATATATTTACTATAATAATTCCTGAAATCCCTATTATTTATCTTATAGCGAATACTGGGATATCACAAAACTCAATGATTTCATGGGTTGCTATTACCACACTTTCAAGTTTTGGACTTTTTATTTTTGATAGGAGAGAAATCAAAACTATTACCGAATTTTTAAACTATGATAAGTTTAGTTGGAAAGAATACAAAAAATTAAAAAACTATACAATATTTTTATTGTTTTTACCATTGATTTACATATTTTTGTCTTTTATAGAAAAAGTTGAACAACATAAAATTTTTAATTCACCAGCTTCGCCATTAAGAAATCAATATTCAATTCAATTCATATTAAGGTTTGTGTCTTTTATTCTTATATTTGTTTTTGCAGAATATATAGCTCAGAAATTACTTACTTTCGTCCTATCTAAAAAATTTAAAAGTTTGAAATATATTAGGAGCAGCGGCTATTATTATGGAATTAGTAAAGGAAAAATTGCCAGTCATCCTACTATTATAGTTATAGGGAATAATATTTACTTTGTCAAAGGAAAGCAGGCTAAATTATTTTCTAAACAAGATGTATTGGATAGTTATAAAATTTCTTTGAATAACTATCTAAAAAGCTTAGTAAAGTATAACTCGTCAAAATATTTTGATGTTAAAAAGGGGAAAAATAATAATTTAAAAGATTTGATGATGGGTATTTTCATATATTTAATGTTGATAGTTGTTTTAGTTTCAGGTTTCTTACATCTTAATTCGATTGTTGAAAAGTCATATGTTGAAGGATACTATTATAAGATTAAAGAATCTACATTTTCTTTTGAAAATGATCAAATAATGATAAAAAATGATAGATTGTATGTTAATCAAGAGCATAGTATACCGTATGATTTTAATATATATAAAGATTCGTACAAAGATAAAATAACTTATTACAGTGATAAAAAAATATTAAATTTTAATGATACCGCCTATTTATATGTTGATCGTTGTAGTAATTTATATGGGGCTTTAAAAGTATCAGGAATTTCGAATGATAAAATTTTTATAAATCAAGATTTAATTGATCCAATTTTTTATGGTAGTTTAAAAGATGTGTTTTTTGTTAAATTTAAACTTAATGATTTTAATAATAGTTTTATATACACCCATATTCAAATTACTTCAAATATGGATGATATAATAAAGAATTTTGAAGATGAAGGAGTATGTTATAGTAAAAAAACTTTTGGGAGCTTAACTAGATTTACTATTTATAATGATTCTAGTATGAAGAAAATAAAGTATTTGATTATCGTGGAAAATGATTTTATAGCTTCGATAAATTTTATACAGAGCGTCAATTATCATGATCTAGAAAAGATTTTATTGCAGTTAAATGTAGATATTTCTAAGTAGAACAATTATTATTGTTTCATCACGAATTAAATGGGATTAGGATATGGAAATCAAAAAACACTTTGGAGTCTACGCTGTTTGCTTTGAAAATGGGAAGTTACTCTGCATTGAAAAAACGAGAGGACCTTATCAATATCGGTATGATTTACCTGGTGGCAGTCAGCAACTTGGTGAAGGACTGACGGAAACGCTGATTAGAGAAGTTATGGAAGAGACGGGATTTACCGTTAGAAGCTACTCCAATCCTCGAATCTACGATGTTTTTGTCAGGGAAGAGTTAATAAATTTTATGCTTCACCATATCATGGCATTGTATGATATTGAGATAAACGAGAAGGCATCTCAAGTGAATATTTCTGAAACTATCTCTGATGGTGTTAATGATTCACTGGGATATGTTTGGATGGATATTCAAAAAATCACAGAAGAAAATGCATCGCCATTAGTATTGAAGGTTAAGTCTGAATTATTAGGATTTCCAGAATTGGACAAGACTTTGTATATGAATTGGAAGGTGAATGATGAGAAACCAACTAGCCCTTAGTGGCGAAAAAATTCTTGAAAAAATTTATCCTCAGTTATTGCACCACGTAGGTATGATTCGTGGGGAATATTTGTTGAGAGAGCTCAATCAAAACATCCTGTTACCAAGTTGTCAGCAATTTGTAAAAGATTATCTACACACTATTTGTTCCTTGTACTCAGATGAGGAGGTCTGGTATCGTTTTTCAGAATTAACGAATACAGAATCCAATTGTTTAGAGGGAACTAAACAGCATTTTGACGAACGTCATCCTTTGTTTGGTTATAGAGGGACTAGGCGTTTATTGGCGTGTCCGGATGAATTTCAGGCTGAAGCATATGTCGTTACAGAAGTTTATCAAAACAATCCCAATCTATCTGTTATCTTTCCTTTTGTTAATGATGCCGACCAATTAAAGCAAGCTATTACAGTATTGCGTGAGCATGGTTTTACTGGGAAAATCGGCACAATGATTGAATTGCCGTCAGCTTATTTTGACTTGGACAGAATACTGGAAACGGGTATTTCAAAGATTATAGTTGGAATGAATGATTTGACTTCTTTTATTTTTGCCACTGTGAGAAACAGTCAATGGCATGATATGGAAAGTCCAATTATGTTAGACATGCTAAGAGATATGCAGGATAAAGCAAGGATGAAAAAGATTGACTTTGCTGTAGCAGGCTATCTGAATGATTCTTTCATACAAAAAATGAATCAGATGGGCATCAAATGCATTATCCACTACAGTTCTATTCCAGATATTTTTAATTTAGAGATTGTTCATCCAGACCATCTCAAACGTATAAAAGAAGTGAGTAAAAAATTACAAAGGAGCACCCATGACACCGCAGGAAATGTGGAATGCATACAAGAAAATTAACCCCTCTATAGGAGATGAAATCGATGCTTGGGCTTTTGGAGTGGAACCAGACCTTTTAGCAGATTTGGTTTTAAGAGGCGAAAAGACTGCAACCGCCTCGGCCTACGACCTCTACGCACTAGAAGACGAGCCCCTTCCACAAGAAGGAACTTTTGATGTCATTTTAGACAGTCAAAATCAGGCTGTCTGCATTGTCGAAATTACAAGGGTTTCCGTTCAGTCCTTTAATCAAGTTTCTGAGCAACATGCCTATAAGGAAGGTGAGGGAGACAAATCTCTGACCTATTGGCGGCAGGTTCATGAGGATTGTTTCGCCGAGTGGTTGAGAGAAGCAGGATTGACTTTTACACCTGACAGCAAGGTTGTTTTAGAAGAATTTCGCAAGGTCTACCCTCTGTAAACAGATAGAAGGAAGAAAGTTTTGGAAATGACCGTCCAATCCTTTTTTCTTAAGCAAAACATGATATAATAAGTTTGTTTGAAGAAGAGCTCTAGCTCTTAAACTTAGATAGGAGAAAACTATGCAAGCAGTTGAACATTTTATTAAGCAATTTGTTCCTGAACATTATGATTTATTTTTAGACTTGAGTCGTGAGACCAAGACTTTTTCAGGAAAGGTGACTATTAGTGGTCAAGCACAGAGTGACCGTATTTCCCTTCACCAAAAAGATTTGGAAATCGCTTCTGTAGAAGTTGCAGGTCAAGCTCGCCCATTTACAGTTGACCATGACAATGAAGCCCTTCATTTTGAACTTGCGGAAGCTGGTCAAGTTGAAGTGGTTATCGCTTTCTCAGGAAAAATTACAGACAACATGACAGGGATTTACCCTTCTTATTACACAGTTGATGGAGTTAAGAAGGAGGTCTTGTCAACTCAATTCGAGAGCCATTTTGCGCGTGAAGCCTTCCCATGTGTGGATGAGCCAGAAGCCAAAGCAACTTTTGACCTCTCTCTACGTTTTGACCAAGCAGAAGGTGAATTGGCCTTGTCTAACATGCCTGAGATTGATGTTGAAAACCGTAAGGAAACAGGTATCTGGAAGTTTGAGACAACACCTCGCATGTCTTCTTACTTGTTGGCCTTTGTTGCTGGTGATTTGCAAGGTGTGACGGCTAAAACTAAAAACGGTACCCTCGTAGGTGTTTATTCAACCAAAGCTCATCCACTATCAAACCTTGATTTCTCACTGGATATCGCTGTTCGCTCTATCGAGTTTTACGAAGATTACTATGGAGTTAAATACCCAATCCCTCAATCTCTCCACATCGCCCTTCCTGACTTCTCAGCTGGTGCTATGGAAAACTGGGGGCTTGTGACCTACCGTGAAGTTTACTTGGTTGTGGATGAAAACTCAACATTTGCTAGCCGTCAACAAGTTGCCCTAGTTGTGGCCCATGAATTGGCTCACCAATGGTTTGGGAACCTCGTTACTATGAAATGGTGGGATGACCTTTGGCTCAATGAAAGCTTTGCCAACATGATGGAGTACGTCTGTGTGGATGCTATTGAACCAAGCTGGAATATCTTTGAAGATTTCCAAACAGGTGGTGTTCCGTCTGCCTTGAAACGTGATGCGACTGATGGTGTTCAATCTGTTCACGTCGAAGTGAAACATCCAGATGAAATCAATACGCTCTTTGACGGAGCTATAGTCTATGCCAAAGGAAGTCGCCTCATGCATATGCTTCGTCGTTGGCTAGGTGATGCTGATTTTGCCAAAGGTTTGCATGCCTACTTTGAAAAACATCAATACAGCAATACAATTGGTCGTGACCTTTGGGATGCTCTTGGTCAAGCGTCTGGACGTGATGTCGCAGCCTTCATGGATTCTTGGTTGGAACAACCTGGTTACCCAGTTCTCACTGTCAAAGTTGAAAATGATGTCTTGAAGATCTCACAAAAACAATTCTTTATCGGTGAGCACGAAGACAAGAACCGTCTCTGGGTTGTGCCACTAAACAGCAACTGGAAAGGCTTGCCTGATACACTCGAAACTGAAAGCATCGAAATCCCTGGCTACGCAGCCCTTCTTGCTGAAAATGAAGGAGCTCTTCGTCTCAATACTGAAAATACAGCTCACTACATTACAGACTATCAAGGAGACTTGCTAGATGCTATTCTTGCTGACCTAGTTGAGCTTGATAATACAAGTAAACTGCAAATCGTCCAAGAACGTCGCTTGCTTGCTGAAGCAGGGCACATTTCTTATGCAGACTTGCTTCCAGTACTTGATAAACTCGCTAAAGAAGAATCTTACCTTGTCGTTTCAGCTGTTTCTCAAGTAATATCTGCTCTTGAGCGCTTTATAGATGAAGGAACAGAAGCTGAAAGAGCCTTCAAAGCCTTGGTTGCTAAATTGGCTCGTCACAACTATGACCGTCTTGGTTTTGAAGCTAAAGATGGCGAATCAGATGAGGATGAGTTGGTTCGTCAGTTGGCTGTTTCTATGATGATTCGCTCAAATGATGCAGAAGCTAGTCAAGTCGCTAGCCAAATCTTCGCGGCTCACAAGGAGAATCTTGCAGGACTTCCAGCAGCTATTCGCTCACAAGTTCTGATCAATGAGATGAAACATCATGAGACTAAAGACTTGTTAGCACTTTATCTTGATACTTACACTCACGCAACAGATGCTGTCTTTAAACGCCAGTTGGCAGCTGCTCTTGCATACAGTACAGATGCGGATAATATCCAAAACTTGATTGCTTCTTGGAAGGACAAATTTGTGGTCAAACCACAAGACTTGTCTGCTTGGTACTTCCAGTTCTTAAGCCATCAAGCAACTCAGGAAACAGCATGGTCTTGGGCTCGTGAAAACTGGGCTTGGATTAAGGCAGCTCTTGGTGGAGATATGAGCTTTGATAGCTTTGTTATCCTTCCTGCTCACGTATTTAAGACTCAGCAACGTTTGGCAGAGTACAAGGAATTCTTTGAGCCACAACTTTCTGACCTTGCTCTTAGCCGTAACATCGGTATGGGAATCAAGGAAATTGCAGCGCGTGTTGACTTGATTAACCGTGAAAAAGCTGCAGTGGAAGCAGTCGTTCTTCAATACGGAAACGCATAAATAAGCCTAAAATAAAAAGAAAACTCAGCTTTCTCATGTAAAATGTAGAGAGTTGAGTTTTTTTTAAGGCAAATTTGGTATAATGGTTTTAATAAGGAGGAGTTTCTCATGATAAAAATCTTATTGGTTGAGGATGACCTAGGTCTGTCAAATTCAGTATTTGACTTTTTAGACGATTTTGCAGATGTCATGCAGGTATTTGATGGAGAAGAAGGTCTCTACGAAGCTGAGAGTGGCGTCTATGACTTGATTTTGCTCGATTTGATGCTGCCTGAAAAAAATGGCTTCCAAGTCTTGAAAGAATTGCGTGAAAAGGGGATTACGACTCCAGTTCTGATCATGACTGCCAAGGAAAGTTTGGATGACAAGGGACATGGATTTGAACTGGGAGCAGATGATTATCTGACCAAACCTTTCTACCTAGAAGAACTCAAAATGAGAATTCAAGCCCTGCTCAAACGTTCAGGCAAGTTTAATGAAAACACCTTGACTTATGGAAATATTGTGGTTAATTTGTCAACAAATACCGTTAAGGTTGAAGATACTCCTGTCGAATTGCTGGGGAAAGAGTTTGATTTATTAGTCTATTTCCTTCAAAATCAAAATGTTATTTTGCCCAAGACTCAGATTTTTGATCGTCTATGGGGATTTGATAGTGACACAACGATTTCGGTTGTCGAAGTCTATGTTTCAAAAGTCCGTAAGAAATTAAAAGGAACCACTTTTGCAGAGAATTTGCAAACCTTGCGTAGTGTTGGGTATATTTTAAAAGATGTTCAGTAAACTAAAAAAAACATGGTATGCGGATGACTTTAGTTATTTTATCCGCAACTTTGGTGTCTTCACTCTGATTTTCTCTACCATGACTCTGATTATTTTGCAGGTCATGCATTCGAGTCTCTATACTTCGGTGGATGATACGCTACATGGTTTGAGTAATAATCCTCAAGCAGTTATTCAGCTGGCAGTAAATAGGGCGACAGAAGAGATTAAAGATTTAGAGAATGCCGCTACAGATGCTAGCAAGACGGAGATAAAACCCAATGTCAGTTCTAACACAGAAGTCATTCTCTTTGATAAGAATTTTACCCAACTCCTTTCTGGAAACCGATTTTTGGGCTTGGATAAGATTAAACTGGAGAAAAAAGAATTAGGCCATATCTATCAAATTCAGGTTTTTAATAGCTATGGACAGGAAGAAATCTATCGCATGATTTTGATGGAAACCAATATCAGTTCGGTTTCAACCAATATCAAGTATGCAGCTGTCTTGATTAATACCAGTCAGTTGGAGCAAGCCAGTCAAAAGCATGAGCAATTGATTGTGGTCGTGATGGCAAGTTTCTGGATTTTGTCTTTACTTGCCAGTCTCTATCTAGCTAGGGTCAGTGTTCGGCCCCTGCTTGAGAGCATGCAGAAGCAGCAGTCCTTTGTGGAAAATGCCAGTCATGAGTTACGAACTCCACTTGCTGTTTTGCAAAATCGTTTAGAAACCCTTTTTCGTAAGCCAGAAGCAACCATTATGGATGTGAGCGAAAGCATTGCATCGAGTTTGGAAGAAGTCCGAAATATGCGGTTTTTGACGACGAACTTGTTGAATTTAGCTCGTAGAGATGATGGGATTAAGCCGGAACTTGCAGAAGTTCCAACTAGCTTTTTCAATACGACTTTCACAAACTATGAGATGATTGCTTCGGAAAATGACCGTGTCTTCCGTTTTGAAAATCGTATCCATCGAACAATTGTCACAGATCAACTTCTTTTGAAACAACTGATGACCATCCTATTTGATAATGCTATCAAATATACTGAGGAGGATGGTGAAATTGATTTTATGATTTCAGCGACTGATCGTAATCTTTATTTGTTAGTTTCTGACAATGGAGTCGGTATTTCAGCAGAAGATAAGAAGAAAATTTTTGATAGATTTTATCGAGTTGATAAGGCTAGAACCCGCCAAAAAGGTGGTTTTGGTTTAGGTTTATCCCTAGCCAAGCAAATTGTAGATGCGCTAAAAGGAACCATTACTGTTAAAGATAATAAACCAAAGGGAACAATCTTTGAAGTGAAGATTGCCATCCACACACCATCTAAAAAGAAAAAATAAAAATATCGCTCCAGCTGGGGCGATATTTTGGATTTATCTTCTACGTTTTCGTTTGATAATAGATCGTTGAACTTTTAAGACAAGTAAGCTGGCTCCGATTGCTGCGGTAAAGGCAAGAGCAGTTGATAATTTTAATGCTAAAAAGACAAAACTAAAGATAGCAATACAGATACAAAAAACAGCGATATTAACAAAAAATAGGATTTCCTTGAGATTGGCATCAGATTGCGCTTCAGGTGTATAATCTTGATAGCGAGGAACCTGTTGGCTTAATTCTTCTTGATACTCTACCTCATAGGATTGTAATTTTCTTACGGGCATTATTCTCTCCTTAACAGTACATACCTATTTTATCATTTTTTCAGCAGAGAATTATTACAGAAAGGTTACAATAAGAATAAAGTCCCTTTTCAAAATCACTTTTCTTGACACTATAATGTGAAAATGATAGGATGGATAGACACTCAATACTTATTAATATTCATAATTGATTATATTACTAAGAAAATAGAGCTACCAATTGATTCATTTTTAGGAAAATTATTTCCTTATTTTCTTTATTTTATTTAATTTGATTAGTGAGATTTGTTTTGAATACAGAGACAGATTTTCTGTCTCCTATTTTTGTAGTAGTGAGGTGTCTAATTGATACCTCTTGGAAAAGTTAAAGGAGATAAGCATGTATCTTGCTATCAAAGAAATATTACGAAACAAACTTCGATATAGTTTGATTCTAACTACTATTTTTCTTATCGCTTTTATGGTCTTTTTTATGACCAGTCTAGCTCTTGGTCTTGTGCTAAACAACCGAGCCGCTATTGATAATTGGCAAGCGACGGGTGTGGTTTTATCTGACTACGCAAATGATAATTTGACAGCATCTTTTATTCCTGAAAAGGACTACAAGGATAAGAGTTCTAAAGAGGCTGCTCCACTAGGGTATATGTTTGCTGTGACTAATCTAGTCGATGATAGTGAAAAGGTCAATGTTTCCATCTTTGCTCAAGAGTGGGACGCTTTTATCTCTCCTAGTTTGACGGAGGGCCGTTATCCTGAAGGGGATGATGAGGTGGTCGTAGATCAGTCCTTTGAAAACTATGGAATGAAGTTGGGTGATGCCATTCAGCTCAATGGAAGCGAAGTAAGTTACAAGATTGTAGGGCTGACTAAAGGAAATAAGTTTTTTACTGAGCCAGTTGTATTTACGAGTTTGACAACTTATTGGACCTTACAAGGAACTTTAAAATCTAATAAATCCATCTCTGCCTTGGTATTGAAAAATGATATAGAAGTGGCTGGTGATGGACTGAAACAGATTTCTACTCCAAAAATGATATCGAAAATTCCTGGTTACACACCTCAAGTTAATGTATTTTCAGGGATGATTCTTGCTATGATTGTCATCACAGGCTTGATTGTGGGTATATTTGTTTATATCATTACCATACAAAAACTAGGACTTTATGGAATAATGCGGGCTCAGGGAATACAGATCAAAACCATTGTATGGTCTCTTTTCTGTCAAATCTTCTTCCTAGCTGGTATGGGAATTTCTCTAGCCTTGCTAGCTATCGGAGGAGTGATTTTGTTTTTACCAGCTACCTTCTTTTTCTACCCAAGCTGGATAGCTTACTCTGTCCTAAGCTTGGTGATTTGTTTGATGGCCATGCTAGGTGGTGTCATTTCACTTCCACGCTTGCTAAAGGTGAACCCGATTACTGCGATTGCAGAATGATAAGGAGAATAGTATGACAGCATTGATTGAAATGACTCAAGTGACAAAAACGTACGGGGAAGGAAAGATGAAAGTCGTAGCTCTACATGAGACGAATTTTCAGCTAAATGCAGGAGAGTTCGTGGCTATCGTTGGGCCTTCAGGTTCTGGAAAGACGACCTTTCTAACGACTCTAGGACAACTTCAGGAAGCGTCGAGTGGAAAGATTTTAGTTAAGGGTAAGGAAACAGGCAATTTGACGGAGAAGGAGAAAACAGACCTCCGTTTTAGAGAATTTGGTTTCATTCTCCAGGCGTCAAACTTAATTCCTTTTCTAACGGTCAAGGAACAGCTGGATTTGATTGACAGACTGGATAAGGGAAAAAATAGTAAAAGTGACCGGAAAGAACTTTTTGACTTGTTGGATTTGGAAAAAGTACAAGATCAGTATCCCAAGGCTCTATCAGGTGGAGAACGTCAACGAGCTGCGATTGCTAGAGCCCTCTATAACAATCCAAGCATTGTGCTTGCCGATGAGCCAACAGCCAGTCTGGATACCGAGCGTGCCTACCAAGTTACGGAGATGTTGTCGGCCATTGCCCATGAACAAGGAAGAGGAGTTGTCATGATTACACATGATACACGTCTTCTTGATAAGGTTGACCGTATTTATGTCATGAATGATGGTCACCTAGTTGAAAAATCACTTGCATAAAATGAGAGTGGACAGTGCTAGTTACTGTTCACTTTTTGATTGCAAACCTTAAAAAATGACTTTGCCTTTTTAGAAAATTCCTAGTATTCATAGCTGATTTTCCAGAAATATGGTATAATTTTTCTTATGGAAAAGATTATCATTACAGCAACTGCTGAAAGTATTGAACAAGTTAAACAACTGCTCGAAGTTGGCGTAGACCGTATCTATGTTGGTGAGAAAGATTTTGGCCTTCGTCTGCCAACAACCTTTAGTTATGACCAATTGCGTGAAATCGCTAAGTTGGTTCATGAAGCTGGTAAGGAATTGATTGTTGCGGTCAACGCCCTCATGCACCAAGATATGATGGACCGTATCAAGCCTTTCTTAGACTTTTTGGAAGAAATCAAGACAGACTACATTACGATTGGGGATGCAGGTGTCTTTTACGTAGTCAACCGCGATGGTTATTCATTTAAGACCGTCTATGATGCTTCAACTATGGTGACAAGTAGTCGTCAGATTAACTTCTGGGGACAAAAGGCTGGCGCATCTGAGGCTGTTTTGGCGCGTGAAATTCCATCTGCTGAACTCTTTAAAATGCCAGAGATTTTGGAAATTCCTGCTGAAGTTTTGGTTTACGGTGCTAGTGTCATCCATCATTCTAAACGTCCACTCTTGCAAAACTACTATAACTTTACGCATATCGATGATGAAAAGACTCGCAAGCGTGACCTCTTCTTGGCTGAGCCAAGTGACCCAGAGAGTCACTATTCCATTTTTGAAGACAATCATGGTACCCACATTTTTGCAAACAATGACCTTGATTTGATGACAAAATTGACAGAATTGGTAGAGCATGGTTTTACTCACTGGAAACTAGAAGGTCTCTATACACCTGGTCAGAACTTTGTTGAGATTGCAAAACTCTTTATCCAAGCGCGTAGCTTGATTCAAGAGGGCAACTTTAGCCATGACCAAGCCTTCTTGCTAGATGAAGAAGTGCGCAAGTTACACCCTAAAAACCGTTTCCTTGATACAGGATTCTATGATTACGATCCTGATATGGTTAAATAGGACATCAAAACCCGAAATAAAAATGTTCGGGTTTTTCTAGTGTATCCATGAAATAAAAAAGGATACATGTTATAATAAAAGTAGCTCTTTAATGGAGGTGTTTGAGTGGAAAATCTGAAAAAAATGGCAGGTATCAAGGCTGCTGAGTTTGTCAATGATGGCATGGTAGTCGGACTAGGAACGGGGTCTACTGCCTATTATTTTGTAGAAGAAATCGGTCGTCGTATTAAGGAAGAAGGGTTACAGATTACAGCTGTAACGACTTCTAGTGTGACTAGTAAACAGGCTGAAGGGCTTAGTATACCGCTCAAGTCTATTGACCAAGTAGACTTGGTTGATGTGACGGTTGACGGGGCAGATGAAGTGGATAGCCAGTTTAACGGAATCAAAGGTGGTGGTGGTGCCCTTCTCATGGAGAAGGTTGTGGCAACGCCCTCAAAAGAATATATTTGGGTGGTAGACGAAAGCAAACTAGTTGAGAAATTGGGCGCTTTTAAACTGCCTGTAGAAGTAGTTCAGTATGGTGCAGAACAGGTCTTTCGTCGTTTTGAGCGAGCTGGCTACAAACCAAGTTTCCGTGAAAAAGACGGCCAACGTTTTGTGACGGATATGCAGAACTTTATCATTGACTTGGCCTTGGATGTCATCGAGGATCCAATTGCCTTTGGCCAAGAATTGGACCATATCGTTGGTGTCGTGGAGCACGGCTTATTTAATCAAATGGTGGATAAGGTAATCGTTGCTGGACGAGACGGGGTTCAGATTTTAACTTCAACAAAAGCAAACTAATCAACATAATAAGGAGATACACTATGTCAAAATTTAATCGTATTCACTTGGTGGTACTGGATTCTGTAGGAATCGGTGCTGCACCAGATGCCAATAACTTTGTCAATGCAGGGGTTCCAGATGGAGCTTCTGACACACTAGGACACATTTCAAAAACAGTTGGTTTGAATGTGCCAAACATGGCTAAAATCGGTCTAGGAAATATTCCTCGTGAAACTCCTCTGAAGACTGTTCCAGCTGAAAGCAATCCAACGGGTTATGCAACAAAATTGGAAGAAGTATCCCTTGGTAAGGATACTATGACTGGTCACTGGGAAATCATGGGACTCAATATTACCGAGCCTTTCGATACTTTCTGGAACGGATTCCCAGAAGAAATCTTGACAAAAATTGAAGAATTTTCAGGACGTAAGGTTATTCGTGAAGCTAATAAACCTTACTCAGGAACAGCTGTTATCGATGATTTTGGACCACGTCAAATGGAAACTGGGGAGTTGATTATCTATACTTCAGCTGACCCTGTTTTGCAAATTGCTGCCCACGAAGACATCATTCCTCTGGATGAATTGTACCGTATCTGTGAGTACGCTCGTTCGATTACCCTTGAGCGTCCTGCCCTTCTTGGTCGCATCATTGCCCGTCCATATGTTGGTGAGCCAGGTAACTTCACTCGTACAGCAAACCGTCGTGACTTGGCAGTATCTCCATTTGCACCGACTGTTTTGGATAAATTGAATGAGGCTGGTATCGATACTTACGCTGTTGGTAAAATCAACGATATCTTTAACGGTGCTGGTATCAACCACGACATGGGCCATAACAAGTCAAATAGCCACGGAATTGATACACTGTTGAAGACTATGGGCCTTGCTGAGTTTGAAAAAGGATTCTCATTCACAAACTTGGTGGACTTTGATGCCCTATACGGCCACCGTCGTAATGCTCATGGCTACCGTGATTGCTTGCATGAGTTTGATGAACGCTTACCTGAAATTATCGCAGCCATGAGAGAGAATGATCTTCTTTTGATTACTGCTGACCATGGAAATGACCCAACCTATGCAGGAACAGACCACACTCGTGAATATATTCCACTTTTGGCTTACAGCCCTGCCTTTAAAGGCAATGGTGTTATTCCAGTAGGACATTTTGCAGATATCTCAGCGACTATTGCCGATAACTTTGGTGTTGAAACTGCCATGATTGGGGAAAGTTTCTTAGATAAATTGGTATAAGATGACGCGATATGCTTTACTTGTTCGGGGAATTAATGTCGGTGGGAAAAATAAAGTTGTCATGGCGCAACTTCGTCAAGAACTGACAGAGTTGGGACTGGAAAAGGTTGAGACCTACATCAACAGTGGCAATATTTTCTTTACTTCGACAGCTCCCAAAGCCCGATTGGTTGAAAAGTTAGAGGCTTTCTTTGCAGTCCATTATCCATTTATTCAGAGCTTTTCTTTGCTGAGTCAGGAAGACTATGAAGCGGAACTTGAAAATCTACCTAAATGGTGGACTAAAGACCTAGCTCGAAAAGATGTCCTCTTTTACACGGAGAGCTTGGATGTGGATCAAGTGATCGAGAAAGTGAACGGTTTGGAACTGGAAGATGAAGTCGTTCATTTTGGAAAACTTGGTATTTTCTGGGGAAAATACTCCGAAGAATCGTACTACGAAACGGCCTATCACAAATACTTACTCAAGATGCCTTTCTACCGCCAAATCACCATTCGTAATGCTAAAACTTTTGACAAAATCGGTCAAATGCTAAAAAACTAATAAAGGAGACACACAATGATATTTTTAGATAAAATCAAGGAAACAGCTGCCTTCCTGAAAGACAAGGGAATCCAAGTACCTGAGTTCGGTCTAATCCTTGGATCAGGGCTTGGAGAACTTGCAGAAGAAATCGAAAATCCAGTTGTAGTAGACTATGCTGAGATTCCAAACTGGGGCCGCTCTACAGTAGTTGGTCACGCTGGTAAATTGGTATATGGAGAACTTGCAGGTCGAAAAGTCTTGGCTCTTCAAGGTCGTTTCCATTTCTATGAAGGAAATCCTCTTGAAGTCGTGACTTTCCCAGTTCGTGTCATGAAAGTTCTTGGATGTGAAGGTGTTATTGTAACCAATGCTGCTGGCGGTATTGGATTTGGTCCTGGTACCTTGATGGCTATCTCAGACCATATTAACATGACGGGGCAAAACCCATTGATGGGTGAAAACTTGGATGATTTTGGTCCTCGTTTTCCAGATATGTCTAAGGCCTACACACCAGAATACCGTGCTACTGCCCATGAAGTGGCTAAAAAACTTGGTATCAAGCTTGATGAAGGTGTCTATATCGGTGTAACTGGTCCGACTTATGAAACACCAGCAGAAATCCGTGCTTATAAGACGCTGGGAGCAGATGCAGTTGGTATGTCGACTGTTCCTGAAGTTATTGTGGCAGCCCACTCAGGCTTGAAAGTTCTGGGAATTTCATGTATCACTAACTTTGCGGCTGGATTCCAAGAAGAACTCAACCACGAAGAAGTTGTAGAAGTGACTGAACGTGTTAAAGGCGACTTTAAAGGCTTGCTTAAAGCGATTCTTGCTGAATTGTAATCATGTTAATAGAATTGAGGAGTATTTTTCGAAAGATTCCTTATAATTTTAGATTATTCCTAGCAGTAATTCTACAAGGAATAGTTTCGGGTTTATCTGGTATTTTTCTCCATTATCTTTTAGAGATGGTGGAGGAGCTGGCTTTTGGTCAGTCAGAGCATCATACTGGATTTTTGACAGATGGAGTTTCCTCGTTACGGATAGGACTAAGTTTAATAATCGTGGGTCTTGGTTCATCCTTGGTCTGGTATTTCTTGCAAAAAGGGTCGAAGATTTATTCCATCAAAGCTCAGATGAAGGATGAGACTTCACAATACAAGCTTCATTTTCTAAAACAGCTATTTCATTCAATTTGGCAGATCATTGCAGTTGGAGGGGGAGCCCCTATTGGCAAAGAAGCTGCACCACGAGAAATTGGAACTCTATTTGCAGGACCAATTGGAAAAATATGTATACTGTCTATGAAGGATCGCATCTTTCTCCTTGCTTGTGGTGCTGGTGCTGGTTTAGCGGCTGTTTATCAGGTTCCATTAACAAGTGTCTTCTTTGTTTTTGAAACCCTAGGAATTGCTCTATCTATTAAACGATTTGTCTTAGTCGGTTTGACTACTTATGTCTCAACCTATATAGCAGGCTTGGTTATTTCAGATCAGGCTCTCTACCAGATTCCATCGATCACATGGTCATTAAAGGAAATATGGATTATTCCCTTATTACTTCTTTTCTTAACCCCACCAGCTTGGCTTTTTGGTCGCTTAAGTAAGGCAGCGTCTTCAAACAGAATAAAAGATAAACGAGTACTTCTCACATTGCCTACAGCTTTTCTTTTTCTTATTGGATTAGCAAGTTATTTTCCACATCTACTTGGAAATGGACGTATGATGGCTCAGGAAGTATTGAATGGTAGCAATGGCAAAACAGTACTCCTTTTGTTTATATTAAAAGCATTAGTTGTTCTTATTATTCTGTGGGCAGGGGCCTATGGTGGTACCCTTACACCATCTTTTGCCTTGGGGATGGCTGGAACTGCTCTCTTGGGCATAATTCTAGGTGTGGATAGCCAGCCAAGCATTTTACTTTTGGGATCTGTTTGCTTTTTATCTGTGACCTTGAGGGCACCCATTTCTGCAACCGGATTAGTTATAGGTTTCACTGGGCTAGGTATAGATTCTCTTCCGTATCTCTTAGTAACAGCTGTTTTAGCCTATGAATTTGCAAAAATATTAGACCGTTTTTCTTGGGCTAACATACTGTGTCAGAAGTCAAATAATAAAGTAACTAGGTAGGAAATGCCCATTTCTTCTAGTCAATGATTTGATTTAAAAGATTAAAAAAACTCTCAATTTATTTATAACTGTTTTAAATAAAAATGTAGTAGGCCTATTGGAATCTTGATTGAATCCGATTTTTCCTAGCTATGAAATATAAAAATAAAAAAAGAAAGGTAGAGCGCGTGTTCTAATTTGAACACGAACGGAAAACTTTTCTAAAAATTCAGAAGAGAAGGGGAGTTCTGCTTTGAATTGAAGCCGGTCTAATCTTCTCAATATCATCAAAATTAAGAAAGAAAGGATGGGTAAACCGTATTTGCTGAACTGAATACGGGCGGAGAACTGTGTAAAAAAGATAAACTGTTTAGCATCTGCGATGCGTCATCAGTTTCTTATTTTTACTTTATTCTCTGTCGCTATCCTGAATATAAAAAAAGAAAGGTAGAGTGAGGTGTTCTAATTTGAACACGAGCGGAAAACTTGGAAAATAGATAATCTGACTGAGAAATCAGGATTTCTCGTCAGATTCCTAATTTTCAGTCGTTTTCTTGTCGCTCTTTGAATCATAAATTATGTCTATCCATATTGCTGCTCAGCAGGGTGAAATTGCTGATAAAATTCTTCTTCCTGGGGATCCTCTTCGTGCTAAGTTTATTGCGGAGAATTTCCTTGAAGATGCTGTTTGTTTTAACGAAGTGCGTAACATGTTTGGTTACACTGGTACTTACAAGGGCCACCGTGTATCTGTCATGGGAACTGGGATGGGGATGCCATCGATTTCGATTTATGCGCGAGAGTTGATTGTTGACTACGGTGTGAAGAAATTGATTCGTGTGGGAACTGCAGGTTCTTTGAATGAAGATGTCCACGTTCGTGAATTGGTTTTGGCGCAGGCAGCTGCAACCAACTCAAACATCGTCCGTAATGACTGGCCACAGTACGATTTTCCACAAATCGCTAGTTTTGATTTACTAGATAAGGCCTACCATATTGCCAAAGAACTTGGTATGACAACCCACGTTGGGAACGTTTTGTCATCTGATGTTTTTTACTCAAACTACTTTGAAAAGAATATCGAGCTTGGTAAATGGGGAGTCAAGGCTGTGGAAATGGAAGCAGCAGCTCTTTACTATCTTGCTGCTCAACACCATGTTGATGCGCTAGCTATTATGACTATCTCTGATAGCTTGGTCAATCCAGATGAAGACACGACTGCAGAAGAACGCCAAAATACCTTCACCGATATGATGAAGGTTGGATTAGAAACCTTGATTGCAGAGTAAAATGTAAAAGAAAATCCTGATTTCAAGTAAAATCAGGATTTTTTCATGGATGCAATTTTTTCTGGGTCTGGTGTGACACGGAGGGTCTTTTGTCCTGTGTAAGTGACAAAACCGGGTTTGCCACCAGTTGGTTTGTTGAGTTTCTTGACTTCAATCATATCTACCTGGACCAGATTTGAAAGGCGACCTTGAGAGAAGTAGGCGGCTAGTTCTGCCGCGTCTGTCTTGACTTCATCAGATGGGTCAAGATTTCCTGAGATGACAACATGGCTTCCAGGAATATCCTTGGCATGGAACCAAAGTTCCTCCTTGCGGGCCATTTTAAAGGTTAGCTCCTCATTTTGCAGGTTATTGCGTCCGACATAGATGATGGTTTTGCCATCGCTTGCTAGATACTGTTCTGGTTTTTTTCGTTTCTGAATTTTCTCTCGCTGTCTTCTGCGGATAAAACCTGTTTGGATTAATTCTTCGCGGATTTCAGCGATTTCTTCCAGTCCAGCTTGGTTGAGGACGGTCTCCACACTTTCCAGATAGAGAATGGTTGCCTTGGTTTCCTCAATCAGATCAGTCAAGTATTTGACAGCTTCTTTTAATTTCTGATAGCGTTTGAAATAGCGTTGGGCATTCTGGTTGGGAGTCAGAGCCTTATCAAGTGCAATCGTGATAGGTTGGTTGGTGTAGTAGTTGTCTAGGATAACCTGGTCTTGGTCGTTAGGCACTTGGTGGAGGAAGGTTGTTAGCAATTCTCCTTTTTGGCGAAATTCTTCAGCATTGTCTGTCGCCAGTAACTCTTTTTCTTGTTTTTTAAGCTTATGACGATTTTTTTGAAGTTCATTTTCAACACGACGAATGAGTTCACTGGCTTGCTGTTTGACGCGGTCGCGCTCAGCCTTATCCTTATAGTAGGTGTCCAACAAATCAGAAAGACTGGTAAAAGGTTCTCCCACCTGATTTGCAAAAGGAACTGGGCTGAAGGAAGTCTCAGTCAAGCATGGCTGGGTTTCTTGATTGAAAAAGTTACGGAAAGTGGAAAGTTTTTCACTAACCAGTATGCTTTCCAATTCATTTGCCGTATCGCGTCCCAGACCTTGAAAGAGGCTTTGAAGGTTTTTAGCTGTCGTTTCCTGTGTTTGCAGGATTTCAAAGAGTTTTTCATCCTTGATAGTAAAAGGATTGAGTGATTCCGTACTCGGAGGAGCGATATAGGTCGATCCAGGCAGCAAGGTGCGGTAGCTATTTTGTGAAAAGCCGACGTGTTTAATGACTTCGAGAATTTTATGACTGCTCTTATCAACCAGTAGAATATTACTGTGTTTCCCCATAATTTCGATAATCAAGGTAGCCTGAATATGGTCCCCAATCTCGTTTTTATTGGAAACTGTCATTTCCACAATACGGTCATTTTCCACTTGCTCGATCGACTCAATCAGGGCACCCTGCAAATATTTTCTCAAAACCATGATAAAGGTAGAAGGTTGGGCTGGATTTTCAAAAGTCGTTTGGGTCAGCTGAATGCGTCCAAAAACTGGATGGGCAGAAAGGAGCAGGCGATGACTTTGGCGATTGCTACGGATTTGCAAGACCAACTCTTGTTCAAAAGGCTGATTGATTTTCTGGATGCGACCATTCACTAACTCTCTTCGCAATTCCTCAACCATGTGGTGTAAAAAAAATCCGTCAAATGACATCGTTCTCTCCTTGTGATTGTATTCCATAGTATTATATCAAAAAGGTAGAATAAAATCATGGAAATGTGGTATAATAAAGCCAAGTAAAGAGAAACGAGAAGCACATGTATATTGAAATGGTAGATGAAACTGGTCAAGTTTCAAAAGAAATGTTGCAACAAACCCAAGAAATTTTGGAATATGCAGCCAAAAAATTAGGCAAAGAAGACAAGGAGATGGCAGTCACTTTTGTGACCAATGAGCGTAGTCATGAACTCAATCTGGAGTACCGTGACACGGATCGTCCGACAGATGTCATTAGCCTTGAGTATAAACCAGAGTTGGAAATTGCCTTTGACGAAGAGGATTTGCTTGAAAATCCAGAATTAGCAGAGATGATGTCTGAGTTTGATGCCTATATTGGAGAACTGTTCATCTCTATTGATAAGGCTCATGAGCAGGCTGAGGAATATGGCCACAGCTTTGAGCGTGAGATGGGCTTCTTGGCAGTACACGGCTTTTTACATATCAACGGCTATGATCACTACACTCCGGAAGAAGAAGCGGAGATGTTCGGTTTACAAGAAGAAATTTTGACAGCCTATGGACTCACAAGACAATAAACGAAAATGGAAAAATCGTGACCTGATATCCAGTTTAGAATTTGCTCTCACAGGAATTTTTACTGCTATCAAGGAAGAACGCAATATGCGAAAACATGCAGTGACGGCTCTTGTAGTCATCCTTGCAGGTTTTGTTTTTCAGGTGTCACGAATCGAATGGCTCTTTCTCCTATTGAGCATTTTCTTAGTAGTAGCCTTTGAAATTATCAATTCTGCTATTGAAAATGTGGTGGATTTGGCCAGTCACTATCACTTTTCCATGCTGGCTAAAAATGCCAAGGATATGGCGGCTGGCGCGGTATTAGTAGTCTCTCTTTTTGCAGCCTTAACAGGCGCATTGATTTTTCTCCCACGAATCTGGGATTTATTATTTTAAACAGTAAGAGGAAATTATGACTTTTAAATCAGGCTTTGTAGCCATTTTAGGACGTCCCAATGTTGGGAAGTCAACCTTTTTAAACCACGTCATGGGGCAAAAGATTGCCATCATGAGTGACAAGGCGCAGACAACGCGCAACAAAATCATGGGAATTTACACGACTGATAAGGAGCAAATCGTCTTTATTGATACACCAGGGATTCACAAACCTAAAACGGCTCTCGGAGATTTCATGGTTGAGTCTGCCTACAGTACCCTTCGCGAAGTGGATACTGTTCTTTTCATGGTGCCTGCTGATGAAGCGCGTGGTAAGGGAGACGACATGATTATCGAGCGTCTTAAGGCTGCCAAGGTTCCTGTGATTTTGGTGGTGAACAAGATTGATAAGGTTCATCCAGACCAGCTTTTGTCTCAGATTGATGATTTTCGTAATCAAATGGACTTTAAGGAAATCGTTCCAATCTCAGCTCTTCAGGGAAATAATGTCTCACGTTTAGTTGATATTTTGAGTGAAAATCTGGACGAAGGTTACCAGTATTTCCCGTCTGATCAAATCACAGACCATCCAGAACGTTTCTTGGTTTCAGAAATGGTTCGCGAGAAAGTCTTGCACTTAACTCGTGAAGAGATTCCGCACTCTGTTGCAGTAGTTGTGGATTCTATGAAACGAGATGAAGAGACAGACAAGGTTCACATCCGTGCAACCATCATGGTCGAGCGAGATAGCCAAAAAGGGATTATCATCGGTAAAGGTGGCGCTATGCTTAAGAAAATCGGTAGCATGGCCCGTCGTGATATTGAACTCATGCTAGGAGATAAGGTCTTCCTAGAAACCTGGGTCAAGGTCAAGAAAAATTGGCGCGATAAAAAGCTAGATTTGGCTGACTTTGGCTATAATGAAAAAGAATACTAAGTAGAGGTGGGCTCATGCCTGCTTCTTGTTTTTACAGAAGGAGGACTTATGCCTGAATTACCTGAGGTTGAAACCGTTCGACGTGGCTTAGAAAAATTGATTTTGGGTAAAAAGATTTCTAGCATTGATATTCGCTATCCCAAGATGATTAAGGCAGATTTGGACGAGTTTCGAAAGGAAGTGCCTGGTCAAGTTGTTGAGTCAATGGGACGCCGTGGCAAATATTTGCTTTTCTACATGACAGACAAGGTCTTGATTTCCCATCTGCGGATGGAGGGCAAGTATTTTTACTATCCAGACCAAGCACCTGAACGCAAGCATGCTCATGTTTTCTTTCAGTTTGAAGACGGTGGCACGCTTGTTTATGAGGATGTACGCAAGTTTGGTACTATGGAACTGCTTGCACCAGACCTTTTGGAAGCTTACTTTATTTCTAAAAAATTAGGTCCTGAGCCAAGAGAGCAGGATTTTGATTTGCAGGTCTTTAAAAATGCCCTCGCTAAGTCCAAAAAGCCTATCAAATCTCACTTATTAGATCAAACCTTGGTAGCTGGCCTTGGTAATATTTATGTAGATGAGGTTCTCTGGCGAGCTCAGATTCATCCAGCAAGATCTTCTCAGACTTTGACAGCAGTAGAAGCGACAGCCATTCATGACCAGACCATTGCTGTATTGGGCCAGGCTGTTGAAAAAGGTGGATCAACCATTCGGACCTATACCAATGCCTTTGGGGAAGATGGAACCATGCAGGATTTTCATCAAGTCTATGACAAGGCTGATCAAGAATGTGTACGCTGTGGTACCATCATTGAGAAAATCCAACTAGGTGGACGAGGCACCCACTTTTGTCCAAACTGCCAAAGGAGGAGCTGATGGGGAAAATCATCGGAATCACAGGAGGAATTGCCTCTGGTAAGTCAACAGTGACAAATTTTCTAAGAAAGCAAGGCTTTCAAGTAGTGGATGCCGACGCAGTCGTCCACCAACTACAGAAACCTGGTGCTCGTCTGTTTGAAGCTCTAGTCCAGCACTTTGGTCAAAAAATTATCTTAGAAAATGGAGAACTCAATCGCACTCTCCTAGCTAGTCTCATCTTTTCAAATACTGATGAACGAGAATGGTCTAAGCAAATTCAAGGAGAGATTATCCGTGAGGAACTGGCTACTTTGAGAGACCAATTGGCTCAGACAGAAGAGATTTTCTTCATGGATATTCCCCTACTTTTTGAGCAGGACTACGTCTCTTGGTTTGATGAGACTTGGTTGGTCTATGTGGACCGAGATGTCCAAGTAGAACGCTTAATGAAAAGGGACCAGTTGTCCGAAGATGAAGCTGAGTTTCGTCTGGCAGCCCAGTGGCCTTTAGATAAAAAGAAAGATTTGGCCAGCCATGTTCTAGATAACAATGGCAATCAGGACCAGCTTCTTACTCAGGTCTTCTCCCTGCTTGAGGGAGGTAAGCAAGATGACAGAGATTAACTGGAAGGATAATCTGCGCATTGCTTGGTTTGGTAATTTTTTGACAGGAGCCAGCATTTCCTTGGTTGTGCCTTTTATGCCCATCTTTGTGGAAAATCTGGGCGTAGGGAGTGATCAAGTCGCTTTTTATGCAGGTTTAGCTATTTCTGTCTCTGCCATTTCCGCGGCGCTCTTTTCTCCTATCTGGGGGATTTTTGCTGATAAATACGGTCGAAAACCCATGATGATTCGGGCTGGCCTTGCCATGACTATCACTATGGGGGGATTGGCTTTTGTGCCAAATATTTATTGGTTAATCTTTCTTCGTTTACTGAATGGTGTATTTGCGGGTTTTGTTCCCAATGCAACGGCCTTGATAGCCAGTCAGGTTCCCAAGGAGAAATCAGGCTCTGCCTTAGGTACTTTGTCTACAGGCGTAGTTGCAGGTACTCTAACGGGTCCCTTTATTGGTGGCTTTATCGCAGAATTATTTGGCATTCGTACTGTTTTCTTACTGGTTGGTAGTTTTCTATTTTTAGCTGCTATTTTAACTATTTGCTTTATCAAGGAAGATTTTCAACCAGTAGCCAAGGAAAAGGCCATCCCAACAAAGGAATTATTTATATCAGTTAAATATCCCTATCTTTTGATCAACCTCTTTCTGACCAGTTTTGTCATCCAATTTTCAGCGCAATCGATTGGCCCCATTTTAGCACTTTATGTGCGCGACTTAGGCCAGACAGAGAATCTTCTCTTTGTGTCTGGTTTGATTGTATCCAGTATGGGCTTTTCCAGTATGATGAGTGCAGGAGTCATGGGCAAGCTAGGTGATAAAGTGGGTAATCATCGCCTCTTAGTTGTAGCCCAGTTTTATTCAGTTATCATCTATCTCCTCTGTGCCAATGCCTCTAGCCCCCTTCAACTAGGACTCTATCGTTTCCTCTTTGGCTTGGGAACCGGTGCCTTGATTCCTGGAGTTAATGCCCTTCTCAGTAAGATGACACCCAAAGCCGGTATTTCGAGGGTCTTTGCCTTTAATCAGGTATTCTTTTATCTGGGAGGTGTCGTTGGGCCTATGGCAGGTTCTGCAGTAGCAGGTCAATTTGGTTACCATGCTGTCTTTTATGCGACAAGCCTTTGTGTTGCCTTTAGTTGTCTCTTTAACCTGCTTCAATTTCGAACATTATTAAAAGTAAAGGAAATCTAGTGCGAGTAAAAATTAATCTCAAGTGCTCCTCTTGTGGCAGTATCAATTACCTAAGCAGTAAAAATTCCAAAACCCATCCAGACAAGATTGAGGTTTTAAAGTATTGTCCCAAGGAAAGAAAAGTAACCCTACATCTTGAATCTAAGTAGATTTTATGGTAAAATAATAAGGATTTTAAGGAGTTTGATATGTATAACCTATTATTAACCATTTTATTAGTATTATCTGTTGTGATTGTAATTGCGATTTTCATGCAACCAACCAAAAACCAATCCAGCAATGTATTTGATGCCAGCTCAGGTGATTTATTTGAACGCAGTAAAGCACGCGGTTTTGAAGCTGTAATGCAGCGTTTGACAGGGATTTTAGTCTTTTTCTGGCTAGCCATTGCCTTAGCATTGACGGTATTATCAAGTAGATAAGAAAATAAAGGGCAGGACTAGGTCTTTGCCTCTTTTTATTTTAAAAAGATATTTTAGAAGGTTCTACAGTAAAAGAAAATAAAAAAATCTAGAAAGAAAATATGAAAGATAGAATAAAAGAATATTTGCAAGATATGGGAAAGGTAACTGTCAATGACTTGGCTCAGGCTTTGGAAAAAGACGGTTCCAAGGATTTTCGTGAGTTGATTAAAACCTTGTCCCTAATGGAAAGAAAGCACCAGATACGCTTTGAAGAAGATGGAACTTTGACTTTGGAAGTCAAGAAAAAACATGAGATTACTCTCAAGGGGATTTTTCATGCTCATAAAAATGGCTTTGGCTTTGTTAGTCTGGAAGGCGAGGAGGACGACTTTTTTGTAGGAAAAAACGATGTCAACTATGCTATTGATGGTGATACCGTTGAGGTCGTGATTAAGAAAGTCGCTGACCGAAATAAAGGAACAGCAGCCGAAGCCAAAATTATTGATATATTAGAACACAGCTTGACAACAGTTGTCGGCCAAATCGTTCTAGATCAGGAAAAACCCAAGTATGCTGGTTACATCCGTTCAAAAAATCAGAAAATCAACCAACCGATTTACGTTAAGAAACCAGCTCTAAAACTAGAGGGAACAGAAGTTCTTAAGGTCTTTATCGACAAATACCCAAGCAAGAAACATGATTTCTTTGTAGCGAGTGTCCTCGATGTGGTGGGACATTCAACGGATGTCGGAATTGATGTCCTTGAGGTTTTGGAATCAATGGACATTGTCTCAGAATTTCCAGAGGCTGTTGTTAAGGAAGCAGAAAGTGTGCCTGATGTTCCGTCTCAAAAGGATATGGAAGGTCGTCTGGATCTAAGAGATGAGATTACCTTTACCATTGATGGTGCTGATGCCAAGGACTTGGACGATGCGGTGCATATCAAGGCCTTGAAAAATGGGAATCTGGAGCTGGGTGTTCACATCGCAGATGTTTCCTACTATGTGACCGAGGGTTCTGCCCTTGACAAGGAAGCTCTTAACCGCGCGACTTCTGTTTATGTGACAGACCGCGTGGTGCCAATGCTTCCAGAGCGTTTGTCAAATGGCATTTGCTCCCTCAATCCTCAAGTTGACCGCCTGACCCAGTCTGCCATTATGGAGATTGATAAACATGGTCGTGTAGTCAACTACACCATCAC
Source organism: Streptococcus sp. 27098_8_86 (assembly GCF_041432595.1). Taxonomy (GTDB): domain Bacteria; phylum Bacillota; class Bacilli; order Lactobacillales; family Streptococcaceae; genus Streptococcus; species Streptococcus pneumoniae_F. The sequence goes on from NZ_JAPVZW010000002.1 coordinate 119,826, forward strand.
ACAAACGGTTATCAAGACTAGCTTCCGTATGACCTATAGCGATGTCAATGATATCTTAGCGGGCGACGAGGAAAAGAGACAAGAGTATCAGAAAATTGTTCCTAGTATCGAACTTATGGCCAAGCTCCATGAAACTCTAGAAAACATGCGTGTGAAACGTGGAGCCCTCAATTTTGATACCAATGAAGCTAAGATTTTAGTGGATAAACAAGGTAAGCCTGTTGATATCGTTCTTCGTCAGCGTGGTGTTGCCGAGCGCATGATTGAGTCCTTCATGTTGATGGCCAATGAAACAGTTGCCGAACATTTCAGCAAGTTGGATCTGCCTTTTATCTATCGAATTCACGAGGAGCCTAAGGCTGAAAAAGTTCAGAAGTTTATTGATTATGCTTCAAGCTTTGGCTTGCGCATTTATGGGACTGCCAGTGAGATTAGCCAGGAGGCTCTCCAAGACATCATGAGTGCTGTTGAGGGAGAACCTTATGCAGATGTATTATCCATGATGCTTCTTCGCTCTATGCAGCAGGCTCGCTATTCGGAGCATAACCATGGTCACTATGGTCTAGCGGCCGACTATTATACTCACTTTACCAGTCCGATTCGCCGTTATCCAGACCTCCTTGTTCATCGTATGATTCGTGATTACGGCCGTTCTAAGGAAATAGCAGAGCATTTTGAGAAAGTGATTCCAGAGATTGCGACCCAGTCTTCCAACCGGGAACGTCGTGCTATTGAGGCTGAACGTGAAGTCGAAGCCATGAAAAAGGCTGAGTACATGGAGGAATATGTAGGCGAAGAGTACGATGCGGTTGTATCAAGTATTGTCAAATTCGGTCTCTTTGTTGAATTGCCGAATACAGTTGAAGGCTTGATTCACATCACTAATCTACCTGAATTTTATCATTTCAATGAGCGGGATTTGACTCTTCGTGGGGAGAAATCAGGAACAACCTTCCGTGTAGGTCAGCAAATCCGTATCCGAGTTGAAAGAGCCGACAAGATGACGGGTGAAATTGACTTCTCTTACATCCCAAGTGAGTTTGATGTGATTGAAAAAGGCTTGAAACAGTCTAGTCGCAGTGACAGAGGGCGTGGTTCAAGTCGTCGTTCAGATAAGAAGGAAGATAAGAGAAAATCAGGACGCTCAAATGATAAGCGCAAGCATTCACAAAAAGACAAGAAGAAAAAAGGAAAGAAACCCTTTTACAAGGAAGTAGCTAAGAAAGGAGCCAAGCATGGCAAAGGGCGAGGGAAAGGTCGTCGCACAAAATAAAAAGGCGCGTCACGACTATACAATCGTAGATACGCTAGAGGCAGGGATGGTCCTGACTGGAACTGAAATCAAGAGTGTGCGAGCAGCTCGAATCAATCTCAAGGATGGCTTTGCCCAAGTAAAAAATGGGGAGGTCTGGTTGAGCAATGTTCATATCGCTCCTTACGAAGAGGGCAATATCTGGAACCAAGAACCAGAACGCCGTCGCAAACTCCTGCTCCATAAGAAACAAATCCAAAAATTGGAACAAGAGACCAAAGGGACAGGAATGACGCTGGTTCCCCTTAAGGTCTATATCAAAGATGGCTATGCCAAGCTCCTTTTAGGCCTAGCTAAAGGGAAGCATGACTACGACAAACGGGAGTCTATCAAACGTCGTGAACAAAACCGCGATATCGCGCGTGTCATGAAAGCAGTCAACCAGCGATAAAAAGAGGAATGAAAATGGAAAAACTAGTTGCCTATAAACGTATGCCCTTGTGGAATAAACAAACTATGCCTGAAGCTGTCCAGCAGAAACACAATACCAAGGTCGGGACTTGGGGCAAGATTACAGTTGTAAAAGGAGCCCTCAAGTTTATTGAGTTGACAGAAGATGGTGAGGTTCTAGCTGAACACCTCTTTGAAGCAGGTGCAGACAATCCCATGGCGCAACCGCAAGCCTGGCACCGAGTGGAGGCTGTAACAGACGATGTAGAATGGTATTTAGAATTTTATTGTAAACCTGAGGATTATTTCCCTAAAAAATACAATACCAATCCGGTTCATTCAGAGGTCCTAGAGGCCATGCAGACAGTAAAACCAGGGAAAGCCTTGGATTTGGGCTGTGGTCAAGGCCGTAACTCTCTCTTTCTTTCACAGAATGGTTTTGATGTGACGGCTGTGGATCAAAATGAATTGGCCCTTGAAATCTTACAAAGCATTGTGGAGCAGGAAGACCTGGATATGCCTGTAGGTCTTTACGATATCAATTCAGCTAGTATTGGGCAAGCGTATGATTTCATCGTATCGACAGTTGTTTTGATGTTTTTGCAAGCAGACCGCATTCCTGCAATTATCAAAAATATGCAGGAGCATACCACGGTCGGTGGTTATAATCTTATCGTTTGTGCCATGGATACGGAAGATTACCCTTGCTCTGTGAACTTCCCATTTACCTTTAAAGAAGGGGAATTGGCAGACTATTACAAGGAATGGGAATTGGTTAAGTACAATGAAAATCCAGGCCATTTGCACCGTCGCGATGAGAATGGCAATCGTATTCAACTACGCTTTGCGACCATGCTAGCTAAAAAAATTAAATAAACATTGAAGGTTAGGAAATTTCCTGATCTTTTTCTTTTTTTACGAATAGATAAGATAGAAGAATTGACAAAAATACGCATTATAAGTATAATTTTAGCTAGAAAGGTGACTATGAATGCCAATCACAGGTAAGGAAATGGTAAAATTATACTCAATGAAAATCAAAGAGCAAACTAGGAAGCTGGCCGCAGGCTGTACTTGAGTACGGCAAGGAGAAGCTGACGTAGTTTGAATTTGATTTTCGAAGAGTATTAGCTCTTGCAAATGGATGGATTGAAGTATGTAAGAGAGGAAGTCATCATCATTTTAAGAAAGAAGGGGTTCCCTATCTTGTCACTATTCCAGTTCACGGTAATGAGGATCTAGGAAAAGGTTTAGAGAGAAAAATATTAAAAGATTTGGGATTATAGTTGATTTGGAAATTGTGGAGGTGTATTATGCTAAAATCTTATCCTGCTATTTTTCATAGAGAAGGCACTGGATACTGGGTTGAATTTCCTGAATTTGGAGGCGGGACTGAAGGAGCAACGATTGAACTTGCAATGAAAAATGCTCGGGAAATGCTTGGGAGTGTTTTAGCTTCTTATATTGATGAAGGACTGGCTTTGCCTACTCCTAGTGACATTGCTGAGTTGAAAGCTCCTGATGGATTTGTGACTTTGATTCAGGTCAATCCCTTGCCTTTCGTAAAGAATAATAAAGCGATTCGAAAAAATGTTACGGTTCCAGAGTGACTAGTCAGACTTGCAGATCGTGAGAAAGTGAACTATTCTGAAGTGTTGACACAAGCTCTTGAAAGCCGCTTGCAACTCTAAAATTATAGAGTGATGTAGATTAGGAAATTTCCTGATCTTTTTCTTTTTTTACGAATAATATAGAAAAGGAGGGAATCATGTTTGTTGCGAGAGATGCTAGGGGAGAATTGGTAAATGTGTTAGAGGATAAACTTGAGAAGCAAGCATACACCTGCCCAGCTTGTGGAGGTCAGCTCCGTTTGCGTCAAGGACCAAGTGTCCGGACCCATTTTGCCCACAAAACCTTAAAAGACTGTGATTTTTCCTCTGAAAATGAAAGTCCAGAACACCTGGCAAATAAAGAATCACTTTATCACTGGTTGAAAAAAGATACAGAAGTGCAATTAGAATACCCTCTTCCAGAGCTTAAACAGATTGCGGATATATTTGTAAATGGCAATCTAGCTTTAGAAGTTCAGTGTAGTCCCTTGCCACAGAAACTTCTTAAAGAGCGTAGCGAGGGCTATCGTAGTCAGGGTTACCAAGTACTGTGGTTACTGGGAGAAAAACTTTGGCTCAAGGAGCGTTTGACTCGTCTGCAACAAGGTTTTCTCTATTTTAGTCAAAACGTGGGCTTTTATGTTTGGGAATTAGACAGTGAAAAACAAGTTTTAAGACTCAAATACCTGATTCACCAAGATCTCCGCGGTAAACTCCATTATCAAATCAAGGAATTTCTCTATGGTCAAGCTAGTTTATTGGAAATATTGCGTTTCCCTTATAAGAAACAAAAAATATCTCATTTTACAGTTTCTGAGGATAAGGACATCTGTCGCTATATTCAGCAACAACTGTACTATCAAAATCCCTTTTGGATGAAAGAACAAGCAGAAGCCTATCAAAAGGGAGAAAATCTCCTGACTTATGGGCTAAAAGAATGGTATCCACAAATAAGACCACTAGTAGGTAATTTTTGCCAAATTGAGAAAGATTTGACTCGCTATTATCAGTATTTTCAAATCTATTACCAAGAAAATCCTCAAAATGATTGGCAAAAGCTTTATCCACCAGCCTTTTATCAGCAATATTTCTTGAAAAATATGGTAGAATAGAAAAGATGGAGGAATCTAATGGTATTACAAAGAAATGAAATAAATGAAAAAGATACATGGGATCTATCAACGATTTACCCAACTGACCAGGCTTGGGAAGAAGCTTTAAAAGATTTAACAGAACAATTGGAGAAAGTAGCCCAGTATGAAGGACATCTCCTGGATAGTACGGATAGCCTACTAGAAATTACTGAATTTTCTCTTGAAATGGAACGCCAAATGGAGAAGCTTTACGTTTATGCTCATATGAAGAATGACCAAGACACACGTGAAGCCAAGTATCAAGAGTACTATGCCAAGGCCATGACTCTCTATAGTCAGCTAGACCAAGCCTTTTCATTCTATGAACCTGAATTTATGGAAATCAGTGAAAAGCAGTATGCTGACTTTTTAGAAGCTCAACCAAAATTACAGGTTTATCAACACTATTTTGACAAGCTTTTGCAAGGCAAGGAACACGTTCTTTCACAACGTGAAGAAGAATTATTAGCTGGAGCTGGGGAAATCTTTGGTTCGGCAAGTGAAACCTTCGCTATCTTGGACAATGCGGATATTGTGTTCCCTTATGTCCTCGACGATGATGGTAAGGAAGTTCAGCTATCTCATGGGACTTACACACGCTTGATGGAGTCTAAAAACCGTGAGGTTCGTCGTGGTGCCTATCAAGCCCTTTATGCAACTTATGAGCAATTCCAACACACCTATGCTAAAACTTTACAAACCAATGTTAAAGTACAAAACTACCGAGCCAAAGTTCGCAACTACAAGAGTGCTCGTCATGCAGCCCTCGCAGCAAATTTTGTTCCAGAAAGTGTTTATGACAATTTGGTAGCAGCAGTTCGCAAGCATTTGCCACTCTTGCATCGTTACCTTGAACTTCGTTCAAAGATTTTGGGAATTTCAGACCTTAAGATGTACGATGTCTACACACCGCTTTCATCTGTTGAATATAGTTTTACTTACGAGGAAGCTTTGAAAAAGGCCGAAGAAGCCTTGGCAGTCTTGGGTGAGGATTACTTGAGTCGTGTTAAACGTGCCTTCAGCGATCGTTGGATTGATGTTTACGAAAACCAAGGCAAGCGTTCAGGTGCCTACTCAGGTGGTTCTTATGATACCAATGCCTTTATGCTTCTTAACTGGCAGGACAATCTAGACAATCTCTTTACTCTTGTTCATGAAACAGGTCATAGTATGCACTCAAGCTATACTCGTGAAACTCAACCTTATGTTTACGGAGATTATTCTATCTTCTTGGCAGAGATTGCATCAACGACCAATGAAAATATCTTGACGGAGAAATTATTGGAAGAAGTGGAAGACGACGCAACGCGCTTTGCTATTCTCAATAACTTCCTAGATGGTTTCCGTGGAACAGTTTTCCGCCAAACTCAATTTGCTGAGTTTGAACACGCCATTCACCAAGCAGATCAAAATGGTGAAGTCTTGACAAGCGATTTCTTAAATAAACTCTACGCAGACTTGAACCAAGAGTATTATGGTTTGAGTAAGGAAGACAATCCTGAAATCCAATACGAGTGGGCTCGCATTCCACACTTCTACTATAACTACTATGTATATCAATATTCAACTGGCTTTGCAGCAGCCTCAGCCTTGGCTGAAAAGATTGTGCATGGTAGTCAAGAAGACCGTGACCGCTATATCGACTACCTCAAGGCAGGTAAGTCTGACTATCCACTTAATGTCATGAGAAAAGCTGGTGTTGATATGGAGAAGGAAGATTACCTAAACGATGCCTTTGCTGTCTTTGAACGTCGCTTAAATGAGTTTGAAGCCCTTGTTGAAAAATTGGGATTGGCATAAGATGGTTGAATCGTATAGTAAAAATGCCAACCATAACATGCGTCGTCCTGTCGTCAAAGAAGAAATTGTAGACTTGATGCGTCAGCGTCAAAAGCAAGTCACAGGATCTTTGAAAGAATTGGAAGACTTTGCTCGCAAGGAAAATATTCCCATTATTCCTCATGAAACGGTTGCTTATTTCCGTTTTCTCATGGAAACCATGCGGCCTAAAAATATTCTGGAAATTGGGACGGCTATCGGTTTTTCAGCCCTCTTGATGGCTGAACATGCGCCAAATGCTAAGATTACAACCATTGACCGCAATCCAGAAATGATTGGATTTGCCAAGGAAAATTTCGCCCAGTTTGACAGTCGCAAGCAAATTACGCTCCTAGAAGGAGATGCGGTAGATGTCTTATCTACCTTGACAGAGTCCTATGATTTCGTCTTTATGGATTCAGCCAAGTCTAAATACATCGTCTTTCTGCCAGAAATCCTCAAACATTTGGAAGTCGGTGGTGTGGTTGTCTTGGATGATATTTTTCAAGGTGGTGATGTTGCCAAGGACATTATGGAGGTTCGTCGTGGCCAGCGAACTATTTATCGAGGCCTTCAAAGATTATTTGATGCAACTTTAGACAATCCAGGACTCACTGCAACATTAGTACCTTTAGGGGACGGAATTCTCATGCTTCGTAAAAATGTAGCAGATGTTCAATTGCTTGACAGCGAATAATTTTCAGAAAAATTTAAGAAAATATAGTAAAATAGATAGGGTAACACTTATCTCAAAGGAGTAGACATGAAGAAAAAACTATTGGCAGGTGCCATTACACTATTATCAGTAGCAACTTTAGCAGCTTGTTCGAAAGGTTCAGAAGGGGCAGACCTTATCAGCATGAAAGGGGATGTCATCACAGAACATCAATTTTATGAGCAAGTGAAAATCAATCCTTCAGCCCAACAAGTCTTGTTGAATATGACCATCCAAAAAGTATTTGAGAAGCAATATGGCTCAGAAGTAGATGACAAAGAAATCGATGATATCATTTCTGGAGAAGAAAAACAATATGGTGAGAATTACCAACGTGTCTTATCACAATCAGGTATGACTCTTGAAACACGTAAAGCACAAATTCGTACAAGTAAATTAGTTGAATTTGCAGTTAAAAAGGCTGCAGAAGCTGAATTAACTGATGAAGCGTATAAGAAAGCATTTGAGAGCTATACTCCGGACGTAACTGCTCAAATTATTCGTCTCGATAATGAGGATAAAGCGAAAGAAGTACTCGAAAAAGCTAAGGCAAGTGGCGCAGATTTTGCTCAATTAGCTAAAGATAACTCAACTGATGAGAAAACTAAAGCTAACGGTGGTGAAATCACTTTTGATTCAGCTTCAACAGAAGTACCAGATCCAGTTAAGAAAGCAGCTTTTGCCTTGGATGTTAATGGCATTTCTGATGTCATTACAGCTACTGGTACTCAAGCATACAGCAGTCAATATTACATTGTAAAACTCATTAAGAAAACAGAAAAGTCATCTAATATCGATGACTACAAAGAAAAATTGAAAACTGTTATCTTGACTCAAAAACAAAATGATGCATCATTTGTTCAAAGTATTGTCGGAAAAGAATTGCAGGCTGCCAACATCAAGGTTAAAGACCAAGCCTTCCAAAATATCTTTACCCAATATATCGGTGGTGGCGATTCAAGCTCAAGTAGTTCTTCAAAAGAATAAAACAGAAAAGAGCCAAGCGCTCTTTTTCTTATGAGAAAATCTATTATCTTAAGGGTAAGAGTTTTTTTCTTTCGGAAAAAATGGTATAATAGCAATCAAAACTAGAAAATAAGCGGAATTTGGGAATAATTTCTTTTGTTCTCATTAGATTGGTGATACTATGAAGATTAGTAAGAGGCACCTGTTAAACTATTCTATTCTAGTTCCTTACTTACTTTTATCTATTTTGGGCTTGATTGTAGTTTATTCTACAACTAGTGCCATTCTTATCGAAGAAGGTAAAAGTGCCCTCCAATTGGTTCGAAGTCAGGGAATGTTTTGGATACTTAGTTTAATATTGATTGCCTTGATATATAAGCTGAAACTGAATTTTTTAAGAAAAGAACGACTGCTATTTATTGTTATGTTTGTTGAGCTGATTCTTTTGGCTCTGGCTCGCTTAATTGGTACGCCAGTCAATGGAGCCTATGGTTGGATTTCAGTAGGACCTTTGACCATTCAGCCAGCTGAGTATTTGAAGATTATCATCGTCTGGTACTTGGCCCAACGTTTCTCAAAACAACAGGATGAAATTGGAATTTACGATTTTCAAGTTTTAACTCAAAATCAATGGATTCCACGTGCTTTTAATGATTGGCGCTTCGTCCTACTAGTCATGATAGGAAGTTTAGCTATTTTCCCAGATTTGGGGAATGCGACCATCCTAGCTCTGGTCGCCTTGATTATGTATACAGTTAGTGGAATTGCTCATCGTTGGTTTATAGCCTTTATCGGTGTATTATTTGGAGTTTCAGCCCTGTCCTTATCAGCTATTTCTATGATCGGGGTTGATAAGTTTTCAAAAGTTCCAGTATTTGGTTACGTTGCTAAGCGTTTCAGTGCCTACTTTAATCCCTTTGCCGATTTGGCAGGGTCAGGTCACCAACTTGCAAATTCCTACTTTGCCATGGTAAATGGTGGGTGGTTTGGTCTAGGCTTAGGAAATTCAATCGAAAAACGTGGTTATTTACCAGAGGCCCATACAGACTTTGTATTTTCAATTGTTATTGAAGAGTTTGGATTTGTGGGAGCCAGCTTGATTTTAGCACTTGTCTTTTTCCTGATTTTACGAATTATCCTAGTCGGTATTCGTGCTAAGAATCCCTTTAATTCCATGATGGCGATTGGGGTTGGGGGGATGATGCTGGTACAGGTATTTGTCAATATCGGTGGAATTTCTGGCATTATTCCTTCGACAGGAGTAACCTTCCCCTTCTTATCACAAGGAGGGAACAGTCTCCTAGTCTTGTCTGTAGCCATTGCTTTTGTCTTAAATATTGATGCAAGTGAAAAACGTGCCCAATTATATGAGGAGTTAGAAACTCACTCATCAAACTATATGTAGAGTTGATAGTGGAAAGGATTACCTATGTCTCTTCAAAAATTAGAAAACTATAGTAATAAAGCTGTCGTGCAAGAAGAAGTATTGATTTTAACAGAATTGTTAGAAGATATCACTAAAAATATGCTTGCCCCAGAGACTTTTGAAAAAATCATGCAGTTGAAGGAATTGTCAACTCAAGAAGATTATCAGGGCTTGAACCAATTGGTTACTAGTCTGACAAATGATGAAATGGCTTATATTTCACGCTATTTCTCTATCTTGCCTCTTTTGATTAATATTTCAGAAGACGTGGATTTAGCCTATGAAATCAACCATCAAAATAACATCGATCAAGATTATCTTGGGAAATTATCAGCAACGATCAAAATGGTTGCAGAAAAAGAAAATGCGGTTGAAATTCTAGAACATTTGAATGTTGTCCCTGTTTTGACTGCCCATCCAACACAAGTACAACGTAAGAGTATGTTGGATTTGACAAACCATATCCATACCCTTTTGCGTAAGTACCGTGATGTGAAATTAGGCTTGATTAATAAGGAAAAATGGCATAATGATCTCCGTCGTTACATTGAGATTATCATGCAAACAGACATGATTCGTGAAAAGAAATTGAAAGTAACCAATGAAATCACGAATGTTATGGAATACTACAATAGTTCATTCCTGAAGGCAGTTCCTCATTTGACTGCTGAGTACAAACGTCTGGCTAAAAAACATGGCTTGGAGTTGAAACATCCAAAACCAATTACCATGGGTATGTGGATTGGTGGAGACCGTGATGGGAATCCTTTTGTTACAGCAGACACCTTGAAACAATCTGCTATGACTCAGTGTGAAGTCATCATGAACTACTATGATGAAAAAATTTACCAACTTTATCGTGAGTTCTCTCTCTCAACCAGTATTGTCAATGTGAGCAAGCAAGTCAGAGAAATGGCTCGTCAGTCTAAGGATAATTCTATTTATCGTGAAAAAGAGCTATACCGTCGTGCCTTGTTTGATATTCAATCAAAAATCCAAGCGACAAAAGCTTATTTGATTGAGGATAAGGAAGTTGGAGCTCGCTATGAAACAGCTAATGATTTTTATAAGGATTTAATTACCATTCGTGATTCCCTCTTGGAAAACAAGGGTGAAGCACTGATTTCTGGTGATTTTGTTGAGCTGATTCAGGCAGTTGAAATTTTTGGCTTTTATTTGGCATCTATTGACATGCGTCAAGATTCTAGTGTTCATGAAGCTTGTGTGGCCGAACTCTTGAAATCAGCAGGTATTCATTCTCATTATAGCGAACTCAGTGAAGAAGAAAAATGCCAGCTTCTTTTGAAAGAATTGGAAGAAGATCCACGTATTCTTTCTGCCACTCACGTTGAAAAATCAGAGTTACTTGAAAAAGAATTAGCAATCTTTAAGGCTGCTCGTAAGTTGAAAGATAAGTTGGGAGATGATGTCATTCGTCAGACTATCATTTCACATGCAACCAGCGTATCAGACATGTTGGAATTGGCTATCTTGCTAAAAGAAGTAGGGTTAGTTGATAAAGAAAGAGCCCGGGTCCAAATTGTTCCTCTCTTTGAAACAATTGAGGATTTGGACCACTCAGAAGAAACCATGAGAGAATATCTTTCTCTTCCTCTGGCCAAGAAATGGATTGCTTCACGCAATAACTATCAAGAAATCATGTTGGGCTACTCTGACAGTAATAAAGATGGTGGTTACCTATCATCATGTTGGACCCTCTACAAGGCTCAACAACAATTGACTGCTATCGGAGATGAATTTGGCGTTAAGGTTACCTTCTTCCATGGTCGCGGTGGTACTGTCGGTCGTGGTGGTGGACCAACCTATGAAGCCATCACATCTCAACCGCTTAAGTCTATCAAAGATCGTATCCGCTTGACGGAGCAGGGTGAAGTAATTGGGAATAAATACGGTAATAAAGACGCAGCTTACTATAACCTTGAAATGTTAGTATCTGCAGCCATTAACCGTATGATTACTCAGAAGAAGAGTGATACCAATACCTCAAATCGTTATGAAGCTATTATGGACCAAGTAGTGGACCGTAGTTACGATATCTACCGTGATTTGGTCTTTGGTAATGATCATTTTTATGATTATTTCTTCGAGTCAAGTCCAATCAAGGCTATTTCAAGCTTTAACATTGGTTCACGTCCAGCCGCTCGTAAGACTATTACTGAAATCGGTGGTTTGCGAGCTATCCCTTGGGTATTCTCATGGTCGCAAAGTCGTGTCATGTTCCCTGGCTGGTATGGGGTTGGTTCAAGCTTCAAGGAATTTATCGATAAAAATCCAGAGAATATCGCTATCTTACGAGATATGTATCAAAACTGGCCTTTCTTCCAATCGCTTCTTTCAAATGTCGACATGGTCTTGTCAAAATCAAATATGAATATTGCTTTTGAATATGCCAAACTGTGTGAGGATGAAGAAGTCAAAGCAATCTATGAGACTATTCTAAATGAATGGCAAGTTACCAAGGAAGTCATCTTGGCTATCGAAGGATATGATGAACTCTTGGCTGAAAATCCATATCTAAAAGCAAGTTTGGATTACCGTATGCCTTACTTTAATATCCTCAACTATATCCAGTTGGAGTTGATTAAACGTCAACGTCGAGGAGAATTATCAAGCGATCAAGAAAAATTAATCCATACAACTATCAATGGAATTGCGACAGGATTGCGTAATTCAGGCTGATACCTATCAAACTTCCTCTTTTCTATAGGGGAAGTTTTTGAATCTTTCAAAAAAATGCTAAAAGAGTCTTGACAAGTAGTTGAAAAATGATATAATTTAACCATTCAGAAAAGTAATCATATAAACTTTTTAGAGAGTCTGTGGTAGCTGAAAACAGATAAGTGATGATGATGAAAATTGGGCTGAATGTTATTTAGAATTTGAAATCATAAAAATTCGGTGAGCACACCTTACAGTGCATCTCGTTATTGCGAGACAGAGCGATAGGGAAATTCCCTATAATTGAGGTGGTACCGCGCATCGACGTCCTCACACAAGTTTTTTTGTGTGAGGACTTTTTTGATGGAGGTTAGTATGGAAAGAAAACGATGGCGTCACTTGTTTATACTCAATGAAAATCAAAAAGCAAACTAGGAAGCTAGTCGCAAGCTGCTCAAAACACTGTTTTGAGGTTGTGGATAGAACTGATAGAGTCAGTACCATATACCTACGGTAAGGCGACGCTGACGTGGTTTGAAGAGATTTTCGAAGAGTATTATATAAGTGAAGTATTTTAAAAGAATGAAAAGGAGAAATAGAATGAAAAATAAACGTTTAATTGGAATTATCGCTGCATTAGCAGTCTTAGTAGCAGGAAGTTTGATTTACTCTTCAATGAATACATCAGAAGCTAAAAATGAAAAGAAAGTTGCCAAAGTTGGTGTCCTTCAGTTTGTAAGCCATCCATCTCTTGACTTGATTTATAAGGGAATCCAAGATGGACTTGCAGAAGAAGGTTATAAAGATGATCAACTTAAAATCGATTTTATGAACTCAGAAGGCGACCAAAGTAAGGTTGCAACAATGAGTAAACAATTGGTTGCAAATGGGAATGACTTGGTTGTTGGTATCGCAACACCAGCTGCTCAAGGCTTGGCTAGTGCCACAAAAGACCTACCGATTATCATGGCTGCTATTACAGACCCAATCGGTGCGAACTTGGTTAAAGATTTGAAAAAACCAGGTGGCAACATCACAGGGGTATCTGACCACAATCCAGCTCAACAACAAGTTGAACTCATCAAGGCTTTGACACCAAATGTGAAAACAATCGGAGCTCTTTACTCAAGCAGCGAAGACAATTCAAAAACTCAGGTAGAAGAATTTAAGGCTTATGCTGAAAAAGCAGGTTTGACTGTAGAAACATTTGCTGTTCCTTCAACAAATGAAATTGCCTCAACAGTTAACGTTATGACTAGCAAGGTTGATGCTATCTGGGTTCCAATCGATAACACAATCGCATCTGCCTTTTCAACTGTTGTATCAAGCAACCAATCAGCTAAAAAACCAATCTACCCAAGCGCAACTGCCATGGTAGAAGCAGGTGGTTTGGCATCAGTTGTAGTTGATCAACATGATCTCGGTGTGGCAACAGGTAAAATGATTGCACAAGTTTTGAAAGGTGCAAAACCAGCTGATACTCCAGTCAATGTATTTTCAACTGGTAAGTCAGTAATTAACAAAAAATTGGCACAAGAACTAGGTATTACGATTCCTGAATCTGTTCTAAAAGAAGCAGGACAAGTGATTGAATAATCTAGAATGGAGGAGTTGGGGACATCTCCTCCAATTTTTTACAATAGAAATCATATAGAAAAGGTTAAGAAACAGATGATATTATCTATTATTTCTCAAGGATTTGTCTGGGCTATTCTAGGTCTGGGAATCTTTATGACATTTAGGATTTTGAACTTTCCAGATATGACGACAGAAGGTTCCTTCCCTCTTGGGGGAGCTGTTGCTGTTACTCTGATAACGAAAGGCGTGAATCCCTTTTTAGCGACGCTTGTTGCTGTAGGAGCAGGTTGTTTGGCTGGAATGGCAGCAGGACTTCTTTATACAAAAGGGAAGATCCCAACTTTGCTCTCAGGGATTTTGGTGATGACTTCCTGTCACTCTATCATGCTCTTGATTATGGGACGTGCGAATTTAGGCCTGCTTGGAACTAAGCAAATTCAGGATGTTTTGCCTTTTGATTCGGATTTGAATCAACTCTTGACAGGTCTCATCTTTGTCAGTCTTGTCATTGTTCTCATGCTCTTTTTCTTGGACACCAAACTCGGACAAGCCTATATTGCTACAGGTGACAATCCTGATATGGCTAGAAGTTTCGGGATTCATACTGGACGCATGGAGCTCATGGGCTTGGTCTTATCAAATGGTGTTATTGCCCTTGCAGGTGCCCTCATTGCCCAGCAAGAAGGCTATGCTGATGTATCTCGAGGAATCGGGGTTATCGTTGTAGGTCTTGCAAGTTTGATTATTGGAGAAGTTATCTTCAAGAGTTTGAGCTTGGCAGAACGTCTGGTTGCTATAGTTGTAGGTTCTATCGCTTATCAATTTTTAGTATGGGCAGTTATCGCGCTTGGCTTTAATACAAGTTACCTTCGTTTGTACAGCGCCTTGATTTTAGCAGTCTGCCTCATGATTCCAACATTTAAGCAAACAATCTTGAAAGGAGCCAAGTTAAGCAAATGACAGCAATTGTAGAATTAAAAAATGCAACCAAAGTCGTTAAAAATGGTTTTGATGAAGAAAAGATTATTTTAAATGATGTTTCCTTAGAAATTTTTGAACAGGACTTTATCACGATTTTAGGTGGAAATGGTGCTGGGAAATCGACTCTCTTTAACACCATTGCAGGAACTTTGTCATTAACCAGTGGAACTATTCGTATCTTGGGTGAAGATGTTACTAAGTTTTCACCCGAGAAGCGTGCCAAGTATCTGTCTCGAGTCTTCCAAGATCCCAAGATGGGGACAGCTCCTCGTATGACAGTGGCAGAGAATCTCTTGATTGCCAAGTTTCGTGGTGAAAAGCGTGGACTGTTTCCGAGACGTCTGGCTAGCTATAAGGATGAATTTCAGTCAACCATTGAAAAAGTGGGAAACGGTCTTGAGAAACACTTGAATACACCGATTGAGTTCTTATCAGGTGGACAAAGACAGGCTTTGAGTCTCTTGATGGCAACCTTGAAGCGACCTGAATTACTCTTGTTAGATGAGCATACTGCGGCCCTTGATCCAAAGACCAGTGTAGCCTTGATGGAATTGACAGACGAATTTGTCAAGAAAGATCAGCTGACAGCGCTTATGATTACCCACCATATGGAAGATGCTCTCAAATATGGCAATCGTTTAATTGTCATGAAAGAAGGACGAATTATCCAAGATTTGAAACAAGAAGAAAAAGCAAAAATGAAAATCTCTGATTATTATCAGCTCTTTGAATAAACTAGGGAAAATGAGTGAAATGGTTTACTTTTTTTCTGAAATAAAGTATACTATATAAAGTAAACTATGATAACATGGAGGTATTGTGTATGGTTGACAAACAAGTCATTGAAGAAATCAAAAACAATGCCAACATTGTGGAAGTCATAGGAGATGTGATTTCTTTACAAAAGGCAGGACGGAACTATCTAGGGCTCTGTCCTTTTCATGGTGAAAAAACACCTTCTTTCAACGTTGTTGAGGATAAGCAGTTTTACCACTGTTTTGGTTGTGGTCGCTCAGGTGATGTCTTTAAGTTCATAGAGGAGTACCAAGGGGTTCCCTTTATGGAGGCTGTCCAAATCTTAGGTCAGCGTGTTGGGATTGAGGTTGAAAAGCCGCTTTATAGTGAACAGAAGCCAGTTTCGCCTCACCAAGCTCTTTATGATATGCACGAAGATGCTGCCAAATTTTACCATGCTATTCTCATGACAACGACTATGGGAGAAGAGGCCAGAAATTACCTTTATCAGCGTGGTTTGACAGATGAAGTGCTCAAACATTTTCGGATTGGTTTAGCACCTCCAGAACGCAACTATCTTTATCAACGTTTGTCTGGTCACTATCGTGAAGAGGATTTCTTGGATTCAGGACTGTTTTATCTCTCGGATGCCAATCAATTTGTAGACACCTTTCACAATCGTATTATGTTTCCCCTGACAAATGACCAAGGAAAGGTTATTGCCTTCTCAGGTCGTATCTGGCAGAAAACGGATTCACAAACTTCTAAGTATAAAAATAGCCGATCGACTGCAATTTTTAACAAAAGTTACGAATTATATCATATGGATAGGGCAAAAAAATCTTCTGGAAAAGCCAGTGAGATTTACCTGATGGAAGGGTTCATGGATGTTATTGCGGCTTATCGAGCAGGAATCGAAAATGCTGTCGCATCTATGGGAACAGCCTTGAGTCGAGAGCATGTTGAGCATCTCAAAAGGTTAACCAAGAAGTTGGTGCTTGTTTACGATGGCGATAAGGCTGGGCAAGCTGCGACATTGAAAGCACTGAATGAAATTGGTGATATGCCTGTGCAAATCGTCAGCATGCCTGATAACTTGGATCCAGATGAGTATCTACAAAAAAATGGTCCAGAAGACTTGGCCTATCTATTAACGAAAACTCGTATTAGTCCGATTGAGTTCTACATTCACCAGTACAAGCCTGAAAACAGTGAAAATCTGCAGGCTCAAATTGAGTTTATTGAAAAAATAGCTCCTTTGATTGTTCAAGAAAAGTCTATCACTGCTCAAAATAGCTACATTCATATTTTAGCTGATAGTCTGGCGTCCTTTGATTATGCCCAGATTGAGCAGATTGTTAATGAGAGTCGTCAGGCGCAAAGACAGAATCGCATGGAAGGAATTTCCAGACCGACGCAAATCACTATGCCTGTCACCAAGCAGTTATCAGCTATTATGAGGGCAGAAGCTCATCTACTTTATCGAATGATGGAGTCCCCTCTTGTTTTGAATGATTACCGTTTGCGAGAAGACTTTGCATTTGACACACCTGAATTTCAGGTCTTATATAACTTGCTTGGCCAGTATGGAAATCTTCCTCCAGAAGTTTTAGCAGAACAGACAGATGAAGTTGAAAGAGCTTGGTACCAAGTTTTAGCTCAGGATTTGCCTGGTGAGATGTCACCTCAGGAACTTAGTGAAGTAGAAATGACTCGAACCAAGGCACTCTTGAATAAGGACAATATGAGAATCAAAAAGAAGGTGCAGGAAGCGAGCCATGTAGGAGATACCAACACAGCCCTAGAAGAATTGGAACGTTTAATTTCCCAAAAGAGAAGAATGGAGTAATAATGGCAACAAAACAAAAAGAAGTAACAACATTTGACGTACAAGTAGCAGAATTTATCCGTAATCATAAACAAAAAGGGACAGCAACAGACGATGAAATCAATGCGAGTCTAGTTATTCCTTTTACCTTGGATGCTGATGGGATTGAAGATCTCTTGCAACGAATTCAGGATGCAGGAATTTCTATCACAGATAACGAAGGGAATCCAAGTGCGCGTGTTCTTAGTGCTGAAGAAGAACCAGAACTTAGTGATGAGGACTTGATTGGTTCAACTTCGGCTAAGGTTAATGACCCTGTCCGTATGTACTTAAAAGAAATCGGGGTCGTTCCTCTCTTGACCAATGAAGAGGAAAAAGAATTGGCGCTGGCTGTTGAAGCGGGTGATATCGAAGCCAAACAACGTCTTGCGGAAGCCAACCTTCGTTTGGTTGTTTCGATTGCCAAACGCTATGTCGGCCGTGGTATGCAGTTCCTTGACTTGATTCAAGAAGGGAACATGGGCTTGATGAAGGCGGTTGACAAGTTTGACTATTCTAAAGGGTTCAAGTTCTCAACTTATGCAACTTGGTGGATTCGTCAGGCTATCACTCGTGCTATTGCGGATCAAGCTCGTACTATCCGTATCCCAGTTCACATGGTTGAAACCATCAATAAATTGGTTCGTGAACAGCGTAACCTTCTTCAAGAATTGGGACAAGATCCAACACCAGAACAAATCGCTGAACGTATGGATATGACTCCTGACAAGGTTCGTGAAATCTTGAAGATTGCCCAAGAACCAGTATCTCTTGAAACTCCTATTGGTGAAGAGGATGATAGCCACCTTGGGGACTTTATCGAAGATGAAGTGATTGAAAATCCAGTGGACTATACAACTCGTATCGTCTTGCGTGAGCAGTTGGATGAGGTCTTGGATACTCTTACAGACCGTGAAGAAAATGTTTTGCGTCTGCGTTTTGGGCTAGATGATGGTAAAATGCGTACTCTTGAAGATGTGGGTAAAGTCTTTAACGTGACTCGCGAACGTATCCGTCAGATTGAAGCTAAAGCTTTGAGAAAACTACGCCAACCAAGTCGCAGCAAACCGCTTCGTGATTTTATTGAAGACTAAGAGTGAGGATGAATATGGCTTATACAGAAGAGCAAATCGAAAACATCAAAACACGAATTTTATCAGCCTTGGAAGAAGTTATTGACCCTGAGTTGGGAATCGATATTGTCAATCTTGGTTTGATTTATGAGATTCGTTTTGACGGTGACACAGGGCAAACAGAGATTGATATGACTTTGACAACCATGGGTTGTCCCCTAGCAGATCTTTTGACAGACCAGATTTATGATGCTATGACAGAGGTGCCAGAAGTAACGGATACTGAGGTTAAATTAGTCTGGTATCCAGCCTGGACAGTTGAAAAAATGAGTCGCTATGCACGCATTGCCCTAGGCATTAAGTAAACCTATAAAAACATGTGAGAGATTATTGGAAAAGCGAGGAAATTTCCCCCTCTTTTCCCTAGTCTCTCCTTTCTTTTGCTGATTTTATTCAAAGAAAATGATATAATAGTAGTTATGGAAAAAAAGAAATTACGCATCAATATGTTAAGTTCAAGTGAGAAAGTAGCAGGACAAGGAGTTTCAGGTGCCTACCGTGAATTAGTTCGTCTTCTTCACCGTGATGCCAAGGACCAATTGATTGTTACAGAAAATCTTCCAATCGAGGCAGATGTGACTCACTTTCATACAATTGATTTCCCCTATTATTTATCAACATTCCAAAAGAAACGCTCAGGGAGAAAAATTGGCTATGTTCATTTTTTGCCTGATACACTTGAGGGGAGTTTGAAAATTCCATTTTTCTTAAAGGGAATTGTGAAACGTTATGTATTTTCTTTTTACAACCGGATGGAGCACTTAGTTGTGGTCAATCCTATGTTTATTGAGGATTTGGTGGCAGCTGGTATTCCACGTGAAAAAGTGACCTATATTCCTAATTTTGTCAACAAGGAAAAATGGCATCCTCTATCACAAGGAGAGATAGTCAGACTGCGAACAGAGCTAGGTCTTAGTGACAATCAGTTTATCGTAGTAGGTGCTGGTCAAGTTCAGAAACGCAAAGGGATTGATGATTTTATCCGTCTGGCTGAGGAATTGCCTCAGATTACCTTTATCTGGGCTGGTGGTTTCTCTTTTGGTGGTATGACAGATGGTTATGAACGCTATAAGAAAATTATGGACAATCCCCCTAAAAATTTGATGTTTCCAGGTATTGTATCGCCAGAGCGTATGCGCGAATTGTATGCCCTAGCGGATCTTTTCTTGTTGCCTAGTTATAATGAGCTCTTTCCGATGACGATTTTAGAGGCTGCCAGTTGTGAAGCTCCTATTATGTTGCGTGATTTGGATCTTTATAAGGTGATTTTAGAGGGGAATTATAGGGCGACAGCAGATAGAGAAGAGATGAAAGAAGCTATTCTGGAATATCAAGCGGATCCTGTTGCTTTAAAAGATTTGAAAGAAAAAGCTAAGAATATTTCCAGAGAGTATTCAGAAGAGCATCTGTTACAAATCTGGTTAGACTTTTATGAGAAACAAGCCGCTTTAGGGAGAAAGTAAAAAGTGAGGTAATCTATGCGAATTGGTTTATTTACAGATACCTATTTTCCTCAGGTTTCAGGTGTTGCGACCAGTATTCGAACCTTGAAAACCGAACTTGAAAAGCAGGGACATGCTGTTTTTATCTTTACGACGACAGATAAGGATGTCAATCGTTATGAAGATTGGCAAATTATCCGCATTCCAAGTGTTCCCTTCTTTGCTTTTAAGGATCGCCGCTTTGCCTATCGAGGTTTTAGCAAGGCGCTTGAAATTGCTAAACAATATCAACTAGATATTATCCATACTCAGACAGAATTTTCTCTTGGCTTGTTGGGGATTTGGATTGCGCGTGAATTGAAGATTCCCGTTATTCATACCTATCATACACAGTATGAGGACTATGTACATTATATTGCCAAGGGGATGTTGATTCGTCCTAGTATGGTCAAGTATCTGGTCAGAGGTTTCCTTCATGATGTGGATGGAGTGATTTGCCCGAGCGAGATTGTTCGTGACTTGCTATCTGACTATAAAGTCAAGGTTGAAAAGCGGGTCATTCCTACTGGGATTGAATTAGCCAAGTTTGAGCGTCCGGAAATCAAGCAGGAAAATTTGAAAGATCTACGTAGTAAATTAGGGATTCAAGAGGATGAACAGATGTTGCTGAGTCTTTCCAGAATTTCCTATGAAAAAAATATTCAATCAGTATTAGTAGCCTTTGCAGAAGTTCTGAAAGAGGAAGACAAGGTTAAACTGGTGGTTGCTGGGGATGGCCCTTATCTGGATGACCTCAAAGCGCAAGCCCAGAAACTAGAGATTCAAGACTCCGTTATCTTTACAGGTATGATTGCTCCTAGTGAGACAGCTCTTTACTATAAGGCAGCAGATTTCTTTATTTCAGCATCTACAAGTGAAACGCAAGGTTTGACCTACTTGGAAAGCTTGGCTAGTGGAACGCCTGTCATTGCACATGGAAATCCTTATCTGGACAATCTGATCAGTGATAAAATGTTTGGAACCTTGTACTATGGAGAACATGATTTGGCCGGAGCCATTCTGGAGGCCCTGATTGCGACTCCGGACATGGATGAGCATACCTTATCAGAGAAATTGTACGAGATTTCAGCCGAGAACTTTGGGAAACGAGTTCATGAGTTTTATCTGGATGCTATTATTTCAAATAATTTCCAGAAAGATTTAGCCAAAGATGATACGGTCAGCCAGCGTATCTTTAAGACAGTTCTGTATTTACCACAACAGGTGGTTGCTGTGCCCGTAAAAGGCTCTAGACGTATGCTGAAGGCTTCAAAAACACAGTTAATCAGCATAAGAGATTATTGGAAAGACCATGAAGAATAGGAAGAGGAATAGCTATGAAAAAACAATTGATGAGAAGTGGTAGTGATCAAAAAATTGCGGGTGTTTGTGCTGGGGTAGCCCATTATTTTGATATTGATCCGACTATTGTTCGTGTAATATGGGGTGTTCTTGCATTTTGTTATGGGGCAGGAATTGTAGCTTATATCATTTTATGGATTATTGCGCCGGTAGCAAGTGACTATTGAAAACTAGCTGAATTCATGCTAAGATAATAGAAAATAGAATGTAATGAAGGAGAAAAAATGGCATTTGGAGATAATGGAAAACGTAAGAAAACGATGTTTGAGAAATTAACCTTGCTTATCGTACTTATCATGTTAGTAGCAAGTATTTTGGGTATTTTTGCAACTGCAATTGGTGCCCTCAGTAATCTATAAAATAGATTCAAGAAAATTTTGTGACTGGGATTTCCCAGCCCTTTTTTAAAGTGAGAAGAAAAAATGAGTATGTTTTTAGATACAGCCAAGATTAAGGTCAAGGCTGGTAATGGTGGCGATGGTATGGTTGCCTTTCGCCGTGAAAAATATGTCCCTAATGGCGGTCCTTGGGGTGGTGATGGTGGACGTGGAGGTAATGTGGTCTTCGTTGTAGACGAAGGACTACGTACCTTGATGGATTTTCGCTATAACCGTCATTTCAAGGCTGATTCTGGTGAAAAAGGAATGACCAAAGGGATGCATGGTCGTGGTGCTGAGGACCTTAGAGTTCGAGTACCACAAGGTACGACTGTGCGTGATGCAGAGACTGGCAAGGTCTTGACAGATTTGATTGAACACGGTCAAGAATTTATCGTTGCCCACGGTGGTCGCGGTGGACGTGGAAATATTCGATTTGCGACACCAAAAAATCCTGCACCGGAAATCTCTGAAAATGGAGAACCAGGTCAGGAACGTGAGTTACAATTGGAACTAAAAATCTTGGCTGATGTTGGTTTAGTTGGATTCCCATCTGTTGGGAAATCAACCCTTTTAAGTGTTATCACATCTGCTAAACCTAAAATTGGTGCCTACCATTTTACGACTATTGTGCCAAATCTTGGTATGGTTCGTACCCAATCAGGTGACTCCTTTGCAGTAGCTGATTTACCAGGTTTGATTGAAGGGGCTAGTCAAGGTGTTGGTTTGGGAACTCAGTTTCTCCGTCACATTGAGCGTACCCGTGTTATCCTTCATATTATTGATATGTCAGCTAGCGAAGGCCGTGATCCTTATGAGGATTATCTTGCCATCAATAAAGAGCTGGAGTCATATAATCTCCGTCTGATGGAGCGTCCACAGATTATTGTAGCTAATAAGATGGACATGCCTGAAAGTCAGGAAAATCTTGTAGAATTCAAGAAAAAATTGGCTGAAAACTACGATGAATTTGAAGAGTTACCAGCTATTTTCCCAATATCTGGTTTGACCAAGCAAGGTTTGGCTACACTTTTGGATGCGACAGCTGAATTGTTAGATAAGACACCAGAATTCTTGCTCTACGACGAGTCAGATATGGAAGAAGAGGCTTACTATGGATTTGACGAGGAAGAAAAAGCCTTTGAAATTAGTCGTGATGATGATGCGACATGGGTACTTTCTGGTGAAAAACTCATGAAACTCTTTAATATGACCAACTTTGATCGGGACGAATCAGTCATGAAATTTGCCCGCCAACTTCGTGGTATGGGAGTTGATGAAGCCCTTCGTGCGCGTGGTGCTAAGGATGGTGATTTGGTCCGCATTGGTAAATTTGAGTTTGAATTTGTAGACTAGGAGACTGGTATGGGAGATAAACCGATATCTTTCCGAGATGCGGATGGTAATTTTGTTTCCGCTGCAGATGTTTGGAATGAACAGAAATTGGAAGCACTATTTAATCGTCTCAATCCAAATCGTGCCCTGAGATTGGCACGAACTAAAAAAGACAATTCATCTCAGTAAAATAGATAAAAAAATTCCGTGCCATATGAGACACGGAATTTTTTTTATTCTTCAAAGAAAAATGGTGGAGCGAATTTTTTCAGTTCTTCAAAGCATTTTTGAGCTGCTTCTGCATCTTCACAGATGACAAGACAGACATCATCGCCACAGAGGGTAGCAATAGCGTCAGAGAAGCTCAAAGCATCAATGATAGAACCAAAAGATTGAGCAAGTCCAGGAAGGGTTTTTAGTAGGACTTGGTGTTGAACTGGACGCATCAAGACAAGAGCATCTTCCATGTAAATTTCGAGACGTTTTTCCCATTTTGAGATTGAACCTGTATTGAGCACGTAGTAAGAGTTGTCTTCTTCTCGCACTTTTGAAAGGTTCATGCTTTTAATATCTCTCGAAAGTGTAGCTTGTGTAACTTGAATATCATTATCGGCAAGCAGAGATTGTAGCTCAGCTTGAGTGTGAATCTTGTTTTTCGTTACAAGAGCTCGTATGAGTTGGTGTCGGTGTTCAGATTTATTCATAAAATGTTACTCCTTGTACTAGGTACAGAAAGCGTGGACTGAACGATATCGTCAGTCGGGTGGTAAGCGGTATTGTCACGTATGATGATTTCAAAGTCAGTAGAATAGGAATAAGCGGAGAGAATCTCCTTCATTTACATTTTCGCTAGTTGGGTGGAGATGAATTGGCTATCTATCCGTTTATCTACATCGGTATCCTCTACTAACAGTAAATTATTCAATTAGGGTAGCCTTTTGTCACGACTTGTTGTGAATTTACGATTAATGTTAATTCACAGAAATTCTCCAACATGTGGTGTGGTAGCGAGTATTATCAATGGTTACACATGTTGGTTAAGGTTTTGTCCAAGCTTCCGTGTAGACTTATCATAAGCCTACACGGGATTGAATTTGATACCAAGTTTATGTTTGTTTCAACTGTTCAAGTGGAAATAGTTTCATCTTAAAAGTCTGGTACATTATACCTTTTGACAAGGTAGGATAAGACTAGACTGTTCAAGATCGACAGTCAGGTGGTAAGCGGTATTGTCACGGATTGTGATTTCAAAGTCAGTAGTATAGAGGACTAAACGAAGAGTGTCTCCTTCTTTTAACTTGTAAATAGTTGGTTGCAATTCAAATTGGATATCCATCCATTCATCTGCAGTAATATCCTCTACTAACAGTAAATCATTTCTATTTTGTAAATTGAGGTAGCCTTTTGTCACGACGCGTTGTGCATTTTCGCGAAAAGGCAATTCGTTAAGATTTTCCAACATGTAGTAGCGACCGTTGTCAATGGTTCTAGAACTTAAAATAGCTGGATAAGGTTGTAGGTATTTCTTTTGACCATGTTCCAGTAGTTGGGCAGATAATAAACCCTTGTTTGTGCTGGATTTGATACGTAGATTGAGCTGAGCACGACCGTTCAAGTGAAGATCTTTAGTTACAGGAAGGTCAATAGTGATTTGATTGGCTTTCCCTTGATAAAGTTCCGTATTGAAAGTCTGGTATGTCTTACCATAACGCTCAAAATCCTTATCTGAGTACTGGTTTTGAATGACTTGCTCTTCTTGACCAAGTGAGAAGGTTTCAAAGTTCTCTTGCTCACCGAATGTATCAAGTGATAACCAAGTCTGAGGAGCGGTATTATCCTGCCAGATAACAGTAGGAAGTTGGTAATCCGTTTCCTGTTCTAGTAATTTCTTAGTCAATAAGGCATTCATGGATTCACGGAAGTCAATGGATTGCCAGTTGTTCATATAAACATGAGCGCCATTATGGAAAAAGAGATGCTTATTTATATAAGCAGGAAGGGCATGGAACATCTGGTAAACATGAAGTGGTTTGACATTCCAATCCTGAGAACCATGAGTAAAGATAACCTCTGCTTTTACTTTGTCAGCATTGAGCAGATAGTTACGATCATGCCAAAACTGATTATAGTCACCAGACTTGCGATCCAGTTGCTCTTTAACTTTTTCTAAGTCAGCTTGGTGAGCTTCGTTCCCACGAATATAGTCACCAGCCAAGAGATTACGAGAGTAGGTTAGTTCAGCAAGGGAGTCAAAGTCCTCACCTGGATAACCACCTGGGCTTGTAACCAGACCGTTTTCACGGTAGTAGTTGTACCATGAAGAAATGCCAGCCTCGGCAATGATAACTTCTAAACCATCGACACCTGTGGTCGCAAGACCATTGGACATGGTACCAAGATAGGAAAGTCCAGTTGTGGCCACTTTTCCGTTTGACCAGTCAGCCTTGACTTGACGCTGGCGCGTGTGATCAGTAAAGGCACGGCAACGACCATTGAGCCAATCGATAACATTTTTATAAGCCTCGATTTGCTGATAATCCCCGTTAGTCATGAAACCAGTAGAGTCTTTGGTACCAACACCTGAAACATAGAGATTAGCAAACCCTCGTGGAAGGAAGTAGTCGTTGAGACTATAGCTAGCGTTGATGTGCGTTAGCCTTTCCTCAGCTTCTGACACAAGCTCAGCTTGACCTTGAGCTTGGACGAGATTTAGTTGAGGCTCCTCTAGCTCAATCTTGTGAGCAGGCTTCACTTCAAGCTCGCCCTCCATCTTGTAGAGAGCCTTGTCGCTGGCTTTATCATTTGTTCCCTGATGATAGGGACTGGCTGTCATGATAGCAGGGATTTGCCCGTCATAACGAGGACGAATAATGCTGACCTTGACTAAGTCTGGTAGCCCTTTTTGGTCAGTATCGACACGAGACTCAACGTAAACGACTTCTCGAATGACATTATGGCTAGAAAAAGTTGCTAAACTTTTGCCGTTAAAGTAGTGATAGTCATTATCCTCAGGAATAAGACTGTCACTAACAAGTTGGTCGATAAGAGTGTTCCCCTTTTTGGTTCGAGTATTGAGTAACTGATAGAGATTTTCAATCAAATCACCATATACAATAGGAAAACCAGTTTCTTTACGGAAAATATCACTGTCTTCAAAGTCAACCAAATAAGAAAAACCTAAAAGTTGAAAAGCCACAGTATAGAAAATATCTGCAGTCAACTCTTTATCTGATTGAAAAAATGTCAATAAGTCAGTTTCCTTATCAACTGCTAAACTGGATAGAGGATAGGAGCTGTTTTTAAAATTAAAAAAGAAACGAATAAGAAACGCTTCAAGCATTTTTTTATTTGTGATGTTGACTGGTAAATCAAATCCATACTTTTTTAATTCAAAGATAATTGTATCTCTAGGTAGTGCTAAATAGCTGAATTGATTAAAACGCATAAGACCTCCTATTTATGAAATATATTACAGTTATTATATCAAAAAATAGTGAGAAAAGAAACTATAAAAATTAACAGAAATTATAATAAATAAAAATGAGTATTTATGAAATAAACATGTAAAATGATAAGCCTAAATACAAAAATATTAGTGATACTGTTAAAAATCGTGCAAGGATTGTCTAGTCAACTATGATTTGAGCTATTAGATATTAAAGCATCAGTAATAGTAATAGAAATTTAAAGAAAATGGTATAATATAGTGAGAATGATAGGGGAGAAGTGTAAATTGATCGCACAACTAGATACAAAAACAGTCTATAGTTTTATGGAGAGTGTCATTTCGATAGACAAGTACGTGAGAGTAGCTAAAGAGTATGGCTACACTCATCTGGCCATGATGGATATTGACAATCTTTATGGGGCCTTCGATTTTTTAGAGGTTACAAAAAAATACGGCATTCATCCTTTGTTAGGGCTTGAAATGAATGTGCTTGTAGATGACAAGGATGTGAATCTGCGTTTTTTGGCTCTATCTAGTGTGGGCTATCAGCAGTTGATGAAACTTTCAACAGCCAAGATGCAGGGAGAGAAAACTTGGTCAGTCCTGAATCAGTATCTGGAGGATATTGCGGTAATTGTGCCTTATTTTGAAGAGCTTGAGTTGTTAAATCTAGGCTGTGATTACTATATAGGTGTTTACCCAGAAACATTGGCCAGCGAATTTCACCATCCAATCTTGCCCCTTTATCGGGTCAATACATTTGAAAGTAAGGATAGAGAAATTCTGCAAGTGTTAACAGCGATTAAAGAAAATCTTCCCCTTAGAGAAGTTCCCTTGCGCTCACGACAAGATGTCTTTATATCAGCAAGTTCTTTAGAGAAACTATTCCAAGAACGTTTTCCTCAAGCCTTGTACAATTTAAAAAAGCTTATTTCAGGCATTTCTTATGACTTGGATACTAGTCTGAAATTGCCTCGCTTTAATCCTGCTAGACCAGCAGTAGAAGAGTTGAGAGAACGCGCTGAATTGGGGCTTGCTCAGAAGGGGTTAACTGGTAAAGAATATCAAGACCGTCTAGACCAAGAATTGGCTGTTATTCATGATATGGGCTTTGATGATTATTTCTTGGTTGTTTGGGATTTGCTGCGTTTTGGACGTTCGAATGGCTATTATATGGGTATGGGACGGGGTTCTGCAGTTGGTAGCTTGGTTTCTTATGCCTTGGACATCACAGGGATTGACCCAGTAGAGAAAAATCTGATTTTTGAACGTTTCCTAAATCGTGAACGCTATACCATGCCTGATATTGATATTGATATTCCAGATATTTATCGTCCAGATTTTATCAGATATGTTGGTAATAAATATGGCAGTAAACATGCGGCTCAAATCGTTACTTTTTCGACCTTTGGGGCCAAGCAAGCTTTACGTGACGTCTTGAAACGTTTTGGTGTGCCAGAGTATGAATTATCTGCAATTACCAAGAAAATCAGTTTTCGTGATAATCTCAAGTCGGCCTATGAGGGGAATCTCCAGTTTCGTCAGCAAATCAATAGTAAGTTAGAATACCAAAAAGCCTTTGAAATTGCTTGCAGGATAGAGGGCTATCCAAGACAAACCTCTGTCCATGCGGCTGGTGTTGTAATCAGTGACCAAGACTTGACCAACTACATCCCTCTAAAGCATGGCGACGAAATTCCGCTGACTCAGTATGATGCTCATGGAGTTGAATCTAGCGGACTTTTGAAGATGGATTTTCTGGGACTGCGAAATTTGACCTTTGTCCAGAAGATGCAAGAATTGCTTGCTGAATCAGAAGGTATTCACCTTAAAATTGAAGAAATTGATTTGGAAGACAAAGAAACGTTAGCTTTATTTGCCTCTGGCAATACAAAAGGTATCTTTCAATTTGAGCAACCTGGTGCCATTCGCTTGCTCAAACGTGTGCAACCAGTCTGTTTTGAAGATGTCGTAGCAACTACTTCTCTAAATCGACCAGGTGCCAGTGACTACATCAATAATTTTGTGGCAAGAAAGCATGGGCAGGAAGAAGTGACTGTTCTGGATCCAGTACTGGAGGATATTTTGGCTCCAACCTACGGCATCATGCTCTATCAGGAGCAGGTTATGCAGGTTGCTCAGAGATTTGCTGGATTTAGCCTCGGAAAAGCCGATATTTTACGTCGGGCTATGGGGAAAAAAGATGCCTTTGCCATGCATGAAATGAGGGAATCCTTTATTCAAGGATCATTAGATGCTGGTCATACTAGGGAAAAGGCAGAGCAGGTCTTTGATGTTATGGAGAAGTTTGCAGGTTATGGATTTAACCGATCTCACGCCTATGCTTACTCAGCCTTGGCCTTCCAGTTGGCCTATTTCAAAACACATTATCCAGCCATTTTTTATCAAGTCATGTTGAATTCTGCCAACAGTGATTATGTAACAGATGCCTTAGAAGCAGGTTTTGAAGTAGCCCCATTGTCCATTAATACTATTCCCTATCACGATAAAATTGCCAACAAATCTATCTATCTAGGTCTGAAATCGATTAAGGGTGTCAGCAATGATTTGGCGCTTTGGATTATTGAAAATAGACCCTATTCGAGCATTGAAGATTTTATAGCTAAATTACCTGAGAATTATCTGAAACTTCCTCTGCTAGAACCTTTGGTAAAAGTTGGTCTTTTCGATTCATTTGAAAAAAATCGTAAAAAAGTATTCAATAATTTAGCTAATCTATTTGAATTTGTGAAAGTGTTAGGAAGCTTATTTGGAGAGAGCATTTATAGTTGGCAAGATTCGGAGGACTGGACGGAGCAAGAAAAATTCTACATGGAACAAGAGCTTCTAGGAGTAGGAGTCAGCAAACATCCACTACAAGCTATTGCAAGTAAGGCTATTTATCCGATTACTCCTATTAGTAATTTATCAGAAAATAGCTATGCTATTATCTTGGTTGAGGTTCAGAAGATAAAAGTAATTCGTACCAAAAAAGGTGAAAATATGGCTTTCTTACAGGTGGATGACAGTAAGAAAAAATTGGATGTTACGCTCTTTTCAGATTTATATCGACAGGTTGGACAGGAAGTAAGAGAAGGAGCTTTCTACTATATAAAAGGAAAAATCCAGTTACGAGATGGCCGTCTGCAAATGATTGCACAAGAAATAAGAGAAGCAGTAGCTGAGCGTTTTTGGATTCAGGTGAAAAATCATGACTCAGATCAAGAAATTTCGAGAATTTTAGATCAATATAAAGGCCCAATCCCAGTCATCATCAGGTATGAAGAGGAACAGAGAACGATTGTTTCTCCCAATCATTTTGTAGTTAAATCCACTGAATTAGAAGCGAAATTAGGTGGAATCGTTATGAAAACGATTTATCGCTAAAATTACGGAAAATAGAAGAATTTTCCATTTAAATGTGATATAATCAGTAAGAATGTTAAAAGAAAAAGGAGCATAACCAATATGAAACGTATTGCTGTTTTGACTAGTGGTGGAGACGCCCCTGGTATGAACGCTGCTATCCGTGCAGTTGTTCGTCAAGCAATTTCAGAAGGAATGGAAGTATTTGGTATCTATGATGGATATGCTGGTATGGTTGCTGGTGAAATTCATCCCCTAGATGCGGCTTCAGTAGGAGACATCATTTCTCGTGGTGGTACTTTCCTTCACTCTGCTCGTTACCCAGAGTTCGCTCAACTTGAAGGGCAACTTAAAGGGATTGAGCAATTGAAAAAACACGGAATTGAAGGTGTAGTTGTTATCGGTGGTGACGGATCTTACCACGGTGCTATGCGTTTGACTGAACATGGATTCCCAGCTATCGGTCTTCCTGGTACAATCGATAACGATATTGTTGGTACTGACTTCACAATCGGTTTTGACACAGCGGTTACTACTGCTATGGATGCTATCGATAAGATTCGTGATACATCATCAAGTCACCGTCGTACATTTGTTATCGAAGTTATGGGACGTAACGCAGGTGATATCGCTCTTTGGGCTGGTATTGCAACTGGTGCTGATGAAATCATCATTCCTGAAGAAGGATTCAAGATTGAAGATATCGTAGAAAGCATTAAATGTGGATACGAGTGTGGTAAAAAACACAATATCATCGTCTTGGCAGAAGGTGTGATGTCAGCAGCTGAATTTGGTCAAAAACTTAAAGAAGCTGGAGATACAAGCGACCTTCGTGTGACAGAACTTGGACATATTCAACGTGGTGGTTCTCCAACCGCGCGTGACCGTGTTTTGGCATCACGTATGGGTGCACATGCCGTTAAACTTCTTAAAGAAGGTATCGGTGGTGTTGCGGTTGGTATCCGTAACGAAAAAATGGTTGAAAACCCAATTCTTGGAACTGCAGAAGAAGGAGCATTGTTTAGCCTTACTGCAGATGGTAAGATTGTGGTTAACAACCCACATAAAGCTGACCTTGAGCTATCTAGCTTGAATAAGAGCTTATCATAATTTATAATTTAGTTAATAAGACCAAAAAGGTCATATATAAAGGAGTCACAAAAATCATGAACAAACGTGTAAAAATCGTTGCAACTTTGGGACCTGCGGTAGAAATCCGCGGTGGTAAAAAATTCGGTGATGACGGATACTGGGGTGAAAAACTTGATGTTGAAGCTTCAGCTAAAAACATTGCTAAATTGATCGAAGCTGGTGCTAACACATTCCGTTTCAACTTCTCACACGGTGACCACCAAGAGCAAGGTGACCGTATGGCAACTGTTAAACTTGCTGAAAAACTTGCAGGTAAAAAAGTTGGTTTCCTTCTTGATACAAAAGGACCAGAAATCCGTACTGAATTGTTTGAAGGAGATGCAAAAGAGTACTCTTACACAACTGGTGAAAAAATCCGTGTTGCTACTAAACAAGGAATCAAATCAACTCGTGATGTGATCGCATTGAACGTTGCTGGTGCTCTTGATATCTATGATGATGTTGAAGTTGGTCGTCAAGTTTTGGTTGACGATGGTAAACTTGGTCTTCGTGTGGTTGCTAAAGATGACGCAACTCGTGAGTTTGAAGTTGAAGTTGAAAACGATGGTGTAATTGCTAAACAAAAAGGTGTTAACATCCCTAACACTAAAATTCCTTTCCCAGCTCTTGCTGAACGTGATAACGACGATATCCGCTTTGGTCTTGAACAAGGAATTAACTTCATCGCGATTTCATTCGTACGTACTGCAAAAGACGTGAACGAAGTTCGTGCAATCTGTAAAGAAACTGGAAACGGACACGTTCAATTGTTCGCTAAAATCGAAAACCAACAAGGTATCGACAACTTGGATGAAATCATCGAAGCTGCTGATGGTATCATGATCGCTCGTGGTGACATGGGTATCGAAGTACCATTCGAAATGGTTCCAGTTTACCAAAAAATGATTATCAAGAAAGTCAATGCTGCAGGTAAAGTTGTTATCACAGCAACAAACATGCTTGAAACAATGACTGAAAAACCACGTGCAACTCGTTCAGAAGTATCAGACGTATTCAACGCTGTTATCGACGGTACTGATGCTACAATGCTTTCAGGTGAGTCTGCAAACGGTAAATACCCACTTGAGTCAGTAACTACAATGGCTACAATCGACAAGAACGCTCAGACTCTTCTTAACGAATACGGTCGTTTGAACTCAGATTCATTTGAACGTAACTCTAAGACAGAAGTAATGGCTTCAGCTGTTAAAGATGCTACTAACTCAATGGACATTAAATTGGTTGTAACTCTTACTAAGACAGGTCACACTGCACGTTTGATTTCTAAATACCGTCCAAATGCTGACATCTTGGCATTGACATTCGACGAATTGACAGAACGTGGATTGATGTTGAACTGGGGTGTTATCCCAATGTTGACAGATGCTCCATCATCAACTGATGATATGTTCGAAATTGCTGAACGTAAAGCAGTTGAAGCAGGTCTTGTACAATCTGGTGACGATATCGTTATCGTAGCTGGTGTACCAGTTGGAGAAGCTGTACGTACAAACACAATGCGTATCCGTACAGTACGTTAATTAAAATGAAAAAAGCCTATCATATCAAGCTTTCTAGCCTGTATGATAGTTTTTTTTGTAGCAGGGGGCAAATAAGGGGCAAAACTTTTTAAAAAAGGCCAGTTAATACAAATACGATTCAGCTAATATAATTGAAAATGATGGAAAAAAAGGTGAAATTATGGTATACTTTAACACAGGACCTTTTTAGAAATTTTGAAAGAGTATTAAAAATTTAAAATGAGAAAAATTGTTATCAATGGTGGCTTGCCCCTGCAAGGTGAGATTACCATTAGTGGTGCAAAAAATAGTGTTGTAGCTTTGATTCCAGCTATTATCTTGGCAGATGATGTTGTGACTTTGGATTGTGTTCCAGATATTTCGGATGTTGCTAGTCTTGTCGAAATTATGGAATTGATGGGTGCTACCGTTAAGCGTTATGACGATGTGTTAGAGATTGATCCAAGAGGTGTTCAAAATATTCCAATGCCTTATGGGAAAATCAATAGTCTTCGTGCATCTTATTATTTTTATGGAAGTCTTTTAGGTCGCTTTGGAGAAGCTACAGTTGGTTTACCTGGTGGATGTGATTTGGGACCACGTCCTATTGACTTACATCTTAAGGCTTTTGAAGCTATGGGAGCCACTGTTAGCTACGAGGGTGATAACATGAAGTTATCTGCTAAAGATGTGGGACTTCATGGTGCAAGTATTTACATGGATACGGTAAGTGTAGGTGCGACGATTAATACAATGATTGCTGCGGTTAAAGCAAATGGTCGTACTATTATTGAAAATGCAGCCCGAGAACCTGAGATTATTGACGTTGCTACTCTCTTGAATAATATGGGGGCTCATATCCGTGGTGCTGGAACCAATATTATCATTATTGATGGTGTTGACAGATTACATGGAACGCGTCATCAGGTGATTCCAGACCGTATTGAAGCGGGAACGTACATTTCCTTAGCTGCTGCAGTTGGTAAGGGAATTCGTATTAATAATGTTCTTTATGAACACTTAGAAGGATTTATTGCTAAGTTGGAAGAAATGGGAGTACGAATGACTGTATCTGAAGACAGCATTTTTGTTGAGGAACAGTCTAATTTGAAAGCAATCAATATTAAGACAGCTCCTTATCCAGGTTTTGCTACTGACTTGCAACAACCAATTACTCCTCTTCTGTTAACAGCAGAGGGGCGTGGAACCATTATTGATACCATTTATGAGAAACGTGTAAACCATGTTTTTGAACTAGCAAAGATGGACGCGGATATTACGACTACAAACGACCATATTTTATATACTGGTGGACGTAGTTTACGTGGTGCAAATGTAAAAGCTACTGACCTTAGAGCTGGGGCAGCACTTGTCATTGCTGGACTAATGGCTGAAGGTAAAACTGAAATTACAAATATTGAGTTCATCTTACGTGGTTATTCAGATATTATTGAAAAATTACGTAATCTAGGAGCGGATATTACACTTGTTGAAGAATAAACCGTAGAGGTGGTTATGAATATTTGGACCAAATTAGCAATGTTTTCTTTTTTTGAAACGGATCGCTTGTATTTGCGTCCTTTCTTTTTTAGTGATAGTAAGGACTTCCATGATATAGCTTCAAATCCAGAAAATTTACAATTCATTTTTCCAAGTCAAGCTAGTCCAGAAGAAAGTCAATATGCACTGGCCAATTATTTTATGAAGGCTCCTTTAGGGGTATGGGCTATTTGTGATAAGAAAACTGAAAAAATGATTGGTTCAATTAAGTTTGAAAAGCTAGATGAAATAAAAAAAGAAGCAGAACTTGGTTATTTTTTGAGAAAAGATTCATGGTCTAAAGGTTTTATGACAGAAGTTGTTAAAAAACTTTGCCAACTTTCTTTTGGGGAATTTGGTTTAAAACAATTATCCATCATTACCCACCTTGAAAATGAAGCTAGTCAACGGGTTGCTCTTAAGTCTGGATTTCGATTGATTCGTCAGTTTAAAGGAAGTGATCGCTATACAAAGAAAATGCGTGATTATCTTGAGTTTCGCTTTGTAAAGGGAGAAATTAATGAGTAAACACCAAGAAATTCTAAGCTATTTGGAAGAATTACCCGTTGGTAAAAGAGTCAGTGTTCGAAGTATTTCCAACCATCTAGGAGTCAGTGATGGAACGGCTTATCGGGCCATTAAAGAAGCTGAAAATCGTGGAATTGTAGAGACTCGTCCAAGAAGTGGTACTATCCGTGTTAAATCTCAGAAAGTTGCTATTGAAAGATTAACATTTGCAGAAATTGCAGAAGTGACTTCTTCTGAGGTTTTGGCTGGGCAAGAAGGTTTAGAGAGAGAATTTAGTAAGTTTTCAATCGGTGCCATGACTGAGCAAAATATTTTGTCTTACCTTCATGATGGGGGACTCTTGATTGTCGGAGACCGGACTCGTATTCAATTATTAGCGCTGGAAAATGAAAATGCCGTTCTTGTGACAGGTGGATTTCAGGTTCATGATGATGTGATTAAACTGGCTAATCAAAAAGGAATTCCTGTTTTAAGAAGCAAACATGACACTTTCACCGTTGCGACCATGATCAATAAAGCCTTGTCAAATGTTCAAATCAAAACAGATATTTTGACAGTTGAGAAACTGTACCGTCCGAGTCATGAGTATGGTTTTTTGAGAGAGACTGACACTGTTAAAGATTATTTGGACTTGGTACGTAAGAATCGTAGTAGTCGTTTCCCTGTTATTAATCAACATCAGGTTGTTGTTGGGGTTGTTACTATGAGAGATGCTGGTGATAAGTCACCAAGTACAACAATTGATAAGGTCATGTCTCGTAGTCTATTTTTAGTTGGATTATCTACAAATATTGCCAATGTGAGTCAACGGATGATTGCTGAAGATTTTGAAATGGTACCGGTTGTTCGTAATAATCAAACCTTGCTTGGGGTTGTAACCAGACGAGATGTCATGGAGAAGATGAGTCGTTCCCAAGTTTCGGCTCTACCAACTTTTTCTGAGCAGATTGGTCAAAAACTTTCTTATCACCATGATGAAGTAGTGATTACAGTGGAACCCTTTATGCTAGAGAAGAACGGTGTTTTGGCTAATGGAGTATTGGCAGAAATTCTGACCCATATGACTCAAGATTTGGTTGTTAATAGTGGTCGCAATCTCATTATCGAGCAGATGCTAATCTACTTTTTGCAGGCTGTTCAGATAGATGATATATTGCGCATTCAAGCACGCATTATCCATCATACGAGACGGTCAGCTATTATTGATTACGATATTTATCATGGGCATCAGATTGTTTCAAAAGCAAATGTAACCGTTAAAATTAATTAGAAACTAGGAGAAAAAATGATAACATTAAAATCAGCTCGTGAAATTGAAGCTATGGATAAGGCCGGTGATTTTCTAGCAAGTATTCATATCGGCTTGCGTGATTTGATTAAGCCTGGAGTAGATATGTGGGAAGTTGAAGAATACGTTCGCCGTCGTTGTAAGGAAGAAAATTTCCTTCCACTTCAGATTGGGGTTGACGGTGCCATGATGGACTATCCTTATGCTACTTGTTGCTCTCTTAACGATGAAGTAGCTCACGCTTTCCCTCGTCACTATATCTTGAAAGATGGTGATTTGCTCAAGGTTGATATGGTTTTGGGAGGTCCTATTGCTAAATCTGACCTGAATGTCTCAAAACTAAACTTCAACAATGTGGAGCAAATGAAAAAATACACCCAGAGCTACTCTGGTGGCCTAGCAGACTCATGTTGGGCTTATGCTGTTGGTACGCCGTCCGAAGAAGTGAAAAACTTGATGGATGTAACCAAAGAAGCTATGTACAAGGGAATCGAGCAAGCTGTTGTTGGAAATCGTATTGGTGATATTGGTGCAGCTATTCAAGAATACGCTGAAAGTCGTGGTTACGGTGTAGTACGTGATTTGGTTGGTCATGGTGTTGGTCCAACCATGCACGAAGAACCAATGGTTCCTAACTATGGTATTGCTGGTCGTGGGCTTCGTCTCCGTGAAGGAATGGTATTGACCATTGAACCAATGATCAATACAGGTGACTGGGAAATTGATACAGATATGAAAACTGGCTGGGCGCATAAGACCATTGACGGTGGTTTATCTTGTCAATATGAACACCAATTCGTGATTACTAAAGATGGACCAGTTATCTTGACTAGTCAAGGTGAAGAAGGAACTTATTAATAAAAAGTGAAAAGACTACTGGAAGTTTATTTTGAAAAATTCAGTAGATCTTTTCATATAAAATAAACGCATTTTATTGATGTTTTCAGGCTTTTGAAGACAACAAAATAGGCTCCATAATATCTGTAGGAGACTTATCTACAGATATTATGGAGCTTTTTTCTTATGCTCAGAATGGCAATTTCCCAGCGAAAGCACCCAGTTTTTTCTTGGTAGTTTCATCGATTTGTTCAAGAGCAGAGTTGATTGCTTGAACGGTCATATCAGAAAGAGTTTCAAGGTCTTCTGGGTCAACAACAGCTGGATTGAAGTCAATGCTGACAACTTTCTTATCACCAGTTAAGGTCGCTTGGACAAGGTCTTGAGCAGATTTACCAACAAATTGCATAGCAGCAAGTTCAGCTTGGCTTTGTTCCATTTGTTTTTGAAGTTTTTGTGCTTGGCGCATCATGTTTTGCATGTTCATCATAGTGTTTTATAGTTTCCTTTTATAATTATTTTCCTTCCTATTTTATCAATTTTGAGGTTAAAAGTCTAATCTTTTTATGAGTGAATTTATCTAGTGTCTATAGTGACGAAAAGGGAATAAAAATATAGGATAGATATTCTAAGAGCATAAGAATATTTATCCTATATGTGTTTATGAAATGTTACTAAATAGTTTAAGGGGTTACTAATATTACTCTACTTTGTAGAAAAATCCGTCAGTGTGGCCATTGATAAGTTGCTGTCCAGACCACAAGCGGTCCTTCGTTGTATCAGATGTGTCGGTATAGCTGTTATCTGAAGAAGAGGTGACAGACATAGTTAAAGAAACTCCAGCTGGTAAAAAGGCAAGGGCAGAACCACCAGCTCCTCCATTTTTAGGAAGTAAACTTGTTTTAAGATAGTGGTCAATTTCTTTAGCATGTTCAATTGAAACTTGCGAATTATCACTAACCAGTCCATGTTCATCAAATACAAGTTCTACACCAGCACTATTGCGCCATGTACCAGAGATACTTGAAAAATCACCGTTTTGGATAGAAGAAATATTCATTCCTTTAATTTCTTGTGAAGGTGTTGATTCTCCTGATATTGGCTTTGTTACAGATTTCCAAGAAAATGTATCTTGGTTCAGTAGTGGTGGTCTAGTTCCTAAGCCGTCTTCTGTATCTGATTCAGTAAGTAATTCCAAGTCAGGTGTATTTGTATTTAGTTTATAGAGTTTGTGAGATTGTTTACCACCAGATGCACTTGAAAGTTGAAAATATCCATCTTCAAGAGGGACAAAAATCACTTTTTCTCCGATAAAATCTAAATGATTTTCTGCATTAGTGAGTTGAATAACTTTATCATTCTGAATCGTTCTGATGTCTAGAATGTCATGTTTACCTGACTTAATTTTCAAAGCAATGATTAGTTCGTCCGTCCCATTTTTATCAAAATCATATAGGCAGTATTCAATATCTGAATATACTTGTGGATAGTTATCTTTTAGGTTAGCTTTGGGATTAATATCCTTGGATGGTTTATTTTGTGGTTGAGAATATTTTTCTATTACCTGGTTATATAAAGTATAATCCATTTTCTTCACTTCAGAAGAGGAGCTGGATGCTTCCGTACTAGTGGAACTCGTTTGTTCTGTACTTGCTGAAGTAGTAGCTTCTTGCTTTTGTTGGCAGGCTACAAGAGTCAAGCTAGTTAAAGCCAGAATCGTAAATAAGGTTGTTTTTTTAATCATAGCTAATCTTGTAGTTCAAGTCCTTGAGCATCTTTATGCCATTTATTTCCAGATTTTGATGTTAATACTTGGATTCCAATGATTAGATTCCAAATAAGGTTAATCAGAATGACAAATGGAAGTAGGAATGGAATCATACCTAATAAAGTAATTACAAGACGTATAATACCTTGTTTAGAATTTCCTATATAGAAATCATACCCTCCTAGAGCACCTAGAAATAAAGCAAGTAAACCTGCAGCAACTTTAGATTTATCGCTTTGACCATTGATGGGGAGATTGTCAGTAAAGTTAGCTAGATTATCTACTTTTGATACGATGTATTCACTACCATTTTGGTAAAATTCTACGTAATCTCCTAGTTGTGGCTCGAAACCAAAGCTAGTTCGTGGAATAGCAGTAAACTGCCCGTCAGAACCTTTCCCTACATAAATTGTTTCATCTTCAATTTTAATGATTTTATACATTCGTTTAATTCCTCCTTACCCACGTTTGCGTTTTACGATAAATCCTAGTCCAGTGATTGAAAGGACAGTACCGATAAAGCCAAAAATAGATCTTGATTCACCTGTGCTGGGTAAAGTTTTTTTGTCATTGTTTTTATTGTTTTCTGGTTTAGTTGTAGAAGTACTAGTAGTTTGTTGTTTTTCTTGTGATAGTGTATTATCAGAATTTTGTTTACCTGTCTTTGTATCACTAGTTTTATTAGTGCTTAATTCATTTTTATATTGCTTGCCAGTGTTATTGTTAGAACTTTGTTTATTTTTGTCATTGCTTGGCTGTTGATTGTTATCAGTGTTGTTTGTTGCCTGGTCTGCTTTTGGTTTTGTTGTACTATCTTTTGGTGTTTCAGGTTGAGTAGTTGTTGAGTTACCCTCTCCTGTCAATGTAACCTCTGTTCTAAAAATAAAATGACGTTTTTTATTATCAGAACTTTGTCCATAAGGAGCTCCTGTTGTTCCTTCAACTGTTAGCACATAGTTTCCAGGGGTAAGAGATGGTTCAAAAATAGTACTCTCAAGGAGGTTACTGTAATATAGAGGAGAATTTAAAGCTTGATTTTTTAATCCTTGTGATAAACCTTCTAATACGACACTACTCTTAGCAACATCTTTTCCTGTTGCCTTATCTGTTAAAGTTGCTTGAATGTTGGGAATATCTGAACCAGCATGGGGAACCCCTTCAGATAATTTTGCTTTAAATATTACTCCTGTAGAAGTTGTTTTTATCTCAGTAAATTCACCAGTAATTTCCTGAATATCAGTAGAAGTTTTCCCTGCATCTACTGGCTTAGCTGGAGTAACAGGTTTGACATCTTCAGCAGGCTTAACAGACTCTGAGATTGGCATTGGTTTACCAGCATTATCAACAATCTTTTGAGCAGTTTCTTTATTCCCTTTTATCACTGAATTGTCTGTTGAATGGGAATCAATAAAACCTTCTACGAGATATTTCCCACCTAGACCGTCTGGCAAAACAGTTGCTGTAAAATAACCATAGCGGCTTTTTTCGATAGTAGGTTTAACGTAAGACTCTAGATATTTTTCAGCATCTTCATAATTCTTAAATACTGGATCAGTTTCGAAAGTCGTACGAGTACCGACATTATTTTTATTTGGCACTTGAGTAACTTCACTGGCAGAAACGTCACTAGGATGAGTAGCTACGTTTAATGAGTTAATTGTTGCAGTAACTAAGATAGCAGTAGCAAAAAGTTTAATTGTAGATTTTGTCTTCATTAAAAAGAGACCTCCTATTATTTTGAAGCAATCCTTTGTCCAATAATGTAGACTTTTATGGACAAAATTGATAGAATGAATACAGAAGATATAATCCATCAAAATACTAAATTTTTCATTATTTTGGATTACAAATATTGAAATATTAGTTGTCCAAAATTTCCTACCTTTTTTGACAAAAACTATAGTTTTTTAGCCAATTATGAAAAGTACTTTTTGAAACTCCTAAGATTTCTGCTCCTTCACGAATAGTTATTTCTTTTTGTCTGTGTTTTTTTGCTAAATCATAAAAATTTGGTGGAACATTTAGCTTCGGTCTTCCGAATTGTTTGCCCCTTTTTTGAGCTTCTCGAATTCCTTCTAGTTGTCTTTGCTTAATTTGTTCTCTTTCCATTTGTGACACATAGGATAGAACTTGTAAAACCAAATCAGAAATTAGTTTGCCAGTGATTGTATCGCTGGTATTTTTAGTGTTTAAGAGTGGAAAATCTAAAACACTGATATGTACCTTTTTTATCTTGGTGAGTAACTGCCATTGTTCTAAAATATCATCGTAGTTCCGTCCGAGTCTATCAATTGATTTAATAACTATCTCATCATCTGCTTGTAGGACTTTTAGCAATTTTTGGTATTCTGCCCTGTCAAAATCTTTTCCAGAGGCCCTATCTATAAAAATTTGACTTTTGGGGATATTTTCTAATGACAAAGCAGACATTTGTCTATCGATATTTTGCTCCTTAGTGGATACTCGTACATAACCATAACGCATAAGGTTACCACCTATCTTTTTATCTCTATTTTAGACAAAAAGAAAACTACCGCCCATAATGAGTGGTAGTTTGGTGTACTCTTTGCTACTGTATTTTTTGCCAAGATTTTGTCTTGTTTGCGTGAATAGTAGTATTGGATAAAAAATCATAAAGACTTAAAATCCTTTTAAATCAACCTTTTTGATGTTTACAAAAATTAAAAACAGTATGTTCAATTTTTGCATGTTCATCATAGTGTTTTATAATTTCCTTTTACAATTATTTTCCTTCCTATTTTATCAATTTTGAGGTTAAAAGTCTATTATTAGTATAAATTACTCAACATTAAATTGTCTGAAAATTTATTGAAAAATGAGTGAAAACATGGTATAATGAAACGTAAAATTAATTCAGGTTTCCTGAACCAATAGGAGTAAACAATGAAAAAACTAGGTTTTGTTCTTTTATCTTCAGCCTTACTATTGACAGCTTGTGCTAACAACCAATCTAAACAAAGCAACACAAGTGATTCGTCTAAGGTGACAGCCTTGTCTGAAGATAAGCAGAAAATGCTTGATAAGGCCACAGCTGACTATAAGACTTTTGTGCAAGAGCAAATTGATAAACTTTTGACAGATACGGAAGGCTTTGTCAAACTTTTGAAAGAAGGTAAGTTAGAAGAAGCCAAAAAGGTTTATCCACTGATTCGTATGTCTTATGAGCGTTCAGAACCAATTGCAGAGAGTTTTGGTGAGTCAGATGTCAAGATTGACTTCCGTTTAGCAGACTACATGGACGAAAACAAGACAGAAGAAGGTTGGTCAGGTTTCCACCGTATCGAACGTATCCTTTGGGAAGATAATACCACTAAAGGAACTGAAAGCTACGGCGATCAGTTGGTAAATGATATCAAGGAATTGAAAGCCAAGATTGCAACTGTGGATGTGGACTACAAGGTCATGTTGACTGGAGCAGTTGACTTGCTTAACGAAGTAGCAACAAGCAAGATTACAGGTGAAGAGGAAATTTATTCTCACACAGACTTGTATGATTTCCGTGCCAATATTGAGGGTGCTGAGAAGATTTTCCAACTCTTTAAACCTTTGCTTGAAAAATCAGACGCTAACCTAGTTAAAGAATTGGAAGCAGATTTCAAATCTGTTAATAGCTTGTTGGACAAACACATGACCGACAAGGAACACTACAAACTTTATACAGATTTGACAAA
The DNA here is from genome assembly GCF_041432595.1 of Streptococcus sp. 27098_8_86. Lineage (GTDB taxonomy): Bacteria > Bacillota > Bacilli > Lactobacillales > Streptococcaceae > Streptococcus > Streptococcus pneumoniae_F. The sequence continues at coordinate 161,841 of NZ_JAPVZW010000002.1, forward strand.
AGAAGATACCAAAGAATTGTCAGAAGCTGTGACAAAACTTGGTGAACCTCTGTCACAAATGGGTAAATTTCTTAGTGGAGAGTAAGAGTAATGACTGAAAAAGACGAAAAGTTTTTTGAGAAGAAAATGGACCGTCGAGAATTTCTAAAAAAAGCAGGGATTGGAGGGGCTGGTTTAGCGCTAGGACTCTCTGGTGCTTCTGCTTTTTTCGCACCTAAGCTAGGAAGTCAGGAAAAAATCTCGTACGGAAAAGAAAAAATTGCTTTTTATGGCAAGCATCAAGCTGGGATTAGTACGCCCATGCAAAAAAATATCTATTTTGTTGTCTTGGACTTGCACACGACGGATAAGGATAAGATTATCCAGTTGTTCAAGGATTGGACGGATTATAGTGCCAAGTTGGTTGAGGGGGAACTGGTTAAAAAAGATGGCCAGAATGCTCTCTTGCCTCCAAGCGATACTGGTGAGACAGTTGGGCTCAATCCTCATCGTTTGACGCTGACTTTTGGTGTGTCTGCCAGTTTCTTGAAAAAGATGAACTTGGAGAACAAGCGTCCTCAAGTATTCAGGGATTTACCGCCTTTTCCTAAAGAGCAATTACGAGAAAAATATACTGGTGGAGATATTGTCATCCAGGCTTGTGCAGATGATGAGCAGGTTGCCTTTCATGCTATTCGCAATCTCATCCGTAAGGGCAGAAATGCAGTGACCCTTCGTTGGAGTCAGTCTGGTTTTGCAGCGATCGGGGATCGAATGGAGACACCGCGTAACCTCTTTGGTTTTAAAGATGGAACAGCAAATCCAACCAAGGAGAAAGACTTTGACCGCGTCATCTGGGCTGATAGTAAGGACTGGATGGAAAATGGTTCTTATATGGCAGTTCGTCGGATTCAGATGTTTTTAGAGACCTGGGACCGCACTAGTCTTGAAGAGCAAGAAAATACCTTTGGTCGTTACAAGGAAAGTGGTGCCCCCTTTGGTAAGAAAAACGAGTTTGATGAAGTGGATTTGAGTCTTTTGCCAGATGATTCGCATGTTCGTTTGGCTAAGGAAGTGGACAAGCCCCTTTTACGTCGTTCTTATTCATACTCTGATGGGATCGATGAAAAGACTGGTCAGTTTGATACGGGCTTGCTCTTTATTTCTTTCCAAAAAGATCCTGATAACTTTGTTAAAGTTCAAACCAATCTAGGTGCTACAGATAAGATGAATGAATATATCACTCACATCGGTAGTGGACTCTTTGCTTGTTTTGGTGGTGTGGAGAAAGGAGGCTACATTGGTCAGAAATTATTGGAAGGCTAAAAGCTGGTTCTTGGTTTTAGCTTTGTCACTTTTAATTCTTTCCCCAGTAGGTGCCCAAGAAAGCTTGAGTTTTTATTTTGTGAAAATCACAGATGCGTCCAAAGCGGTTAAAAATGGTAATCAGTCTGAGGCCCAGAAACTCGTTGCAGAGATCGCATCAGATTTCGAAAGAGTAGAAAATAAGGATTCAGAGGCTGGTAAAGTCGTTAAGGAAAAGTTAGCTCAATCAGGAGAGATTACTGAAGACAAACTCACCGAAATTTCTGCAGCCCTATTAGCCTTTGAAAAAGAACAAAATCCTGTTGACTTAGATGCGGAAAAGGAAAAATTGGTCAACCGTCTAAGTCCTCGTTTTGAAGCCTTGGAACAAGCTATTGCCTCCAAAGATTTGGAAAAGGTCCGTGAAGCCTTTAAGAGAATGAATTCCACTTGGACTATCAATGAAAGTGTGGTTCGTGACAATAGTACAGCCCATTATGGACGTGTTGAAACAGCTATTTCCTTCCTGCGTAGTAGCATGGAGACTGAGCCTACTGATTTTAATTCTATCCAGACTTCCTTTGAGGACTTAAAAAAGACTATTGATGATTTTTTAACTGGAAAAGAAGTCGCAGAAGCATCTTCTGATTTGAGTCTCAAAGATGGTATTGCCCTTTTGAAGAAGGCTTTTGAACAATTCCAAACTGGTGATCCATCATCAGGAGCAGCTAGTATGAAGGAATTTATCACTATCTGGCCAACGATTGAAGGTTCTGTCAGCACGACCAATCCTTCCCTCTATACTCGAGTGGAAAGCGAAAGCCCTGTGATTATGGTCAAGGGAAGTGAGAAGGAATATCAAGAAAAATTAGAAAAACTGATTGCAGATTTATCACAAATTGATACCAGCGCACGTTACAATGCCTTTGATGCCATGCTGATTCTTCTAAGAGAAGGTGTAGAGGCTCTCTTAATCGTTATGGCCTTGGTAACAACCTTGAAAGCAGCCAAGATGCGAAAAGGGCTCAAGTGGGTTTATGGTGGTGCTATCACTGGAATCATGGCCAGTCTTCTTATTGCTTTTATCCTGCAAATTGCCTTTCCAGCAGTAACATCAGGATCCAATCGTGAAATCATCGAAGGAGCAGTTGGGATTTTTGCGGTAGCTATGATGATTGTGATTGGAATCTGGCTTCATAGCAAATCTTCAGTCAAAAAATGGAATGCCTTTATGGAGTCACAAATGGAAACAGTGACCAAGACAGGATCCTTTATTTCTATGTTTGCCCTCAGTTTTCTAGCTGTTTTCCGTGAGGGAGCAGAAACCATTCTTTTTTATGTTGGGATTTTACCAAGAATTTCCAGTTTTGAATTTGTCTTGGGAATTTCACTTGCCTTGCTGGTTCTGGTAGTTATTGCCATCGTGATGAACAAGGCCAGTCAATTCTTCCTGCCACATAAGGTCTTCTTTATCCTGACTTGGATGATTTATGCTCTGGCTTTCAAGATGCTTGGGGTTAGTGTCCATGCTCTTCAGTTGACCAATATGGCACCAAATCACTTGCTGACAGGCTTTCCAACTATTGACTTACTTGGAATTTATCCAAGTTGGGAAGGCTTGGTCAGTCAGCTAATCTTTGTTGTTATCGTTTTGATTGTCACTTTCAGACAGGGTGAAAAATAGATGGATAGAAAAGAATTGACAATCGTTGAACATCTGGTAGAATTTAGAAAGAGATTATTGGCAGTAGTCATTTGTTTCTTTTTGGTATTCTGTGTTTCTCTGCTTTTTGCAGACCAGATTTACCAGTATGTGACCCAATCTTTTCAGCAAAAGTTGATTGTTTTAGGTCCTAATGATATTTTATGGATATACATACGTTTGGCTAGTTTGATGGCCTTTACCATCACCCTACCTTATACAGTTTATCATATTTGGTCTTTCATCAAACCTGGTTTAAGAAAGGAAGAAGCTAGAGCAATTTTTGCCTATATTCCAGCTAGTTTCCTTTGTTTTCTAGTTGGACTGGCTTTTGGTTTTTACTTTGTAACACCAGCCTTACTTCAGGTTTTATTAGGGCTAGGAGAAGGACTATTTGAAACACAGTTAACAGCTCAAAATTATCTGTCCTTTGTTTTTCAAACGACCTTGCCCTTGGCTCTGATTTTTGAATTGCCAGTTATCATTGCCTTTTTGACGTCAATTGGACTCATTGGACCAGAATTATTGATTGCTTATCGCCGATATGCTTATTTTATTTTATTGGTACTCGCAGTCATCTTGACACCAGCTGACTTTGTCAGCGATTTGGCAATGACTGCCCCCTTGATTTTACTCTATGAATTAAGTATTTCCATCAGCAAACACATTATGAAACGCAAGCAGAAAGGAGAGAGAAATGGGAATCTTACGTGATATCGGAGCACCAGGATTGATTATTATCGTTTTAGGAGCTCTCTTGATCTTCGGACCAAAGCGATTGCCTGAACTAGGAGAGTCAATCGGTAAAATGCTGTCTGAATTTAAAAAAGCAGTTAAAGGAACTGAAAATCAAGATAAGGAAGAGTAAGACTGGTGAGTTTTACTAAAAAATAAAAAGTTAGGAAGTGTGTCTCTATCGGACAATTTATTATTTCCTAGCTTTTTCTTGTATTAAGAAAATATAAATTTAAGCTTTCTTTAAGAAAACTATATTATTCTGAAGAACTCTAAAATTTCACAGCCATTTATTAGTAATGACTATTGAATTCCTAGTCACTACTAGAAATGGACTAGTTTCTTTGAATAATGGAACTGCTTAATCCTCCTATTCTAGAACGGGATGACTAGTATTTCTTTTATGATAGGACTAGATTGTGGTATAATAGAGAGAATAAGTTTTTTTAGTAAGACAAAGGAGAAAATAGATGATTTATGCAGGAATTCTTGCCGGTGGAACTGGCACACGTATGGGAATCAGTAATTTGCCAAAACAATTTTTAGAGCTAGGTGATCGACCTATTTTGATTCATACAATTGAAAAATTTGTCTTGGAACCAAGTATTGAAAAAATTGTGGTTGGGGTTCATGGAGACTGGGTTTCCCATGCAGAGGATCTTGTAGATAAATATCTACCTCTTCATAAGGATCGTATCATCATTACAAAAGGTGGTGCTGACCGTAATACGAGTATTGAGAAAATCATTGAAGCCATTGATGCTTATCGTCCGCTTACTCCAGAGGACATCGTTGTTACCCACGATTCTGTTCGTCCATTTATTACGCTTCGCATGATTCAGGACAATATCCAACTTGCTCAAAATCATGACGCAGTGGACACAGTGGTAGAAGCGGTTGATACTATCGTTGAAAGTACTAACGGTCAATTTATTACAGATATTCCAAATCGTGCTCACCTCTATCAAGGACAAACACCTCAAACATTCCGTTGCAAGGACTTCATGGATCTTTACGGTTCTCTCTCTGCCGAAGAGAAAGAAATCTTAACAGATGCATGTAAAATCTTTGTAATCAAAGGAAAAGATGTAGCCTTGGCTAAGGGTGAATATTCAAATCTGAAAATTACTACAGTAACAGATTTGAAGATTGCAAAAAGCATGATTGAGGAAGAGTAATAAAATGATTAATCAAATTTACCAACTAACAAAGCCTAAGTTTATCAATGTCAAATATCAGGAAGAGGCTATTGACCAAGAGAATCATATCCTCATCCGCCCTAATTATATGGCGGTCTGTCATGCGGATCAGCGTTACTACCAAGGAAAACGTGATCCGAAGATTTTGAATAAAAAGCTTCCAATGGCAATGATTCACGAGTCATGTGGAACCGTTATTTCTGACCCGACAGGAACCTATGAGGTTGGTCAAAAAGTTGTCATGATTCCCAATCAGCCTCCTATGCAGAGTGATGAAGAATTCTATGAAAACTACATGACAGGGACCCATTTCTTGTCTAGTGGCTTTGATGGCTTTATGAGAGAGTTTGTTTCTCTCCCTAAAGATCGTGTGGTGGCTTATGATGCTATCGAAGATACGGTTGCAGCGATTACAGAGTTTGTCAGTGTCGGCATGCACGCTATGAATCGTCTATTGACCCTTGCTCATAGCAAGCGGGACCGAATTGCTGTTATCGGAGATGGAAGTTTAGCTTTTGTGGTTGCCAATATTATCAACTATACTTTGCCAGAAGCAGAGATTGTGGTTATTGGTCGTCATTGGGAAAAGTTAGAACTCTTCTCATTTGCCAAAGAATGCTATATTACTGATAATATTCCTGAAGATTTAGCCTTTGACCATGCTTTTGAGTGTTGTGGTGGTGATGGTACTGGACCAGCTATAAATGACTTGATTCGCTACATTCGTCCTCAGGGAACGATTCTCATGATGGGCGTTAGCGAATATAAAGTCAATCTGAATACACGCGATGCTTTAGAAAAAGGCCTACTCTTGGTTGGTTCCTCTCGTTCTGGTCGCATCGATTTTGAAAATGCAATCCAAATGATGGAAGTCAAGAAATTTGCTAATCGTCTTAAAAATATCCTTTATCTAGAAGAACCTGTAAGAGAAATTAAAGATATTCACCGTGTCTTTGCGACCGATTTAAACACAGCCTTTAAAACAGTGTTTAAGTGGGAAGTATAGGTGCTGGAGGTTAATTGTGGAGAAAATTATTAAAGAAAAAATTTCTTCCCTACTTAGTCAAGAAGAGGAAGTCCTCAGTGTTGAACAACTGGGAGGTATGACCAATCAAAACTATTTGGTCAAAACAACAAATAAGCAATATATTGTTAAATTCTTTGGGAAAGGGACAGAAAAACTGATCAATCGTCAAGATGAAAAGTACAATCTTGAACTACTCAAAGATTTAGACCTGGATGTCAAAAATTATCTTTTTGATATTGAAGCTGGTATCAAAGTAAATGAGTATATCGAATCTGCGATTACGCTTGATTCAAGGTCAATCAAGACCAAATTTGATAAAATTGCTCCAATATTACAAACTATTCATGCATCTGGTAAGGAGTTAAGAGGAGAATTTGCTCCTTTTGAAGAAATCAAAAAATACGAATCCTTGATTGAAGAGAAAATCCCTTATGCCAACTATGAAGCTGTTCGAGAAGAAGTCTTCTCCTTAGAGAAAAGACTGGCTGACTTAGGTGTTGACAGAAAATCTTGTCATATCGATTTGGTGCCTGAAAACTTTATCGAGTCACCACAAGGACGACTTTATCTGATTGACTGGGAATATTCATCAATGAACGATCCAATGTGGGATTTGGCTGCCCTCTTTTTAGAGTCTGAATTCACTCGTCAAGAGGAAGAAGCCTTCTTATCTCACTATGAGAGTGAGCAAACACCTGTCTCTCGTGAAAAGATTGCCATTTATAAAATTTTACAAGATGCTATTTGGAGTTTATGGACAGTCTACAAAGAAGAGCAAGGTGCAGATTTTGGTGACTATGGTGTGAGTCGTTACCAAAGAGCTGTTAAAGGTTTGTCATATTCTGGAGGTTCAGATGAAAAATAAAAATGGAGTTTCTTTTGGTCTACTCTCAGGTATTTTCTGGGGTTTAGGTCTAACGATCAGTGCTTATATCTTTTCGATTTTTACAGATTTGTCACCCTTTGTGGTAGCCGCTGCTCATGATTTCTTGAGTATCTTTATCTTACTAGCTTTTCTCTTGGTAAAAGAAGGAAAAGTTCGTCTCTCAATTTTCTTAAATATTCGCAATGTTAGTGTTATCATCGGAGCCTTACTAGCAGGCCCTATCGGTATGCAGGCCAATCTTTATGCAGTTAAGTATATCGGAAGTTCTTTAGCTTCATCTGTATCAGCTATTTACCCTGCGATTTCAGTTTTATTGGCTTTCTTCTTTTTGAAGCACAAGATTTCAAAAAATACTGTGTTTGGGATTGTCTTGATTATTGCAGGGATTATTGCCCAGACCTATAAGGTTGAACAGGTCAATTCCTTCTATATTGGGATTCTCTGTGCTTTGGTTTGTGCCATTGCATGGGGGAGTGAGAGTGTTCTCAGCTCCTTTGCTATGGAAAGTGAATTAAGTGAAATCGAAGCACTCTTAATCCGTCAAGTGACTTCATTCTTGTCCTATCTTGTGATTGTGCTCTTCTCTCATCAGTCATTTGCAGAAGTAGCCAATGGACAATTACTAGGTCTTATGATTGTCTTTGCAGCCTTTGATATGATTTCCTACTTGGCTTATTATATCGCTATCAATCGCTTGCAACCAGCCAAGGCTACAGGCTTGAACGTGAGCTATGTAGTATGGACAGTCTTGTTTGCAGTTGTTTTCTTGGGTGCACCGCTAGATATGCTGACAATTATTACGTCACTTGTCGTTATTGCTGGAGTTTATATTATTATTAAAGAATAAAGGAGATTCGTGTGAAAGCCATCATCTTAGCAGCGGGATTGGGAACTCGCTTGCGTCCTATGACTGAAAATACCCCTAAAGCCTTGGTTCAGGTTAATCAAAAACCTTTGATTGAATACCAAATTGAGTTTTTAAAAGAAAAAGGTATCCATGATATCATCATCATTGTTGGTTACCTTAAAGAACAATTTGATTACTTAAAAGAAAAATATGGTGTTCGCCTCGTTTTCAATGATAAATACGCTGACTACAATAACTTTTACTCTCTCTATCTTGTAAAAGAAGAATTAGCTAACAGTTACGTTATCGATGCCGATAATTATCTCTTTAAAAATATGTTCCGCAATGATTTGACACGTTCTACTTATTTTAGTGTTTATCGTGAAGATTGTACCAACGAATGGTTCTTGGTCTATGGGGATGACTACAAAGTTCAAGACATTATTGTTGATAGCAAAGCTGGTCGCATTCTTAGTGGGGTATCCTTCTGGGATGCTCCAACAGCAGCAAAAATTGTTAGCTTTATAGATAAGGCCTATGCAAGTGGTGAATTTGTTGATCTCTACTGGGACAATATGGTTAAGGATAATATCAAAGAGCTAGATGTCTATGTTGAAGAATTAGAAGGCAATAGCATCTATGAAATTGACAGTGTCCAAGACTATCATAAATTAGAAGAAATTCTTAAAAACGAAAATTAAAGATTCCAACATCTGGCTGAAATAGTCGGATGTTTTTTGATTTTTTTACGAATAAATAGATGAGTAGAAAAAGAAATGGAGATATTTATGAAAATCACAAACTATGAAATCTATAAGTTAAAAAAATCAGGTTTGACCAATCAACAGATTTTGAATGTCCTAGAATACGGTGAAAATGTTGATCAAGAACTGTTGTTAGGTGATATTGCAGATATATCAGGTTGCCGAAATCCAGCTGTTTTTATGGAACGTTATTTTCAGATAGATGATGCGCATTTGGAGAAAGAATTTCAAAAATTTCAATCTTTCTCTATTTTAGACGACTGTTACCCTTGGGATTTGAGTGAAATTTATGATGCACCTGTGCTTTTATTTTACAAGGGAAATCTGGATCTCTTGAAATTTCCTAAGGTAGCAGTTGTGGGTAGTCGCGCTTGTAGCAAACAGGGAGCTAAGTCAGTTGAAAAAGTCATTCAGGGTTTGGAAAATGAACTGGTTATCGTCAGTGGATTAGCTAAGGGAATTGACACAGCAGCTCATATGGCAGCTCTTCAGAATGGCGGAAAAACCATTGCAGTGATTGGAACAGGACTGGATGTGTTTTATCCTAAAGCTAATAAACGCTTGCAAGACTACATCGGCAATGACCATCTGGTTCTCAGTGAGTATGGACCTGGTGAACAACCTCTAAAATTTCATTTTCCTGCCCGTAATCGCATCATTGCTGGACTTTGTCGTGGTGTGATTGTAGCAGAGGCTAAGATGCGTTCAGGTAGTCTCATTACCTGTGAGAGGGCAATGGAAGAAGGACGCGATGTTTTTGCTATACCTGGTAGCATTTTAGATGGACTATCTGATGGATGTCATCATTTGATTCAAGAAGGAGCAAAATTGGTCACCAGTGGGCAAGATGTTCTTGCGGAATTTGAATTTTAATACTCTTCGAAAATCTCTTCAAACCACGTCAGCTTCCATCTGCAACCTCAAAACAGTGTTTTGAGCAACCTGCGGCTAGCTTCCTAGTTTGCTCTTTGATTTTCATTGAGTATAAGAAGAAAGTCCGTTTACTAGACAAACTTTTCTTCTATTATAGTAGCTAAGTCTTGACAGTTATGGCAAAATGGTTTACACTTTATAAAGTTTATTACTTTGAAAAGGTGTGATACTGTGGCTACGGCAACAAAAAAGAAAAAATCAACAGTTAAAAAAAATCTAGTAATCGTGGAGTCGCCTGCTAAGGCCAAGACGATTGAAAAATATCTAGGCAGAAACTACAAGGTTTTAGCCAGTGTCGGGCATATCCGTGATTTGAAGAAATCCAGTATGTCCGTCGATATTGAAAATAATTATGAACCGCAATATATCAATATCCGAGGAAAAGGTCCTCTTATCAATGACTTGAAAAAAGAAGCTAAAAAAGCTAATAAAGTCTTTCTGGCGAGTGACCCGGACCGTGAAGGAGAAGCGATTTCTTGGCATTTGGCTCATATTCTCAACTTGGATGAAAATGATGCCAACCGTGTGGTCTTCAATGAAATCACCAAGGATGCAGTCAAAAATGCTTTTAAAGAACCGCGCAAGATTGATATGGACTTGGTAGATGCCCAACAAGCTCGTCGTGTTTTGGACCGCTTGGTAGGCTATTCGATTTCGCCTATTTTGTGGAAAAAGGTCAAGAAGGGTTTGTCAGCAGGGCGCGTACAGTCCATTGCCCTTAAACTCATCATTGACCGTGAGAATGAAATCAACGCCTTCCAGCCTGAAGAATACTGGACAATTGATGGTGTCTTTAAGAAGGGAACCAAGCAATTTCAGGCTTCCTTCTATGGAGTAGATGGTAAAAAGCTAAAACTGACTAGTAATGATGAGGTCAAGGAAGTCTTATCTCGTCTGACTAGTAAAGATTTTTCAGTAGATCAGGTGGATAAGAAAGAGCGCAAACGCAATGCTCCATTACCCTATACCACTTCATCTATGCAGATGGATGCTGCCAATAAAATCAATTTCCGTACTCGAAAAACCATGATGGTTGCCCAACAGCTCTATGAAGGAATTAATATCGGTTCTGGTGTTCAAGGTTTGATTACCTATATGCGTACCGATTCGACTCGTATCAGTCCAGTAGCGCAGAACGAAGCAGCAAGTTTCATTACGGACCGTTTTGGTAGCAAGTATTCTAAGCATGGTAGCAAGGTCAAAAATGCATCAGGTGCTCAGGATGCCCATGAGGCTATTCGCCCGTCTAGCGTTTTTAATACACCTGAAAGCATCGCTAAGTATCTGGATAAGGATCAACTCAAGCTTTATACTCTTATCTGGAATCGTTTTGTAGCGAGCCAAATGACAGCTGCTGTCTTTGATACCATGGCTGTTAAATTGTCTCAAAATGGAGTTCAATTTGCTGCTAATGGTAGTCAGGTTAAGTTTGATGGTTATCTTGCTATTTATAATGATTCTGACAAGAATAAGATGTTACCGGATATGGCTGTTGGAGATGTGGTGAAACAGGTCAATAGCAAACCAGAGCAACATTTCACTCAACCGCCTGCTCGCTATTCTGAAGCGACTCTTATCAAGACCTTGGAGGAAAATGGGGTTGGACGTCCGTCAACCTATGCACCGACCATTGAAACTATTCAGAAACGTTACTATGTTCGCCTTGCGGCCAAACGTTTTGAACCAACAGAGTTGGGAGAAATTGTTAACAAGCTCATCGTTGAATATTTCCCAGATATCGTAAACGTGACTTTTACAGCTGAAATGGAAGGCAAGCTGGATGATGTCGAAGTCGGAAAAGAGCAGTGGCAACGTGTCATTGATGCCTTTTACAAACCTTTCTCTAAAGAGGTTGCTAAGGCTGAAGAGGAAATGGAAAAAATCCAAATCAAGGATGAACCAGCTGGATTTGACTGTGAAGTGTGTGGCAGTCCAATGGTCATTAAACTTGGTCGTTTTGGTAAGTTCTACGCTTGTAGCAATTTCCCGGATTGCCGTCATACCCAAGCAATCGTGAAAGAGATTGGTGTTGAGTGTCCAAGTTGTCATCAGGGACAAATCATTGAGCGTAAAACCAAACGTAACCGCCTTTTCTATGGTTGCAATCGCTATCCAGAATGTGAATTTACCTCTTGGGATAAGCCTGTTGGTCGTGACTGTCCAAAATGTGGCAACTTCCTCATGGAGAAAAAAGTCCGCGGTGGTGGCAAGCAGGTTGTTTGTAGCAAAGGCGACTACGAGGAAGAAAAGATTAAATAAGAGGAGAGTCCTGAAAGTGAATTTCAGGCTCCTTTTGGTTAGAACTTGACAAAATTCATCATTGTATGCGAAACTAGAAGAAGATTATTTTAACTAGGAGAAGTTATGCGTCTTATTTATCTGATAATTGGTTTTTTATCACTGGCCTTGGCTATTGTTGGGGTTGTTTTACCCTTGTTGCCTACAACGCCTTTTCTTTTGTTGTCTATTGCTTGTTTTTCAAGAAGTTCCAAGCGCTTCGAAGATTGGCTTTATCATACCAAGCTCTATCAGAGTTATGTAGCTGATTTTCGCGAGACCAAGTCTATTGCGCGTGAACGTAAGAAAAAAATCATCGTCTCTATCTACATCTTGATGGGAATTTCCATTTATTTTGCACCTCTCTTACCAGTCAAAATCGGTCTGGGTGCTTTGACCATCTTTATCACCTATTATCTCTTTAAGGTTATTCCAGACAAAGAATAGTTAAAATAGTGGTTATTTACCTTGATAAAAATGAAAACATATTTACAACAATATGATATAATAAATTTAAAGTAATCTTCAAGGAGAATCAAATGATTTACGAATTTTGTGCTGAAAATGTGACCTTGCTTGAAAAAGCGATGCAGACTGGAGCTCGTCGAATCGAACTCTGTGATAATCTAGCAGTGGGAGGAACAACACCAAGCTATGGAGTGACCAAGGCAGCGGTTGAACTGGCAGCTGACTACGATACAACCATCATGACCATGATTCGTCCACGTGGTGGCGACTTTGTCTATAATGAACTAGAAATTGCTATTATGCTAGAAGATATTCGTTTGACTGCTCAGTCTGGAAGTCAAGGGGTTGTATTTGGGGCTTTAACTGCTGATAAGAAGTTGGATAAACCTAATCTTGAAAAGTTGATTACTGCATCAAAAGGAATGGAAATTGTCTTCCACATGGCCTTTGATGAATTGAGTGATGATGATCAACTGGAAGCTATTGACTGGCTTAGTCAAGCTGGAGTTACTCGTATCCTAACTCGTGCTGGTGTGTCTGGAGATTCACTAGAGAAACGTTTTGCTCACTATCACAGAATTTTGGAACACGCTAAAGGTAAAATTGAAATTCTACCAGGTGGGGGGATTGACCATGACAACCGTCAAATCTTTATCGACCAACTGGGAGTGACACAACTACATGGTACTAAGGTTGTCTTTTAAAAAATAGAAAGGAACTGCTAGCCTTGGGTAGCAGTTTTCACTTATGTTTGAAATTTTTAAATCTTACCAGTTTAATAAAGAAAAAGCTCATGCCTATGGTTTTGTAAAAAATGGGGAAGTCTGGACTTATAGTTGCCAGATTTTGCAGGGTGACTTTGTCATGACTGTGTCCATCACTACTGATAATGTGAGTTTTCAGGTATTTGATCAGGAGACTGGTGACCTCTATCCTCAAGTCCATATGGAAAGCATGAGGGGAAGTTTTGTAGGAAGTGTCCGTGAGGCTTGTTTGGAGATTCTTTACCAGATTCGGAAGGCTTGTTTTGATGTGCAAGATTTTATCTGTCCTCAGACTAAACGAATCATGACTCAAGTTCAAGAAAAGTATGGTAATCAGCTGGAGTATCTGTGGGAAAAATCACCTGATACAGCAGTGTTAAGACACGAAGGCAATAAAAAGTGGTATGCCGTCTTGATGAAAATCTCTTGGGATAAGTTGGAAAAGGGCAGAGAAGGACAGGTGGAAGCAGTCAACCTCAAACATGACCAAGTAGCTGATTTACTTTTAAATAAAGGTATTTATCCAGCTTTTCATATGAACAAACGCTACTGGATTAGTGTGGCGCTTGATGATGCTTTATCAGATGAAGAAGTGCTAGAATTGATAGAAAAAAGTTGGAACTTAACCACTAAAAAATGAAACATTTCAATATTTTTCAACGACTTTCAATTAGCAAAATATTCTCTACTGAAGAAATTTTCAGAAAATATTGGATTTTTTCTTGACAAGTACTTTTGCCTATGCTAAAATACTAAACAAGATATCAAACGAAGGAGAAAGTCAAACATGAAAACAGCTAAGTTTAATCAATTCGCTTTGTTGTTGAGGTACTCGGGCTAGTGCAAAAAGTATTAGTCCTGTTTGGCTTACCAAGCGGGAGTAAATCAACATCTCGCTTGGACCTCTAAGCGAGATGTTTTTTTAAAACCATATTTGGAAAAAGGGGAAATCTTTATGAGAACAGTTGAATTTCTAGATACCAGCCTTCGGGATGGAGAACAGACACCTGGTGTTAATTTTTCAATCAAGGAAAAAATTGCCATAGCAAGACAGCTGGAGAAATGGGGCATTTCAGCCATAGAAGCTGGTTTTCCAGCGGCGAGTCCTGATTCATTTACAGCAGTGCAGGAAATCGCCAAAGTCTTGAAGAAAACAGCGGTAACTGGTCTGGCACGCTCTGTCAAGTCTGATATTGATGCTTGTTACGAGGCTCTCAAGGATGCCAAGTATCCACAAGTTCACGTCTTTATTGCTACCAGTCCCATTCACCGCAAGTATAAGCTCAATAAGAGTAAGGAAGAGATTTTGGAAGCAATCAGTGAGCATGTTTCTTATGCCCGTTCTAAGTTTGAAGTGGTTGAATTCTCTCCAGAGGATGCGACTAGAACAGAGTTGGATTTCCTCTTGCAAGTCGTTCAAACAGCGGTAGATGCAGGTGCGACTTATATCAATATTCCTGATACGGTAGGATTTACTACACCAGAGGAATATGGGGCTATCTTCAAACACTTGATTGAGAATGTCAAGACGGATCGTCGGATTATCTATTCACCACACTGTCATGATGACCTCGGAATGGCAGTAGCTAATAGCCTTGCTGCTGTCAAGAACGGAGCAGGACGTGTCGAAGGAACTATCAACGGTATTGGTGAGCGAGCTGGAAATGCTGCTTTGGAAGAAATAGCAGTTGCTCTCAATATTCGCCAAGATTACTATCAAGCAGAAACCAGTATTGTCCTAAATGAGACCATCAATACGTCAGAAATGGTTTCTCGCTTCTCAGGAATTCCAGTTCCTAAAAACAAGGCCGTAGTTGGAGGTAATGCCTTCTCTCACGAATCTGGTATTCACCAAGATGGAGTCCTTAAAAATCCTCTTACCTATGAAATCATCACCCCTGAATTGGTCGGTGTCAAGAGTAACAGTCTCCCACTTGGAAAATTGTCTGGTCGCCATGCCTTTGTCGAGAAACTAAGAGAATTGGCCCTAGACTTTACAGAAGAGGACATCAAACCACTCTTCGCCAAGTTCAAGGCACTGGCCGACAAGAAACAAGAAATCACAGATGCAGATATCCGTGCTCTGGTAGCTGGAACCATGGTTGAAAACCCAGAAGGATTCCACTTTGATGATTTACAACTTCAAACTCATGCAGATAATGACATTGAAGCGCTTGTTAGCCTGGCTAATATGGATGGTGAGAAAGTCGAATTTAATGCGACAGGACAAGGCTCTGTTGAGGCTATCTTTAACGCTATTGATAAGTTCTTCAATCAATCTGTTCGCTTGGTATCCTATACCATTGATGCGGTGACAGATGGGATTGATGCCCAGGCTCGGGTTTTGGTGACTGTTGAAAACAGAGATACAGAGACCATCTTTAATGCAGCAGGTCTTGATTTCGATGTGTTGAAGGCTTCGGCTATTGCCTATATCAATGCCAATACCTTTGTTCAAAAAGAGAATGCTGGTGAGATGGGACGTAGCGTTTCCTATCGCGATATGCCTAGTGTGTAAAGGAGAATGCTATGACAAAGAAAATAGTAGCTCTAGCAGGGGACGGAATCGGCCCGGAAATCATGGAGGCTAGTTTAGAGGTTCTGAAAGCTCTAGCTGAAAAAACAGGTTTTGATTATGAGATTGATAGACGACCTTTTGGAGGTGCAGGTATCGATGCTGCAGGGCATCCTTTACCTGATGAAACCCTCAAGGTATGTCGTGAAGCAGATGCCATTCTACTAGCGGCTATCGGAAGTCCTCAGTATGATGGAGCAGCGATTAGGCCTGAACAAGGCTTGCTGGCTCTCCGTAAGGAACTCAATCTCTATGCTAATATTCGCCCTGTAAAAATCTTTGATAGTCTTAAGCATTTGTCACCTCTCAAACCAGAACGAATTGCTGGTGTGGACTTTGTCGTGGTGCGTGAGTTGACAGGCGGGATCTACTTCGGAGATCATATTCTCGAAGAGCAAAAAGCGCGTGATATCAACGACTATAGCTACGAGGAAGTGGAGCGGATTATTCGCAAGGCATTTGAAATCGCAATAAATCGGAGAAAAATTGTTACTAGCATCGATAAGCAAAATGTGTTGGCAACATCAAAACTCTGGAGGAAAGTAGCTGAGGAAGTCGCGCAGGATTTCCCAGATGTAAGCTTGGAGCACCAGCTGGTGGACTCAGCTGCCATGCTTATGATTACCAATCCTGCTAAGTTTGATGTCATCGTGACGGAGAATCTTTTCGGAGATATCTTATCTGATGAATCAAGCGTTCTATCTGGCACACTTGGAGTTATGCCATCAGCCAGTCATTCTGAAAATGGACCAAGTCTCTATGAGCCCATTCACGGTTCGGCACCCGATATTGCAGGTCAAGGAATTGCCAATCCTATTTCCATGATTTTATCAGTGGCCATGATGTTGAGAGATAGTTTCGGACGTTATGAGGATGCAGAGCGTGTCGAGCGTGCTGTTGAGGCAAGTCTGGCAGCTGGTGTTTTAACAAGAGATATAGGTGGACAGGCTTCGACCAAGGAAATGACGGAAGCTATTATTGCAAGGTTATGAAGTTAGACGAAAAAATTACTCTAGTCCTTTTGATTTGGAATGTCATGGTTTTCTTGATTTATGGCATTGACAAATCCAAGGCAAGGAGAAGAGCTTGGCGAATCCCAGAAAAAATCTTACTTATTTTAGCCTTTACATGTGGTGGTTTTGGAGCTTGGTTAGCAGGAATTACTTTTCACCACAAGACTAGAAAATGGTATTTTAAAACAGTTTGGTTTCTTGGGATGATGACCACACTAGTAGCCTTATATTTTATTTGGAGGTAATGGATGGCAGGAAAATCGATTTTTGATAAATTATGGGACCGCCATGTCATCACAGGAGAAGAGGGGCAGCCCCAACTCATGTATGTGGATCAGCACTATATCCACGAAGTGACCAGCCCTCAGGCTTTTCAAGGATTGCGAGATGCAGGTCGCAGATTGAGACGGCCAGACTTGACATTTGGTACCTTTGACCACAATGTACCAACGGTCAATATCTATGATATTCGAGATGTGATTTCTAAAGCGCAAATTGATAAGCTAGCTGAGAATGTTGAAGAGTTTGGAATTGAGCATGCGGCCCACGGTTCTGAAAAGCAGGGAATCGTTCATATGGTTGGTCCAGAAACAGGACGGACCCAACCAGGAAAATTCATCGTTTGTGGAGACAGTCATACGGCAACCCACGGGGCTTTCGGAGCTATCGCCTTTGGAATTGGGACCAGTGAAGTTGAGCATGTTTTTGCTACCCAGACCCTCTGGCAGGTCAAACCCAAGAAAATGCTGGTAGAATTCACTGGAGTTCCTCAAAAAGGAGTTTATTCCAAGGACTTCATTTTAGCCTTGATTGCCAAGTACGGCGTTGCTTGCGGTGTAGGCTACGTGGTGGAATATAGAGGACAGGCTATTGATGCACTGAGCATGGAAGAGCGAATGACCATCTGCAATATGTCCATCGAGTTTGGATCCAAGATGGGAATCATGAATCCGGATCAAACCACCTATGACTATCTCAAGGGACGGGAATGCATTCCAGAAGCTTTTGAAGAGGCTGTGGCGGATTGGAAAACAATTGTCAGTGATGATGATGCTGTTTACGATAAGGTTATAAAGATGGATGTCTCAGACTTAGCTCCTATGGTAACATGGGGAACCAATCCCGCTATGGGGGTTGACTTTGACAGTAGATTCCCAGAAATTAAGGATATGAATGATGAGAGAGCCTACAATTACATGGACTTGGAGCCTGGTCAAAAGCCAGCGGATATTGAACTAGGCTATATCTTTATTGGCTCATGTACCAATGCTCGTCTCAGCGATTTGCAACTGGCTGCGCGATTTGTCAAAGGAAAGAAAATAGCACCCAACTTAACGGCTATCGTAGTCCCAGGCTCTCGTCCTGTGAAACGAGCTGCTGAGAAGTTGGGCTTGGACAAGGTCTTTCTAGATGCTGGCTTTGAGTGGAGAGATCCAGGTTGTTCTATGTGCCTAGGGATGAATCCAGACAAGGTTCCTGATGGTGTTCACTGTGCCTCAACCAGCAATCGAAACTTTGAAGATAGACAAGGATTTGGCGCTAAGACTCATCTCTGTAGTCCAGCTATGGCAGCTGCGGCAGCTATTGCAGGGCGTTTCGTAGATGTTCGGCAAATGCCAGAAGCCCAGTAAGGAGAGGATATGGAGAAATTTACAGTATATACGGGAACGACCGTTCCTCTCATGAATGATAACATCGACACTGACCAAATCCTCCCCAAGCAGTTTCTCAAGTTAATTGATAAGAAAGGCTTTGGTAAGTACCTCATGTATGCTTGGCGATATTTGGACGACAAGTATACTGAGGATCCAGACTTTGTCTTTAACAGATCTGAATACCGTAAAGCAACTATCCTCATCTCAGGGGATAACTTTGGGGCAGGTTCTTCGAGGGAACACGCAGCTTGGGCCTTAGCAGACTATGGTTTTAAGGTTGTGATTGCAGGATCTTTCGGTGACATTCATTACAATAATGAACTCAATAATGGCATGTTGCCTATTGTACAGCCTAGAGAGGTTAGAGAGAAACTAGCCCAGCTACAACCGACTGACCAGGTAACTGTGGACTTGGAACAACAAAAAATCATCTCACCAGTTGGAGAATTCACTTTTGAAATTGATAGCGAATGGAAACACAAACTCTTAAATGGTTTGGATGATATCGGTATTACCTTGCAGTATGAAGATTTGATTGCTGCTTATGAAAAACAACGACCAGCCTATTGGCAGGATTAGAAGAAAATTAGAAAAGGAAATAGAACTATGACAAAACACATTCAATGGAACGGAACACTTTCACAAGAAGGTTATGATATTTTAAAAGGGGAGGGCGGATGTATCGTTTGCCCTACAAAAGTTGGTTATATTATCATGACTAGTGACAAGGCTGGTCTTGAACGTAAGTTTGAAGCCAAAGAACGTAACCGTAACAAACCAGGTGTTGTTCTCTGCGGTAGCATGGATGAGCTTCGCGCTTTAGCACAACTCAACCCAGAAATTGAAGCCTTTTACCAAAAACATTGGGACGAAGACATTCTTCTTGGTTGTATCCTTCCTTGGAAACCAGAAGCCTTTGAAAAACTCAAAGCATACGGTGATGGCCGTGAAGAACTGATGACGGACGTGCGTGGTACTAGCTGTTTCGTTATCAAATTTGGGAAAGCTGGTGAACAATTAGCTGCCAAACTTTGGGAAGAAGGCAAGATGGTTTATGCGTCATCAGCTAACCCATCTGGAAAAGGAAACCGTGGTAAGGTAGAAGGTATCGGAGAACGCATCGAAGGTGCAGTTGACCTTGTTATCGAGGCGGATGACTATGTGGCATCTATCCAGCCTGACAAAACGATTGAAACACGCTACGAGCAAGGTGTGATGGTGTCTATGGTCGATAAAGATGGTAAACTCATCCCAGAACAAGGAGGAGCACGCTCAACTTCACCAGCTCCAGTTGTAATCCGCAAAGGGCTTGACATTGATAAGATTATGATGCACCTGTCAGATATCTTTAACTCATGGGACTACCGCCAAGGCGAGTATTATTAAGATAAAAAGAGTCTAGTGTTATGAGGTAATAAAGCTCTCTACACTAGGCTTTTTCTTTAGAAATTCTTTTCTTTTTCTATAGGATATGGTATTCTATTTATAAAATATATGTTAATAAGTAATGCTGATATTTAAACATCATTAGTAAAAGGGGTTAGATTGATGAATAAAAGAAAAGTTAGTTTAGAAGATTTTTGTAAATGGTATAGTCTAAATAAAGAAGAGTTATTAAATAAGGCAACTGCTGGTGAAAAGTTTAATGATAAATTAAAAGAAGAGTTTCACCAGGAATGGCCTTTGAATAGGATTTTAACAATGTCAATCGATGAATATGTAATAGGAAAGGGACAGCAAAATAAGTCTTTGTGCTACGCTCTTGAGAAGGGAAAATACAAAAATCTATTTCTTGGAATTTCTGGTGGCTCAGCTTCAAAATTCGGGATTTATTGGAATGAAAAAACAAAGAGTTATAAAGATCAAGGTAATAAAGTCATTCCGCTTTCAGAGTTGGATCAGCGATTTTCAAAATTAAAATCAGATTTGTATGAAATTATCAAAGAAGGTATTCGTTTTAATTTTGAAAATCCTATTTTTGATATGAAAAGATCAACAAATGAATTTGTTGGTCGTTCTGCTATGGTGACAAAATTACTTTGTATCTATTCTGAGGGATATCCTTTCTTTGGTGTAAATATTAATAGTCAAAAAGAATTTTGGAGCCATTTTGTTTCTCAAACAACTCAAGGTGGACCTTATCTGCAAAATCATAAAATAATTGAACTGTTGTCCAAAACTTATCCTGAGTTGGAGCCATCGAAATTAGGAACTATGCTTTTTGAGTATTCTAAGCTCTTTATGGAAAATAAGGAAGAAAATAGTACAATGGATTCATCAAACAATTTTCGTCATCAATTAACTCAATCTCTATTACAATCCAAAAACCTCATCCTCCGTGGTGCTCCTGGCACAGGAAAAACTTATCTTGCTAAAGAAATTGCGGTAGAGCTAACTGGTGGTAATGAAGATCAAATCGACTTTGTACAATTTCACCCTTCCTATGATTATACGGATTTTGTAGAGGGGTTGAGACCGGTATCAAATGGGGATGGAGCTATTGAATTTAAATTACAAGATGGTATTTTTAAAGATTTTTGTCAGAAAGCAAAAGAAGCCCAATTGATTGGAGGACAAGATAATTTTGATGAGGCCTGGGATTCTTACTTAGAATATATAAATGTTGCCGAAGAAAAAGAATATATAACAAAAACATCTTACTTATCTGTTAATAGTAGACAAAATTTGTCAGTAAATTATGATAGTGGTGTTCCAGGATGGTCACTACCTCGCAAATATGTTTACGAGTTGTATAAAGATAAAAATTATAATAAGCAAGAATACTACAAAAGTGGTGGAAAAACTGTCCTAGAAACATTGAGAAAGAGATTTGGTTTGAAAGACTATGTTTCCCCAACAGAAATTGACACAGACAAGAAATTCGTCTTCATCATTGATGAAATCAACCGTGGGGAGATTTCAAAGATTTTTGGAGAACTCTTTTTCTCAATTGATAAAGGCTATCGTGGTGAAAAGGGAAGTGTATCTACCCAATATGCTAATTTACATGAAACTGATGAGAAATTTTATATCCCTGAAAATGTCTATATTATCGGAACTATGAATGATATAGATAGATCTGTTGATACTTTTGATTTTGCTATGCGTCGTCGTTTCCGATTTGTTGAAGTTACGGCTGAAAGTCAACTTTATATTCTAGATAAAGAACTAGGTGAGTGTGCTGAAGAAGCTAAAACTAGACTAAGAAACTTGAATGCTGCTATTGAAAACGTTCAAGAATTAAACAGTCATTACCATATCGGACCAAGTTATTTCTGTGAGTTGCAGTATATAGATTTTGACTATGAATTACTCTGGTCTGATTATCTCAAACCACTTTTGGAAGATTATGTACGTGGTTCTTATGATGAAGCTGAAACTCTAGAAACATTGAAAAAAGCATTCGATCTGACAAAGAATGAGCAAAAAAATCAGACAGTAGCTGATGACAATGAAGGCGATGAAAACGATGATGCGGATCACTGATAATCAACACAAGATTGTTAAAGAAGAATTTGTTGAAGAATATCCTAAACTAAGCAATCTTCTTTTAGACAGAACCTTGGAAAGTCTATCCCAAGATGAACGTGTTTTCATTTTTCCAAACGATTTGAGGAATTCTTCTGACTTAGAAAAGGACCAAAAAATCTTTGAAACGGTCAATCAGGAAATTAAGACAGGAAATGTAATTGGTTTTCTGGGCTATGGTCAGGAAAGATTAACGATTTCCTCTCGCTTTTCTGATGGGAGTAATGACCATTTTTTGTATTATCTCTTACACAAGGTTCTTCATATCAATCTCACTAGTTTAGATGTTGCTTTGTCTCGTGAAGAGAGGCTTTATCAACTTTTGATGTATCTCTTCCCCAAGTATCTACAAGCTGCTATTCGAAAAGGTCTTTATAAGGAATACCAGAAATTTTCTCATAACGACAGTCATGTTAAGGGAGTGATTGATGTAAGAAACCATCTCAAGAAAAATCTTCCTTTCACGGGAAATATTGCCTATACAACGAGAGAGTTCACCTATGATAATCCCCTCATGCAGTTGGTCCGTCACACTATTGAATACATTAAGAACCAGAAAAGCATTGGTCAAGGGGTACTAGATAATCTCTCAACTAGTCGTGAAAACGTAGCTGAAATCGTGCGTGTAACGCCCTCTTATAAACTAGCTGATCGTGCTAAGATTATTCGGGTAAATCAATCTAAACCTCTACGTCATGCATACTTTCACGAGTACAGAAAATTACAAGAACTTTGTCTGATGATCCTAAACCAAGAAAAGCACGGTTTAGGGTATCAAGATCAAAAAATTCATGGTATTCTTTTTGATGTTGCCTGGCTTTGGGAAGAGTATGTTCATACTTTGTTGCCAAAAGATTTTATCCATCCACGGAATAAAGATAAGACGGACGGAATTTCAGTATTTTCTAGTCAAGAAAGAAAAGTATATCCAGATTTTTATCAAGAAGAGCTTAAAATAGTATTAGATGCTAAGTATAAAAAACTGGAATTGACTGAAAAAGGAATCAACCGTGAGGACTTATTCCAGCTGATTTCCTATTCTTATATTTTAAAAGCTGAGAAGGCTGGTCTTGTTTTTCCGAGCAAGGACAAGGTTGTTGATAATGAGATAGGAAAGCTAGCAGGTTATGGAGCTTTGTTGAAGAAATGGTCTATCCAAATTCCTCAGAAGTCTTCATCTTATAGTGAATTTTGTGAAATGCTGGAAAACTCCGAAGAAATATTTAAACGTAATATTACTAAAGAAGTGGGGAGAAAATAATCTCTCCTCTTTTTTATTATTTTTACAATAAAAACCGAACAATATATTTTAATTTATGAAATTATTTGACAAAAACTGTACTTTAGTTTATAATGAATTAAGGAAACGTCGGAAAAGGCGTAGTGATGCGAGAGCATAGGTAGGTCATTACAAAAGAAACGAGACATCGATATGTTAAATGAATTTCCAATTTTTGATTACGAAGATATTCAATTGATTCCAAATAAATGTGTGATTAAAAGCCGTGCAGAAGCAGATACAAGTGTCACTCTAGGAAATCACACCTTTAAACTACCTGTTGTACCAGCTAACATGCAGACGATTTTGGATGAAAATGTAGCAGAGCAACTGGCTAAAGGTGGTTACTTCTACATTATGCACCGTTTTGATGAGGCAGGACGAATTCCTTTTATTAAGCGCATGCATGAGCAAGGGCTCATTGCTTCTATATCTGTTGGTGTTAAGGACTACGAGTATGATTTCGTTAGCCAGCTCAAGGCTGATGCTCCTGAGTACATCACGATTGACATTGCTCATGGTCATGCAGATAGCGTGATTTCTATGATTCAACACATCAAAAAAGAATTGCCAGATACTTTTGTTATTGCTGGAAATGTGGGAACACCAGAAGCTGTGCGTGAATTGGAAAATGCTGGTGCGGATGCTACTAAGGTCGGAATTGGTCCTGGTAAGGTTTGTATCACCAAGGTTAAGACTGGTTTTGGTACAGGTGGTTGGCAGTTGGCTGCTCTACGCTGGTGTGCCAAGGCTGCCCGAAAACCGATTATCGCTGATGGAGGAATTCGTACTCACGGTGATATTGCCAAGTCTATCCGCTTCGGTGCCAGCATGGTCATGATTGGTTCCCTCTTTGCAGGACATATTGAAAGTCCAGGGAAAACGATTGAAATCGATGGTGAACAATTCAAAGAATATTATGGTTCAGCCTCACAATATCAAAAAGGAGCTTATAAAAACGTGGAAGGCAAACGTATCTTGCTTCCAGCTAAAGGTCATCTGCAAGACACTTTAACTGAGATGGAACAAGACCTTCAAAGTGCTATTTCTTATGCAGGTGGACGTCAGGTTGCTGACCTTAAACACGTTGATTATGTTATCGTGAAAAACTCAATCTGGAATGGGGATGCTTCCCACTAAGACGGGCTATATGGCCAGAAAAAAACTTGTTATTAGAGCAAATTTCTGTTATAATAAAACAAGTTTCCACCCTTAGTGTAATGGATATCACGTAAGATTCCGGTTCTTGAGATGGGGGTTCGATTCCCTCAGGGTGGATGTAAACATCCTAAAAAAGCCTTTAATAGGGCTTTTTTCTTTACACAGCCCTAAATTGGCCCTTAAAACTGAAAATCTCTTTTTAAAGAATGCCCAAATGCTCTCCAGTCCCGTTTTAAAGTGACTCAGGGGACTTTTTTTGATATAATAAAAAGGACTGTTATCAGTTAGAAAGAGGTTGGTATGAAAGAATTACAAACTGTACTAAAGAACCATTTTGCAATCGAATTTGCAGACAAAAAGTTACTGGAAACTGCCTTTACTCATACGAGTTATGCCAATGAGCACCGCCTCTTAAAAATTTCACACAATGAGCGCTTGGAATTTTTAGGAGACGCTGTTCTACAGTTATTGATTTCAGAATATCTGTATAAAAAATATCCTAAAAAACCTGAGGGTGATTTGTCTAAACTCCGTGCCATGATTGTCCGCGAGGAGAGTTTGGCTGGTTTTGCGCGTGATTGCCAGTTTGACCAGTTTATCAAGCTGGGTAAGGGGGAAGAAAAATCTGGTGGTCGCAATCGTGATACCATTCTTGGTGATGCCTTTGAAGCCTTTCTTGGTGCCCTCCTTTTGGACAAGGATGTGGCCAAGGTCAAGGAATTTATCTATCAAGTCATGATTCCTAAGGTTGAAGCAGGCGAATTTGAGATGATTACAGACTACAAAACCCATCTCCAAGAGTTGCTTCAGGTTAATGGGGATGTGGCTATTCGTTATCAGGTGATTTCTGAAACGGGTCCTGCCCACGATAAGGTCTTTGATGTAGAAGTTCTTGTCGAAGGTAAGAGCATTGGTCAAGGTCAAGGTCGTTCTAAGAAACTAGCAGAGCAGGAAGCTGCCAAAAATGCCGTTGAGAAAGGGCTGGATTCATGTATTTAAAGGAAATCGAAATTCAGGGATTCAAGTCTTTTGCTGACAAGACTAAGGTCGTTTTTGACCAAGGAGTGACGGCAGTTGTTGGTCCCAATGGATCTGGAAAGTCGAATATTACAGAAAGTCTGCGTTGGGCCTTGGGGGAGTCCAGTGTTAAGAGTCTTCGTGGCGGCAAGATGCCGGATGTCATCTTTGCTGGAACAGAAAGTCGCAAACCGCTCAATTATGCTTCTGTAGTTGTGACTTTGGATAATCATGACGGATTTATCAAGGATGCAGGTCAAGAAATCAGGGTAGAACGCCATATCTATCGTAGTGGTGATAGCGAATACAAGATTGACGGCAAGAAAGTTCGTCTTCGTGATATTCATGATCTTTTCTTAGATACAGGTTTGGGACGAGATTCCTTCTCCATCATTTCCCAAGGGAAGGTTGAGGAGATTTTTAACTCCAAGCCTGAAGAACGCCGAGCTATTTTCGAAGAAGCTGCAGGAGTTTTAAAATACAAGACTCGTCGAAAAGAAACTGAGAGTAAACTACAACAAACTCAGGATAATCTAGACCGCTTAGAGGACATTATCTACGAGTTGGATAATCAAATTAAGCCTCTTGAGAAACAAGCTGAGAATGCCCGTAAGTTTCTAGACTTGGAAGGTCAACGTAAGGCCATTTACTTAGATGTTTTGGTTGCTCAAATCAAGGAAAATAAGGCTGAACTAGACTCGACAGAAGAAGAGTTGGCTCAGGTTCAGGAACTATTGACTAGTTATTACCAAAAGCGTGAAAAATTAGAAGAGGAAAATCAAACTCTTAAAAAGCAACGCCAAGATTTGCAGGCTGAAATGGCCAAAGATCAAGGAAGTTTGATGGACTTGACCAGTCTAATTAGTGATTTAGAGAGAAAATTAGCCTTATCGAAACTAGAATCTGAGCAAGTAGCCCTGAATCAACAGGAAGCACAAGCTCGTTTGACTGCTTTGGATGATAAGAGAAATTCACTCAGCAAAGAAAAATCTTATAAAGAAAGCTCTTTAGCACTTTTAGAGGAAAATCTAGTCCAAAATAATCAAAAACTCAATCGTTTAGAAGCTGAATTGCTGGCTTTTTCAGATGATCCTGATCAGATGATTGAGCTCTTACGTGAACGCTTTGTATCTCTTTTACAAGAAGAAGCGGATGTCTCAAACCATCTGACCCGTATTGAGAATGAATTGGAAAATAGTCGTCAGCTTTCTCAAAAACAAGCAGATCAACTAGAAAAGTTGAAAGAACAGTTAGCTACAGCTAAAGAGAAGGCTAGTCATCAAAAAGAAGAGCTTGAAACTGCCAAGGAGCAAGTTCAGAAATTATTGTCAGATTACCAAATCTGTTCCAAGGAGCAAGAGGAACAGAAAACTTCCTATCAAGCTCAACAAAGTCAACTCTTTGACCGTCTGGATAGTCTCAAAAACAAGCAGGCTAGAGCCCAAAGTTTGGAAAATATCCTGAGAAATCATAGTAACTTTTATGCAGGTGTTAAGAGTGTTCTCCAAGAAAAAGACCGCCTTGGTGGGATTATTGGTGCAGTCAGTGAGCACCTGACCTTTGATGTGCATTATCAAACTGCTTTAGAGATTGCGCTAGGAGCCAGCAGTCAGCATATCATCGTAGAAGATGAACAGGCGGCAACCAAGGCGATTGATTTCCTCAAACGAAACAGAGCTGGTCGTGCAACATTCCTTCCTTTGACAACGATCAAGGCGCGTACGATTTCTAGTCAGAACCAAGATGCTATTGCTGCAAGTCCAGGATTTCTGGGTATGGCAGATGAGCTGGTTACTTTCGATACTAGATTGGAAGCTATTTTCAAGAACTTGCTAGCTACGACGGCTATTTTTGATACCGTGGAACATGCGCGTGCAGCAGCGCGTCAGGTTCGTTATCAGGTTCGTATGGTGACACTGGATGGGACAGAGCTGCGTACAGGTGGTTCCTATGCAGGTGGAGCTAATCGTCAGAATAATAGCATTTTCATCAAGCCAGAACTGGAGCAATTACAAAAAGAAATTGCTAAAGAAGAAGCAAGCTTGCGTTCAGATGAAGCGAGTTTGAAGACCTTGCAAGATGAACTGGTTTCATTGACAGAAAGATTAGAAGCCATCAAATCTCAGGGAGAGCAGGCTCGTATTCAGGAGCAAGGCTTGTCCCTCGCTTATCAGCAGACTTGTCAACAAGTCGAAGAATTAGAAACTCTTTGGAAACTCCAAGAAGAGGAATTAAATCGTCTTTCTGAGGGAGATTGGCAAGCGGATAAGGAAAAATGCCAAGAGCGCCTTACTACTATCGCCAGTGACAAGCAAAATCTGGAAGCTGAGATTGAAGAGATTAAGTCTAACAAAAATGCCATCCAAGAACGCTATCAAAACTTGCAGGAAGATGTGGCGCAAGCTCGATTGCTTAAGACAGAACTGCAAGGACAAAAACGTTATGAAGTGGCTGATATTGAGCGTTTAGGCAAGGAATTGGATAATTTAGATATCGAACAAGAGGAAATCCAGCGCCTCCTTCAAGAAAAGGTTGATAATCTTGAGAAAGTTGATACGGATTTGCTCAGTCAACAGGCTGATGAAGCCAAAACTCAGAAAACAAATCTCCAACAAGGTTTGATTCGTAAGCAGTTTGAGTTGGATGATATAGAAGGTCAGCTGGATGATATTGCCAGTCATTTGGATCAGGCTCGTCAGCAGAATGAAGAGTGGATTCGCAAGCAAACTCGTGCTGAAGCCAAGAAAGAAAAGGTCAGCGAGCGTTTGCGCCATCTACAAAGTCAATTAACAGACCAGTACCAGATTAGCTATACTGAAGCTCTAGAAAATGCACATGAATTGGAAAATCTCAATCTAGCTGAGCAAGAGGTTAAGGATTTGGAGAAAGCTATTCGCTCACTGGGTCCTGTCAATTTAGACGCTATTGAACAGTATGAAGAAGTCTACAGCCGTCTGGATTTCCTAAATAGCCAGCGAGATGATATTCTGTCTGCGAAAAATCTGCTTCTTGAGACTATCACAGAGATGAATGATGAGGTTAAGGAACGCTTTAAATCAACCTTTGAGGCTATTCGTGAATCCTTTAAAGTGACCTTCAAGCAGATGTTTGGCGGAGGTCAAGCAGACTTGATTTTGACTGAGGGAGACCTGCTGACAGCTGGGGTTGAGATTTCTGTCCAACCACCAGGCAAGAAAATCCAGTCGCTTAACCTCATGAGTGGTGGTGAAAAAGCTCTTTCTGCTCTTGCTTTGCTTTTCTCTATCATTCGAGTTAAGACTATCCCGTTTGTTATCTTAGATGAGGTAGAGGCTGCGTTAGATGAAGCCAATGTTAAACGTTTTGGGGATTACCTTAACCGCTTTGATAAGGACAGCCAGTTTATCGTCGTAACCCACCGTAAGGGAACCATGGCAGCAGCCGATTCTATCTATGGAGTGACCATGCAAGAATCAGGTGTCTCAAAAATTGTTTCGGTTAAGTTAAAAGATTTGGAAGAAACAGTAAACTAAGCGCTAAACGATAGCATCTCTTAGGAGGTGCTATTTTTTTAAACTAACATTTTGAAAAGTTTTTTAAGGTCAGTTTAGGGGCAAAAAACGACATTTGGGCTTTCCTTTTAGCGAAAAGGCTTTCTCTATGATATAATAGTTTCATGATTACAACAGTACCTATAAAAAATGAAAAAGACATCGCAGTACCGGATAAAACAGTTCTTGTATTAGGCTATTTTGACGGTATTCATAAGGGACATCAAAAGCTTTTTGAAGTAGCTAGTAAGGCTTCGATGAAAGATTATCTACCAGTTGTCGTGATGACCTTTACAGAGTCCCCTAAGCTTGCTTTGCAACCTTACAAGCCAGAATTAATGCTTCATATTGTCAGCCATGAAGAACGGGAACATAAGATGAAATGGCATGGAGTAGAGGCTCTTTTCTTACTTGACTTTAGTAGTAAATTTGCTAGTTTAACGGGTCAAGAGTTCTTTGATACCTATGTTAGGGCATTAAAACCCGCTATTATCGTAGCAGGATTTGATTACACCTTTGGTTCTGATAAAAAAACTGCGGCTGACCTGAAGGATTATTTTGATGGAGAAATCATCATTGTTCCACCTGTTGAGGATGAAAAGGGGAAGATTAGTTCTACTCGTATTCGGCAAGCTATTCTTGATGGAGATGTCAGGGAAGCTAATTATTTACTCGGTACTCCTTTACCATCACGTGGAATGGTTGTTCATGGTAATGCTCGTGGACGGACTATCGGTTACCCAACAGCAAACCTAGTTTTACGAGATCGAACCTATATGCCAGCAGATGGTGTTTACGTAGTCGATGTCGAAGTGCAACGTAAAAGATATCGTGGAATGGCGAGTGTCGGGAAAAATGTTACTTTTGATGGAGAAGAGCCACGTTTTGAAGTCAATATTTTTGATTTTTCAGATGATATTTACGGTGAAACAGTTATTGTTTACTGGCTAGACCGTGTCCGAGAAATGGTCAAATTTGACTCCGTTGAAGAACTGGTAGATCAACTCCAGAAAGATGAAGAAATTGCTCGGAATTGGAAGGATGGAGAGTAGGATGTTTAAAAAGTGAACCATATTTTGTGTTTGCTTTTTTATTTTTGGAAAAAATTCTTATAGATATAAACCTAATTGAAGGTTTGTTCGAAATCTGTTAAAATAGGGATATTAATAACTTTAAAAAATAAAGAAAAGAGATTATATGATTACAGGTGAATTAAAAAATAAAATTGATCAGTTGTGGGAAATGCTTTGGACTGAAGGTAACGCAAATCCTCTAACAAATATTGAACAATTGACTTATCTTCTGTTTATGAAGGATTTGGATAGTGTTGAACTTGGACGCGAAAGCGATGCTGAGTTTCTAGGGATTCCTTATGAGGGAATTTTTCCAAAATACAAACCTGAATACCGTTGGTCGACCTTTAAAAACATTGGAGATGCTCAGGAAGTCTATCGTTTAATGACTCAGGAGATTTTTCCATTTATTAAAAATCTTAAGGGAGATACTGACGATACAGCTTTTTCACGTTATATGCGTGAAGCTATCTTTCAAATAAATAAACCTGCTACGCTACAAAAGGTGATTTCTATATTAGATGAATTTCCAACTAGAGGTTCAGATATAAACTTTGATAGTGACACACAGGGGATTAATGATATTGGCGATATCTATGAATATCTGCTATCAAAATTGTCAACCGCTGGTAAAAATGGACAATTTCGTACACCTCGGCACATCATCGATATGATGGTTGAGTTGATGCAACCAACTATCAAAGATATCATCTCAGATCCTGCTATGGGATCTGCTGGTTTCTTAGTCTCTGCTAGCCGTTACTTAAAGCGTAAGAAAGATGAATGGGAAACCAATCCAGATAATATCAACCATTTTCATAACAATATGTTTCATGGAAATGATACGGATACAACTATGCTTAGACTTGGTGCAATGAACATGATGCTGCATGGAGTGGAAAATCCACAAATTAGTTATCTTGACTCACTATCTCAAGATAATGAAGAAGCAGATAAATACACTTTGGTTTTAGCAAATCCTCCATTTAAAGGGTCACTTGATTACGATTCAACTTCAAATGATCTCCTTGCTACTGTAAAAACAAAAAAGACAGAATTGCTTTTCCTTGCCCTTTTCTTGCGTACCTTGAAACCAGGGGGACGTGCAGCGGTTATTGTACCTGACGGTGTACTCTTTGGTTCTTCTAAAGCCCATAAAGGAATTCGTGAGGAAATTGTTGAGAATCATAAGTTAGATGCAGTAATCTCATTGCCAAGTGGTGTTTTCAAGCCTTATGCAGGGGTTTCAACTGCTATCCTAATCTTCACTAAGACTGGAAATGGTGGGACGGATAAGGTTTGGTTTTACGATATGAAAGCAGACGGTCTGAGTTTAGATGATAAACGACAACCGATCAGCGACAATGATATTCCAGATATTATTCAACGTTTCCATCAACTTGACAACGAAGCAGAACGTAAGAGAACAGACCAGTCTTTCTTTGTTCCAGTCGATGAGATAAAGGATAATGATTATGATTTATCGATCAATAAATACAAAGAAATCGAGTATGAAAAAGTTGAGTATGAACCAACAGAAGTCATCTTAAAGAAAATCAATGATCTAGAAAAAGAAATTCAAGCTGGCTTAGCAGAGTTAGAAGAATTACTTAAGTAGGGAGATGAATATATGAAAAAAGTGAAGTTGGGGGAAGTGGCAATTAATATAGATAATCGTAGAAAACCCCTTAACAATCTTCAACGATCAGAAAAATCCTTCTCAAAAAAATATCCGTATTGTGGTGCAAATAATATTATTGATTATATAGATGAATATATTTTTGACGAAAGTGAAGAAATTCTTTGTATTGCTGAGGATGGTGGCAATTGGGGTAAAGAAGAAGAATGTACTTATGTGATGAATGAAAAGTGTTGGGTTAATAACCATGCCCATGTACTTAAAATGAAAACAGGTGTTGATATTAACTATATCAAGCTTACTCTTGACTATTTAGATTTAACGTCATATATCACAGGTTCAACTAGAGGGAAGTTAACAAAATCCTCTTTAGATAAAATTGAGATAAATTTACCAAATTATCATACACAAATTAGTATCTCAAAAAAAATATCTGACATTCAGAAATTAATTACAAAAAAGGAAGCACAAATTCAAAAATATAACGAACTCGTCAAATCCCGATATTTCGAGGAGGTGGTTGCATGAAAAAAGTGAAATTGGGTGAAATTTGTGAAATAGTTACAGGCTCAACTCCAAAGAGTAGTAATCCAAATTATTGGAATGGAGAATACAAATGGATTACTCCTGCAGAAATTAGTGATGATGATTTTATTGTTTTTGACACACAACGGAAAATTACTAAGTTAGGAATTGAAGAAACGGGCTTGAAATCATTTCCTACGGGAACAGTTTTGTTATCGTCTCGTGCTCCGATTGGTAAAGTTGCAATTTCAGGATGTGAGATGTATTGTAATCAAGGTTTTAAAAATTTTATCTGCTCAAATAAAATCAACAATGAGTATTTATATTATTTTTTTAAATCAAGAAAAAATTATTTGAATATTTTGGGGCGAGGAGCAACATTTAAGGAAATATCTAAAAGTATAGTATCTGATATTGAGATTTTTTTGCCAACGTATGGTATACAGAGGAAACAAGTTAAAGTTCTAAAAAAAATTGATAAACTTATTTATACTAGAAAAGAACAGTTGATTGAGTTTGAATATCTTGTAAAATCCCGATTTAACGAGATGTTTGGGGATTTTTATACTACATTATTCCCCAAATATAAAATAGGTGAAAAATTTGAACTTTCTAGTGGAAGTACACCATCAAGAGATAATAAATTATATTGGGATAGCGGAACGATTAATTGGGTAAAAACAACTGAGGTAATAAATAAAGAAATTACGGAAACTGAGGAAAAAATCACAAAATTTGCTTTAGAGAGTACATCTCTTAAACTTTTTCCAGTTAATACAATATTAATTGCTATGTATGGTCAAGGACAAACAAGAGGAAGAAGTGCAATCCTCAAAGTTGAATCTACTAGCAACCAAGCATGTGGTGCTATATTTCCAAATAAAATAGATAATCCAGTTTTTATTTGGCATCAATTAATGCTAAGGTATAGCGAATTACGAGAACTTGGACGAGGAGGAAATCAACCTAATTTAAACGGTCAACTGATTAAAAATTTTGAACTGATTCTCCCCCCTCTTTCCCTCCAAAACGAATTCGCAGACTTTGTAGCTCAGGTCGACAAATCACAATTGGCAATTCAAAAATCACTAGATGAACTTGAAACTTTGAAGAAATCTCTTATGCAGAAGTATTTTGGCTGATATTCTGTCATTGTAATTACGGTAATTATTTGTTATAATACTTCAAAGGAGGAAATCAGATGGTCGTAAAAACAAGAAAACAAGGAAATTCAATAACCATTACCATTCCCAGTGAATTCAATATTCCAAGTGGTGTTAAATACGAAGCGAAATTGTTACCAAGTGGTGAAATTATCTTTACTCCTGAAGAGTCTGGACATCAGATTTCTTATGTATCTGATGATGCCTTTGACTTAAATTTGGACAAAATTTTTGACGAATACGATGATGTTTTCAAAGCTTTGGTGGAAAAATGACAATCTATCTAACAGAAAAGCAAATTGAAAAAATCAATGCTTTAGCAATTCAACGGTATTCACCTAATGAAAAAATTCAAACAGTTAGTCCTTCGGCTTTAAATATGATTGTCAATTTACCAGAACAATTTGTCTTCGGTAAACCTCTTTATCCAACGATTTTTGATAAGGCAACGATACTATTTGTCCAATTAATCAAGAAGCATGTTTTTGCCAACGCTAATAAACGAACTGCTTTCTTCGTTTTGGTGAAATTTTTACAATTAAATGGTTATCACTTTTCTGTTTCTGTGGAAGAATCGGTTGATATGTGTGTGACTATAGCGGTAGAAACTTTAACTGATGAAAAAATGATAAGCTATTCTAAATGGGTTTCTCAACATTCTGTCACAGAAAAGGTCAAAAAGTAAGATAGTATACTTGATTGAAATGAGCATAAGAAAAAATGAAAAGACAATATTAGAATTCTGTAATGCAGAAACTGATATTGTCTCTTTTTATTGATGAGTAATAATGAAAGTGAGAATTTATGGAATCAAAAGTTACAATTATCATACAAGAAATGTTACCACTTTTAAACAATGAACAATTACTAGCATTGCGAGAAAGTTTAGAACGACATCTAGTGGATGGAAAAAAGAAGCAAAAGCATTCGAATAATAATCTGTTGCAACTATTCATAACTGCTAAGCAGGTGGAGGGCTGTAGCGCAAAAACAATACGTTATTATCAGAGAACAATTGAAAATTTGTTTCATCATATTAAGGAGTCTGTGACACAACTGACAACAGATGATTTGAGAAGTTATCTAGCAAATTATCAGTCTGAAAAGGATTGTAGTAAGGCGAATTTGGACAATATTCGGCGTATATTGTCCTCTTTTTTTGCTTGGCTTGAGCAAGAGGAATATATTATCAAGAACCCTATTCGAAGGATAAAAAAAATTAAGACAGAACAAACTGTGAAAGAAACTTATACGGATGAACATCTGGAAATTATGAGGGATAACTGTGAAAATTTAAGAGATTTGGCAATGATAGATCTATTAGCATCAACAGGTATGCGTGTAGGTGAACTTGTCCAGTTGAATCGTTCTGATATTGACTTTGAAAATCGTGAATGTGTTGTATTTGGGAAAGGTAAAAAGGAGAGACCAGTATATTTTGATGCTCGTACGAAAATTCATTTGAGAAACTATCTCAATGATAGAAAAGATAACCATTCTGCTCTTTTTGTAACGTTAGTTGGGAAAGCCCAGAGACTTGGGATTGCCGGTGTCGAGATTCGATTGAGAAAGTTAGGACAAAAACTTGGAATACAAAAGGTTCATCCACATAAATTCAGAAGAACTTTAGCGACAAAGGCTATTGATAAAGGAATGCCTATTGAACAAGTCCAAAAACTACTAGGTCATAGCAAAATTGATACAACCCTTGCCTATGCTATGGTCAACCAAAGTAATGTCAAACATTCCCATCAGAAATTCATCTCTTAAATGCAAATCCCGATTTAACGAGATGTTTGGAGACTTATTTTTAAATGAATTTAAGTGGGATTATGCTTTGTTTAATGAGTTTGCAAAATTTGATACAAAAATGATTTACGATTTTAGCAATTTCATAGACTTACCACACATTGGAATAGATAGTATTGAAAAAAATACTGGAAAACTTATAGGTTATAGAACAGTGGGAGAAGATCAAATCAGTAGCGGAAAGTATTTATTTACTAATAAGCACATTATTTATAGTAAGATTAGACCAAATTTAAATAAAGTAGCACTTCCTGATTTTGTGGGAGTATGTTCAGCAGACGCCTATCCAATTCTAACAGTTGAAGAAAAAATGAATAGGATATTTCTTGCTCATGTGTTAAGAAGTGATTATTTTTTGAACTTTATTTTATCGTTTTCAAGTAGGACTAATTTACCTAAAGTTAATAAATCTAAATTGCTAAGTTTATGTGTCCCCTCCCCCCTCTTTCCCTCCAAAACGAGTTCGCAGACTTTGTGGCTCAGGTAGACAAATCACAATTTGCTTGTCAGATAGTTATAAAACTGTGGAGAAATAGCTTGAAATCTAGTATAATATAGCTATCTATTTATTCAAAGTGAGAGAAGAATGGGAAATTTTGATTTTCTTTTAAATAACGAAGAGTATAAATCTTTTTCAAAGCCCTGTATAGAAGCTGAAAGTATGATTGCGACATCCACTGTAGCGACAGCTTTCATGGCTCGCCGTGCCCTGGAGCAGGCTGTTCATTGGATTTATAGCCATGATTCCTATTTAGAAGCCCCTTATCGTGCTACCTTGTCTTCATTAGTGTGGGATGATGACTTCAGAGAAATCGTAGATTCAGAACTTCATAGTCAGATGGTTCTCTTGATACGCTGGGGTAATCATGCTGCTCATGGCGGAGAGATTAAGGAACGAGAAGCTATTTTGGCTTTGCATCATTTGTATCAGTTTGTTAATTTTATTGATTACTGCTACAGTAACGAGTTTGTGGAACGTTTTTTTGACGAGAAGTTATTGCCAATTTCAGAGAGTGTCAAGAAAAGAGAAACACCACAAGCCATGGTGGAACTGCAAGACAGTTTACCTGTTATGCCTGACTTTCATGAACAAATGGCTGTACAGTCCTTGGAAGTTCAAGAAAATTATACAGAAAAACGTGAAACTGCTGCTCAACGGCAAGAGGTTTCCTTTCATATCGATCAGTTATCTGAGGCTGAGACGAGAAAACTCTTTATTGATATTGATTTACGATTAGCGGGTTGGACATTTGAAGAAAATTGTCGAGTTGAAGTCGCTGTTAATGGACTGAAACACGGATCGGGAACAGGTTATTGTGATTATGTACTTTATGGTAAAAATGGAAAGATTTTAGCAATTATTGAAGCCAAAAAGGCTGCAGTTAATCCAGAAGTCGGTGAAGTACAAGTTAAGGAATATGCTAATGCGCTAGAGGAAAAAATAGGTTATCAACCGATTTGTTTTATTACAAATGGCCTCAAGCACTACATTCTTGATGGTGTAAATCGTCGCCAGGTCGCAGGATTCTATTCTCAAGAAGAATTGCAATTATTGATGGACAGACGACATTTGCAAAAACCATTGGAAGATATTTCTAGTAAAATCAGAGACGATATTTCTGGACGATATTACCAGAAACATGCGATTGCAAGTGTTTGTGAGGCTTTTTCTAACAATCGAAGACAAGCTCTTTTGGTAATGGCAACTGGTTCTGGGAAAACTCGTACAGCAGTCTCTCTTGTTGATATCCTATCACGTCACAATTGGGTTAAAAATATTCTCTTTCTAGCTGACCGAACATCTCTTGTAAAACAAGCTTATGATTCATTTAGGAAATTACTTCCAGATCTTTCGGTTTGTAACTTTTTAGAGGATAAAGCTGGGGCACGATCAAGTCGTATGGTGTTTTCTACCTATCCGACCATGATTGGAGCTATTAGTGATCAGGAAGAAGTCATTCAACGCCCTTTTACTGTTGGTCATTTTGATCTTATCATTATTGACGAGTCCCACCGCTCTATTTATCAAAAATACAAGACAATTTTTGATTATTTTGATGCTAGAATCGTAGGCTTAACGGCCACACCTCGTCAGGACCTTGATAAAAACACTTATGGATTTTTTAACTTGGAAAATGGTGTTCCTACCTATGCTTATGATCTTGAAAAGGCTGTTGAGGATGGCTACTTGGTATCCTATCATTCGATTGAAACAAAGTTAGAATTACCTACAGATGGGCTTCATTACGATGATCTATCCCAAGAAGATAAAGAATATTTTGATAGCCAATTTGAAGATGATAGTCTAGAAAAAGACATTGATGCTGGAGCTTTTAATTCCTTTATTTTTAATAAAGGTACAGTAGAGATTGTTCTAGATGAACTAATGACGAGAGGGATTCAGACGGCTTCGGGTGATGAGATTGGAAAAACTATCATCTTTGCCAAGAATCATCACCATGCGGAATATATTAGACAGATTTTTAATAAACGATATCCTGAAAAGGGGAGCGACTATGCTCAGGTGATTGATTATAGTATTAAACATTATCAGACCTTGATTGATGATTTTAAAATTAAGGAGAAATATCCTCAAATTGCAATTTCAGTTGACATGCTGGATACAGGTATTGATGTCCCAGAGGTTGTCAATTTAGTCTTTTTCAAGAAAGTTCGCTCAAAAACAAAATTTTGGCAGATGATTGGTCGTGGAACGCGTCTCTGTAAAGATTTGTTTGGACCTGATCAGAATAAGGAAAACTTCTTGGTATTTGATTATGGTGACAACTTTGAATATTTCAAAGCAGATCCGAGAGAAGGAAATGGACGTCATATTGTTCCCTTAACACAGCGTTTGTTTAATATCAAGGTGGACTTGATTCGTGAACTGCAAGACTTTCACTATCAAGAGGATCCATTTGCAAGAGAGTATCGTCAGCAACTCATCTCAGAACTTCATAGTCATGTAGAGGGCTTGAATGAGTTAGACTTTAGAGTTCGTATGGTCGTAGATATGGTTTATACCTATAAGAAATTAGAAAATTGGCAAAATCTTACAACGATTTCATGTGAAAATCTTCATACTCATATATCTCCTCTCATGTTTGATGAAGATAAAGAAAATGAAATGGCGAGACGATTTGATTTATGGATGTTAGAAATTCAAGTAGGACAACTAACCTCTAAGCCATCACGGACTCATATATCTCAAGTTATGAAAACTGCTCAGGCTCTTGCTTCTGTTGGCAATATCCCTCAGGTCTTTGTACAGGCTGAAATTATCAGGAAAGTGCAAGAACCTGAATTTTGGGAGGAAGTAAGCTTGTCTGAACTTGAAAAAATACGCCTTTCTCTAAGGGATTTATTGCAATTCTTAGATAAAACGAACCGAAAAGTATATTATGTCAATTTTGAAGATCGAATTCTTTCCACTGTATATGAAACCACTCCTTATTTGCAGGTAAATGATCTTCGATCCTATAACGAAAAAGTTGAGCATTATTTGAAAGCTCATTTGGATGAGGAAGCAATTTCTAAATTGTATCATAACAAGAAGTTGACTCCTCAAGATTTATTAGCATTAGAAACTCTATTATGGGAAAAATTAGGAAGTAAAACTGACTATCAGCAGCACTATGAGAACAAGGCTATTCCTAGATTGGTGCGGGAGATTATTGGTTTGAATAGAGAGGCCACTAATCAAGTGTTTTCTAAGTTCTTGTCAGATGAAAGCCTTAATGCTAAGCAAATTTCTTTTGTGAAATTGATTGTCGATTATGTCGTTGAAAATGGTTATATGGATAAGTCAATGCTGACACAAGAACCGTTTAAATCTTATGGATCCGTACAAGTACTATTTCAACATCAAATACCAGTATTGAGGAATATTGTCCAAACAATTGACTTAATCAATAATCGAGCTGAAGAAGTAGCTTGAATATAGAAAGAGAACTACCATGCAAACGCAAGAAGAAATGAATGTTCTGGTACCCGAAAAATTAGCAGAAATTGAGCGTGATTTCGATGTCACAGTTTTGTGGGCTATTGAGTCTGGTAGTCGTGCTTGGGGCTTTGAGTCTCCCGATAGTGATTTTGATGTGCGTTTCGTATACAAGCACAAGCAAGATTTTTATCTAAGCTTGAACGATCATCGAGATGTCATCGAACTACCAATTGACGATACTTGGGATGTGAGTGGCTGGGATTTGGACAAGGCTTTAAAGTTGCTTTATAAGTCAAATCCAACCCTCTTTGAGTGGTTACAGTCGCCAATCGTTTACCAGCAAGACGAAGGCTTTATTGACCGTATCCGTCCGCTTGTTAGTCAGTATTTTTCTGAGAAAAAGATGCTCCACCATTACTTGAATACTGCTAGAACTCAAATGAATAAGTATCTTTTAGGAGATAAGGTCAAACCTAAAAAGTATTTCTATGCACTTCGTCCTATTTTAGCTTGTCGTTGGATTGAAAAATATCATTCTGTTCCACCGATTTTGTTTGATGATTTGGTCAAAGAATTGCTCCCTGATGAAATGAAAGACCATGTGTCTAGCTTGCTTGATATAAAGGTAAAGGGACCTGAAGGAATGGAAATTGAGCCGATAGAGCCAATTCAGGACTTCATCATCAAAAATATTCAAGAGCTGGATGACTACGTCCAAAGTGTTACAGAGGAAAAGAAAGACTGGAAAGCTCTCAATCAATTTTTCCTTGAAGAATTAAGTCGTGACTGAGGTTAATTATGGGAAAATGGACTTGTAGATGTGGTCAAGCAATGAACGACCACAAAGCCCCTGATCCAAATGCTTATTCGGTTTATTCGGATGAGTTGTTTGAAGAAATTTTTAACAATACTGATGAACATGATAGAATTTCTTATGAAGACATTTCAGAGGCTTCCTTTTATATGTGGAAATGTCCCAATTGTGGTAGTTTTATGGTCTTTGGCGAAGAGGATAATACAGGTTGTTTCACTTTTTATGAGCGCCAGACAAGTGCAAAAGCAGAACCACTTTTCGCTCCTGATCAAGAGTTAAATATCGTTGTTGTTGAGTTTCAAGAGGGAGGAAATGGCTATACTTATATCTGCGATGACCCAAATATCCATATTGGGCATGCTGTCATTGTCCCAGTAGGGAAGGAAAATACTGAAAAAACTGCTTTAGTTGTGCAGAAGTACCATGCCCTACCAAAGGATATCACTTTTCCTGTTCAAAAGTTAAAACGTGTCATCCGTAGGTATTCACATTTCGACCCAATCACTTCGAAAAATGTTTGTAGAAATTTAATTAAGCTTGGAAGAATTCTTGATGCTTGTTCTAAAAACGCTAAACCTGTGCCTCAGCAAACATATTATGTTATCAAAACTCCCTTAGGCTATTTCTGGTTAGAATTAAATGGGGTTCCGATTCCAATGAAAATCACACAGATTCAAGTCAAAGACAAAAAGTACCAAGTAGATAGTGCCCTTTATATAAAACCTTCAGAAATTAACTGTAGAAGATTCTATGAACTAGAGTTGTGTGCTGATTTTGATATTGATGCCTCGAGATGGATCGATGTTCTCTCGGATGAAAATGTTTGGGGCAATAGCTGGGAACTAAATGGCCTTCAATTTGGTATTACTGCAGGGGAGTCTCCAGAATTTGAAGACGAAGTTGTTGCAAGAAAATATAGTCGTATTCCACTTTATTATGACTGGCACTCTGAATTTGAAGATTATTATGGATTCAGCTTAGCTTGGAAAAAATACGAGTCTGATAGCGATTTGTCAATAGATTTTTATACAACATAAGAAAGTTATAAAACATCAAAAATGACATCTTACTATAGACTATTTAACAAAAAACGAACAGGCTCTTCTTACTTAATCAGAAGAGAACTTGTTCGTTTTGTTTTTTATGTCTTTATCTCGTTTTTTAAAACACGCGATACACATAGGGATTTTCTGGTTTATCGACTTTGGTAAAGCTGTCGATTTCCAAGGTTGGGAGGTTTTGTTTGAGTTCTTTATGGTAGTGATTGACCAGTTTTCCTTTGGCTGTTATCCAGGTGTTATTCTCATATTGACGGGTATTTCCCTTGGTCAGCAATCCATAGACACCAGAATCCGCGATACAATGGATAATGCCGAAGCGGAACAGGAATTGGCTATTGGCATGACTGGGGTCGTTATAGACAAAGCCTGTGAACTGGACTGTCTTGCCCTCAAACTCATCTGGATAGTCGTAGATAGCCTCCATGACTTCCATATAGTTTTCGTTGGTGATCTGAATACTATCTTGGGATAAGTATTTATCCGCCGCAGTTCGCATTTCCTTTTCATAAGCTGATTTTGAAAAATAAGAACTGGTATCTGGTTTCAAATATTGGCTTGTCGTCCCTTCGCTTGTCTGAATGGCTTGATCCGTGCCTTCTGATAAGGGGAAATGATAGCCTTTTGCTGAAACGGTCTGAGAATCCAAGCTAACAGTTGGAAAAGTTAAGCCGACTACAATTGGAATGGCCAGAAGAGCAATACTCGTCACCTTTGCCAATCGGCTATTCAGATGACTGTGGGTTTTGACTTGCTTCATCCAGATATACAATTGAACAATAGCCAAGATAAAGGAAAGCACCATGGAAATATAGGCCAGATAGGAATAGTGCATGTTGATGTACTGGTTTAATTTGCCCGATAAATGGAGGTAGATGGTCAGTTCAAGATAGCCAGCTAAAACTAAAAATCGAATCATAGGATGACTCCAATCAAGAGAGAATACACTAAGACGACAAGAGTCACAATCGTAATAAAGTGACTGATAAATCGTGCTTTCAAGTAATTTTTCATCATGAGAATATTTTTGATATCCAGCATTGGGCCAATGACGAGAAAGGCCAGAACTGGTGCCAATCCGAAACTTGAGAGAAGAGAAGCACCGATAAAAGCATCCGCCTCACTGCAGAGAGAAAGAAGAAAGGCCAAAAGCATCAAGAGCAGGATGGCAAAAAGAGGGGTTGCGCTGATAGAAGTAAGAATACGAGTCGGAACATAGACCTGTATCATAGAGGCAAAAAGACAGCCAAATACCAAATAGCGTCCCATATCAAAAAACTCATCAATGGCTTGCACAAAAACCTGAAAAACTTTTTTTGCAGGGGTCAAGTGAGAAAAATCATGTTCATGACAGACCAAACGATTTTCTTTTTGAATCGATTCTTGCCAGAAGAATCCTAGAAAAATCCCAAGTATCACAGCCACTACAATGGAACCTAGAGCTCGTAATAGAGCGACATGGAAGGAGTTGCCAAAGGCAGAATAGGTCGCAAATAGAACAATAGGATTGATAACAGGTGCTGTTACAAGAAAGGGAACGGCTGTGTAACTGGGAACCTTCTTTTCCAGAAAACGATTGATAATGGGGACAATTCCACATTCACAAGAGGGAAAAAGTATCCCGACAAAGGTCCCAAAAAAGATTCTCCCCCAACGATTTCGAGGGAGAAAATGATAAACCTTGTCAGGTGTGATATAAACCTCAATCAACCCTGAGACAATGCTTCCTATCAGAACGAAGGGGAGGGCTTCAATGATTATAGAGAGAAAAATAGCCCCAGTC
Organism: Streptococcus sp. 27098_8_86; assembly: GCF_041432595.1. Classification (GTDB taxonomy): domain Bacteria; phylum Bacillota; class Bacilli; order Lactobacillales; family Streptococcaceae; genus Streptococcus; species Streptococcus pneumoniae_F. The sequence goes on from NZ_JAPVZW010000002.1 coordinate 204,292, forward strand.
TGAAGCACGCTAGATGGGAGTTGTTGAAAAGCAGTCATCTAGTTTTTCTTTTCTACTTTAGCTTTTTTCTCTTTGTCATCAGGGAAAGTAACTTGTTTCAAATCAGGGAGTTTGGCAAACTCTTCAAACATCTTGTCCAAGTCGTCTCGTTTTGTAAATTTTACAGCCATAGGTGTACCTCGATTCTAAATTCTACCTCTATTATACTATTATTTTGAGGAAAAAGGAAAAGTTAAAATTGAGTATCAAACGAATAATAGAGCGTGATATATCCTAATATACACTATGATTGTGATATAATAATTGTGGAATAACGGAGGAAATGATGGAACACGAAAAAATCGGTCAGGTGACCGACGAAGTAAAAGAAATTTTTAATATTGTTCTTGAAGCTAGTGATATCAAAGTTAACAAAGAAGGTTTGAGAAGCCATATGATAAAACGCCATCACAATGATGTGATTCATCATATCGAAGATCTGGAACTCATATTAAGTAATCCAGATTTCGTTGGGGTCAATCCACGAGAGAAAGATGCTAGTTTTGAATACGTAAAAAGATTTGATGATAATGTTCTTGTTGCCATCAAGTTACATAAAAGTGGCGATTTCTTTTATGTTCCGACCATGTATCGCTTACAAGATTACAAGTTACAAAGTCGTATTAAGTCTGGTAGATTGAGAAAGCTTGACAAAAAAAGTAGATAGTGCTAGAATAACATTAACGAAAGACATTTGAGGGCAGAAAGGTTCCTGCCGCACCTTGAAGAAGGTATCTGAGATGCTGGGTACACCGACCAGCCAAGTGTCCGTTATTTCAAAGGAGGGGCTTAAATGCTCCTTTTTTGTTTAAAATTTCAAAATAGATTACACTAACCGCAGGCTCAGGCTTGAGGTTTTTTTATTTGCTCTGAAAATTGATTCGTTAACTTCAACAAATAGTTTTATAAAGCGTTTTGTAAAAAATAAAAACAGTGAAATTACTCATAGATTCTTTTGTAATCTAGTAGAATTCTAAATTGAAACCTTCTCAATGAATAGAATATTGAAATGAAGTAAATTTATTTCCCAACTTATGTTTTAAAATTGTAAGAGGTAATTTGAAACGTTTAGCTTATGGTATAATAGGTTTATGGATAAAAAATATTTAAAAATTTCCCAAGATTTGGGTGTGACCTTAAAACAAATTGATACTGTCTTGTCTTTAACAGCTGAAGGGGCAACTATTCCCTTTATCGCGCGTTATCGCAAGGACATGACTGGTAGTCTGGATGAGGTGGCGATTAAGGCTATTATTGACTTGGATAAAAGTCTGACCAACCTCAACGACCGTAAGGAAGCTGTCTTAGCTAAGATTCAAGAACAAGGCAAGCTGACCAAGGAATTGGAAGAAGCTATCTTAGCTGCCGAAAAATTAGCAGACGTAGAAGAACTCTATCTACCTTTTAAAGAAAAACGTCGGACTAAGGCAACCATTGCCCGTGAAGCTGGACTCTTTCCTCTTGCTCGCTTGATTTTGCAGAATGTAACTGACTTAGAGAAGGAAGCTGAAAAGTTCGTCTGTGAAGGATTTGCGACTGGCAAGGAAGCCTTAGCTGGTGCAGTTGATATCTTGGTCGAAGCCTTATCGGAGGATGTCAATTTACGTGCTATGACTTATCAGGAAGTGCTGAGACACTCTAAACTCACTTCTCAAGTCAAGAATGAAAGTCTCGATGAAAAGCAGGTTTTTCAGATTTATTATGATTTTTCAGAGACAGTTGGAAATATGCAGGGTTATCGTACCTTGGCCCTCAATCGTGGGGAGAAGCTAGGTGTCTTGAAGGTCGGTTTTGAACATGCGACGGACCGTATTCTTGCCTTCTTTGCTACTCGTTTCAAGGTGAAAAATGCTTATATTGATGAAGTGGTTCAGCAATCCGTTAAGAAAAAAGTCTTGCCTGCTATCGAGCGACGTATTCGGACAGAATTGACTGAGAAAGCGGAAGAAGGGGCTATCCAACTCTTTTCTGACAACCTGCGCAATCTCCTCTTGGTTGCTCCACTGAAAGGGCGCGTGGTTCTTGGATTTGACCCAGCCTTTCGTACAGGTGCCAAGCTAGCTGTCGTGGATGCAACAGGAAAAATGCTGACAACTCAGGTTATTTATCCTGTTAAACCAGCATCAGCTCGTCAAATCGAAGAAGCTAAGAAAGATCTGGCAGACTTGATTGGTCAGTACGGCGTGGAAATCATTGCCATCGGAAATGGTACTGCTAGTCGTGAAAGTGAAGCCTTTGTGGCGGAAGTTCTTAAAGATTTCCCTGAAGTCAGCTATGTTATCGTCAATGAAAGTGGTGCTTCGGTCTATTCTGCCAGCGAACTTGCTCGTCAGGAATTTCCAGACCTAACCGTTGAAAAACGTTCTGCTATTTCTATCGCACGTCGTTTGCAAGATCCTCTTGCAGAGTTGGTCAAAATCGATCCTAAGTCAATTGGTGTCGGTCAATATCAACACGATGTCAGTCAGAAGAAACTATCTGAGAGTCTGGACTTTGTTGTCGATACAGTGGTAAACCAAGTCGGTGTCAATGTCAATACAGCCAGCCCAGCTCTTCTCTCCCATGTCGCTGGACTCAATAAAACCATTTCTGAAAATATTGTCAAATACCGTGAGGAGGAAGGAAAAATCACTTCACGCGCCCAAATCAAGAAAGTTCCTCGTCTGGGGGCCAAGGCCTTTGAACAGGCAGCTGGTTTCCTCCGTATCCCTGAAAGTAGCAACATCCTTGATAATACAGGAGTTCACCCAGAAAATTACGCTGCCGTTAAGGAACTTTTCAAACGTTTGGACATTACAGACTTGAATGAAGAAGCCCAAAGTAAACTCAAGTCCCTTTCAGTCAAGGATATGGCGCAAGAGCTAGACCTTGGTCCAGAAACTCTTAAAGATATCATTGCAGATCTTCTCAAACCAGGTCGAGATTTCCGTGATTCCTTTGATGCACCTGTGCTTCGCCAAGATGTCCTAGATATCAAAGACCTAGTGGTAGGTCAGAAGCTAGAAGGTGTGGTGCGTAATGTCGTTGATTTCGGTGCCTTCGTTGATATCGGGATTCACGAGGACGGTTTGATTCATATTTCCCACATGAGTCGCAAATTTATTAAACACCCTAGTCAAGTGGTATCCGTTGGTGATTTGGTGACAGTCTGGGTTAAGAAAATTGATACTGAACGTGAAAAAGTCAATCTGTCGCTCCTCGCTCCAAATGAAACTGACTGATTATGTTAAGCAGGTTTCACTAGAAGACTTCGGCAGACCTTTTATCCATCATGCCCAGTGGAATTCTCGTTTACGTTCGACAGGTGGGCGATTTTTCCCAAAAGATGGGCATTTGGATTTTAATCCCAAGGTTTATCAGGAATTAGGGTTAGATATTTTTAGGAAAATTGTCCGACATGAACTCTGTCATTATCACCTCTATTTTCAAGGGAAGGGCTATCAACACAAGGATAGGGATTTTAAGGAACTGTTGAAAGCAGTGGATGGATTACGCTTTGTGCCCTCCTTGACAAATAGCCACTCCAAACCACTCAAGCTTTATCGTTGTCAATCCTGCCAACAAAGGTATCAGCGCAAGAGAAGGATTGATACTAAACGCTATCGCTGTGGAGTTTGTCGAGGTAAATTGCTACTAATAAATCAGCCTGAGGACTGATGAAAGCCGAGCCTACCCGTGATATACTATGTCTAACATAGCAGAAAGAGGAAATATCATGAACAGTAAATTTTATAAAATGAGAAGAAATCGCATGATTTCAGGAGTTCTGGCAGGTCTGTCAGACAAGTGGAACTTTGATGTTACCCTTGTTCGTTTTCTATTTGCTATTTTTACAGTCGCAAACTTTGGACTTGGCGTGATTATCTATATCATCCTAGCTTCTATCATGCCAACCAAGGAAGAAATCGAAGCAGAAATGTACGGAACAGGCCCACGTAAACGCAAAGAAGCTCAAGCCATTGACGATAATGAAGGCTGGTTTTGGTGAGGTTTAACAGGAAATATTTATTATTTGCACTATGTTACTTAAAAGAAGTAGCATAAATGATGAAAATCCCTTGTCGCTACATAGCCACAAGGGATTTTGGTATTTAATTATAATCTGTTTCGTCTTTAGAAAGCCGAATTATCTGATCAGCCATTTTCCAAATACTAGGATTGTGAGTTGCGATGATAATTGTTCTATTAGCATTACGAAGTTCAAGGAGAATTTCCATAATTTCCTTGGAATTTTTAGGATCTAGTGAGGCGGTTGGTTCATCAGCTAGAATCAAAGGAGGATTTTTCAGGATAATTTTGGCAAGTGCTACACGTTGAGCTTCACCACCAGATAATTCATAGATTTTTTGGTTGAGACTTAGATAATCCAGTCTTACAGCTTGCAGTGCTTGAAGAAGAAGTCTTTCTTTTTCTTGTTTCTTGTTCTTTTTTTTACCAATCATTCCCAGCTCAAGGTTTTCTCGAATGGTCTGACTTTCTAATAGTCCAAAGTTCTGGAAGAGATAGCCAAGTTCGTTACGATAAAATTCCTCATTTTTTATTGAAGTCAAAGGATTTCCTTTGTAAAATATTTCCCCTTTATCGAAAGTCTCTAGTTTTGCTAGCATATTCAGCAAAGTGGTTTTGCCACAACCACTATCTCCTATCAATGCATACACCATACCACCTTGAAAATTAAGACTCAAGTCTGAAAAAATGACACGAGAACCAAATTGTTTCCAAATATGTTGTAATTCAATCATACTATCCTCCTTTGATAATGCTAGCATAAGTTTTACTTTCCTTTTTATCACAGATTTTCAATAGAGAAACAGCTAAACCTGAAAAACTGAGAAATAAAATCAGGGTAATCCAGATATTCTTAGAAATAATGAAAGCTAGACTACTTCCGACAAAGAGAGCTATTATTTGAGAAGTGATATATCTACAGTGTAATTCAAAGAAATAATAACCAGCTATTTTTTTCAAGAATATGGTTTTGCGAAAGGCTTCAAAATAGAGTAGGTTTAAACTTGTAAAAAGTAAAATTGAAGTCAAGATAGCAAAAATACCACTCGCTAAATTACTATAAATTTCGATTTTAATTTTTTGATTTAACTGGAGGTAGGTCTCTCTAGCAAAGGATAATCCTGAAATCATAGGATCAAGTTGATAGTACTTCAAAAGTTCTTGTGTTTGCTGTAAATCGGTAAAATAGAGATATTCTAGATTCGTAAACCAAAATATAGAAGAATCTTTTCCAAGTGCCTTAGGAGAAACTACGATAAAAATAGGGGTTGACAACCATTGATCATAAGAAATATGGGTAGTATTATAAATGAATACATCTTTTTTTTGATCAGTATAAGTTATACTAACTTCGACTCTATGCTTTGTATCACTATTGTATAATCGATTAGTTAAATCTTCTTGTATGTTTTGTTTTATTTGTTCCTCATTTTTCTTTTGTTCTTGAGGTAGTATTACAAGAACCTGTCCATCTTTTAGATTATTGATTTTTTTAAAGGTTTCTGATGTTAACTCTATACCTTCTTTTTTGAAGTAGTCAGGTGTTACATAGAGCATATTTTTCCCTTCCAAGTCATAGGGATTTTGTTCAGAATCATTATGACTTGAAAGAGAATGTTTTATAGCTTGAATAGCGAGATTATGTTTGACTAGAAAGGCATTTCCATTTTCTAAAGAATATTGAATAAAGTCAAACCATTTATTAGCATTCATTTTGAGTTCATCTATATTTTTTCTTTGACTTGAACGACCTGTTTGAAGATTAACAATATTGGAGTGTTGTTTCCAAGTAGCTTGTCCAGCCTCATTTTTCATAAATATATGATGATCAATGGACAAGCGCCCAAATCCTACAATAACTAATAAGATAGACAGAGCTTGACCAAAGTAAAGAATACGTAAAATTGACTTAATTGGTAATTTTCCTTTAATGATAGAGATAAGATGAACTCTTTTTAAAGAAATAGTAAAAAGAAAAGCGATGAGAAGACTTAGCAAGAGAAGCAGGCTATTATAAAAAATAAATAGTATTACTAAAAAAGTCTGAATTTCATAAGGATAGCCTAGGTAAATTACTAAAACACTAGCTATTAGGAAAGCAGGCAAGCCGAAAAGAAGGATATCAAGTTCGTCTCTTATGATAGAACGAAAGAAGAGATTTCTGAGACGTTCTCCATTAATCAGTCTTATTCCTGATTGAGAGAGAGATTGAATCTGTCCGATAACAATAAGTGATAAAAAGGTTAATAAAAAAATGAAAAGACTAGTAAGTTGATTGGGTTGGGCAATGAGGGTCAATACGAAGGAGACTCTATTATTTTCAAATGTGTTAACTTTTTCTAGTCCAAGTTGTTTAAGGTGAACAGCTAATTCTTGATTTGTTAGCGATCCACTGATAATATTGTAATTGTTGAGAAGATTACTTTTATTGATACTTTCTTGACTTGCTTGAGGCATCCAGTCTGGAAGTTTCCCATCTCCAAAAACTTCGTAGTAAGTTTGTGATTTTCCATCACTATCTACTTCCCAAATGGTTCTTGCGATAAGACTATTATGTTCTTTAGCAAGACTATTTAATTTTTCCTTAACGGTAGAATAATCTGCTTGTCCGCTTAATACTGCTGCACCTGGGAACAGGGTTTGTGGAAGAGAGTCTTTCCAAAAGGACAAAGCACCAATCAGAAAGAGTGCAAGAAGAAGATTGCTGATGAAGAGAAATATACGTTTCATAGGAACCTCTTTCTAAAAAAGAGGGAGATCAACCTCCCTCTTCATTGCAGTTATGCGAATTATAGCTTACTACTTTTTAAAATAAGCACTAAAAAACTAAAGCTTTACAAGGTGTCGAAGAAAACCCTTTCATAATTTTATTTTGCTCTTTTTTTAAAAATAAAACAAGTGATGATAGGACTTCGTATAGTAGATATTTTCAAAAAATTCTCCAATCTTACAAAAATGTAAGATTAAAGTCTCTTTTGTAAGGTTAGGTTATGGCAAGCAGTCTTTTTTTGATGTAAACTAGACTCATAAAGAACAAAGGAGTAACATCATGAAACAAATCTTACATAAGAAAACTAGAAAACCAAGTCACAAAGAAATCGAGCGTGTTCAGCTGGGATGCGCTATGATACAAGCAACATTTCATTTGATGGGATATTAAGAAAGGAGATTCTCATGACACTTTTAGATGTAAAACACGTTCAAAAAATTTATAAAACTCGTTTTCAGGGCAACCAAGTAGAAGCCCTCAAGGATATTCACTTTACCGTGGAAAAAGGTGACTACGTTGCCATCATGGGTGAGTCTGGTTCTGGTAAATCAACTCTTCTCAATATCCTAGCTATGCTGGATAAACCAAGTCGTGGGCAGGTTTACTTGAATGGAACTGACACCGCAACCATTAAAAATTCTCAGGCTTCTAGCTTCCGTCGTGAAAAATTGGGCTTTGTCTTCCAAGACTTTAACTTGCTAGATACTCTGTCTGTTAAGGACAATATCCTGCTTCCGCTTGTCTTGTCAAGAAGACCTATTACGGAGATGATGAAAAAATTGGTGGTGACAGCTGAGAATCTAGGTATCAACCAATTGCAAGAGAAGTATCCTTACGAGATTTCTGGTGGTCAGAAACAGCGTGTGGCAGTAGCCCGTGCCATCATCACAGAACCTGAAATTCTCCTTGCGGATGAGCCAACAGGAGCCCTTGATTCCAAGTCATCTGCAGCCTTACTTGATGTCTTTGATGAAATCAATGAGCGTGGCCAAACCATTCTCATGGTAACTCACTCAACAGCAGCAGCTAGCAGAGCTAAACGTGTACTCTTTATCAAAGACGGCATTCTTTACAACCAAATCTACCGTGGAGAGAAGACAGAACGTCAGATGTTCCAAGAAATCTCTGATACCTTGACTGTCATGGCAAGCGAGGTGAATTAGTATGTTTCGATTAACCAATAAGTTAGCGGTATCGAACTTGATTAAAAACCGCAAACTCTACTATCCTTTTGCGCTGGCTGTTCTCTTGGCAGTCACCGTGACCTATCTCTTTTACTCTCTAACCTTTAATCCTAAGATTGCGGAAATCCGTGGAGGAACAACCATTCAGGCTACACTTGGATTTGGTATGTTTGTCGTCACCCTTGCGTCAGCCATTATCGTCCTCTATGCCAATAGTTTTGTCATGAAAAATCGTTCCAAGGAACTGGGAATTTATGGCATGTTGGGATTGGAAAAGCGCCATTTAATCAGTATGACCTTTAAGGAGTTAGTGGTGTTTGGAATTCTAACTGTTGGAGCAGGAATCGGTATTGGAGCCTTGTTTGACAAGTTAATTTTCGCTTTCTTGCTCAAACTGATGAAATTGAAGGTTGAGCTGGTCGCTACCTTCCAAATGAATGTTGTCATTGCAGTACTTGTTGTCTTTGGATTGATTTTCCTATGCCTTATGTTCCTGAATGCCCTTCGAATCGCCCGTATGAATGCCCTCCAGCTCTCGCGTGAGAAAGCAAGCGGAGAGAAAAGAGGTCGTTTCCTACCTCTCCAAACTATTCTTGGTTCCATAAGTTTAGGGATTGGCTATTATCTTGCCCTTACGGTAAAAGATCCTCTTACAGCTTTAACAACTTTCTTCTTAGCTGTTTTGCTGGTTATCTTTGGTACCTATCTCTTGTTTAATGCAGGAATTACCGTTTTCCTTCAAATCTTAAAGAAAAACAAGAAATACTATTACCAACCAAATAATCTTATCTCTGTTTCCAACTTGATTTTCCGTATGAAGAAAAATGCGGTTGGACTAGCAACTATCGCTATTTTGTCAACAATGGTCTTGGTTACTATGTCTGCAGCGACAAGCATTTTCAATGCTTCAGAATCCTTTAAAAAAGTGATGAATCCGCATGACTTTGGAATTACTGGACAAAATGTTGAAAAAGAAGATTTGGACAAACTCTTGAGCCAGTTTGCAAGTGACAAAGGTTATAGTGTCAAAGAGAAAGAAGTGCTTCGTTACAGTAACTTTGGTATTGCAAATCAAGAAGGAACCAAGTTAACTATTTTTGAAAAAGGACAAAATCGTGTCCAACCAAAAACAGTTTTCATGGTATTTGACCAAAAAGATTATGAAAATATGACTGGTCAAAAACTGTCTCTATCAGGGAATGAGGTTGGTCTTTTTGCTAAAAATGACGGACTGAAAGGACAGAAAACTCTAACTCTAAATAACCATCAATTTTCTGTCAAAGAAGAATTTAATACAGATTTTATTGTGAACCATGTTCCAAATCAGTTTAATATTTTTACTACTGATTACAATTACCTTGTTGTTCCTGATTTACAAGCATTTTTGGATCAATTCCCAGATTCGGCTATCTATAATCAGCTTTACGGTGGTATAAATGTAAATATCAGTGAAGAAGAACAACTCAAAGTCGCTGAAGAATATGAAAAATACTTACAAAAGTTTAATGCTCAATTAAACACTGAAGGTAGCTATGTGTATGGTAGCAATCTAGCAGATGCTAGTGCTCAAATGAGTGCCCTCTTTGGTGGTGTCTTCTTTATCGGTATTTTCCTATCCATTATCTTTATGGTCGGAACCGTTCTAGTCATCTACTACAAACAAATTTCTGAAGGCTATGAAGACCGTGAACGCTTTATTATCTTGCAGAAAGTTGGTTTAGATCAAAAGCAAATCAAGCAAACCATCAACAAACAGGTTTTAACTGTTTTCTTCCTTCCTTTGCTTTTTGCCTTCATACATCTCGCCTTTGCCTACCATATGCTTAGTCTGATTTTAAAAGTGATTGGTGTAATAGATACGAATATGATGTTGATTGTGACCTTGTCTATCTGCGCTATCTTCCTCATCGCCTATGTGCTGATTTTCATGATTACTTCAAGAAGTTATCGCAAGATTGTGCAAATGTAAAAAAGATACCTCGATTTTGAAATCGAGGTATTTCTTGTCTTCTAAATGCTGAAAAGTTGTCCGAGAAGGAAAGTAACTCCCATGGTCAAGAGGCCAATAGCGAGGTTCCGAATCATAGCTGTTTTGGTTGGGGCTTTTCCAAGTTTGGCACTAGTGTAACCAGTGAGAAGAAGGGCCACACCGACGATAAGGACAGTAGCAGGGATGCGGTATTCACTTGGGAAAATGGTAATTGAAAGCATGGGTGGTAAGCTACCAAGGAAAAAAGAAATAAAGCTAGAGATAGCAGCGTGCCAAGGATTGGTAAACTCTTCATACTCAATCCCATATTTTTCCTCTACCAAAGCCTTAAGCGGATTATTTAAAAAGGCTTTGTTGGTCAAGAGTTGAGCAGAGGTTTCACATTCTCCATTTTGGATATAGGCTGCATAGAGAGACTTTTTGGCTAGTTCCATATCTTGGTCTAGCAAGACTTGCTCACGCGCAACGGCTGCTTCCTCGGTATCTTTTTGAGTTGAAACGGATACATATTCTCCACCAGCCATAGAAAAGGCACCTGCCAAGATAGCTGCAAAGCCTGATAAAAAGATGATCCAGATATTGGTCGTTGCACTGGCAACCCCAATAACCACACCAGCAATGGAAATAATTCCATCATTGGCACCAAGAACGCCCGCACGCAGGATATTTAAACGACCTGCAAAATTTGAATCAATTTCATGATTTGTTTCTGACATATTATTCTCCTTTTTATCCAGTATAAAGGAAAAATATAAGGAAATCAATCTTTTAAAACTGTCTGAAAAAAGTTGCACGATTTTAATTTAACGAGCCTTTTTAAAAGTTAGAAACATCATTAGCTAGTATAGATTATAAAAGAGAAGTAAAGCTGATAGACTCGTCCTTTTTCTAGTTATCTATGGTATAATAGAAGGTAGATTTACTAATCGGAGTAAGAAAGATTTTATGATTAAACTAGTAGCAACAGATATGGACGGTACCTTCCTAGATGGGAATGGACGCTTTGATATGGACCGCCTCAAGTCTCTTTTGGCTTCCTACAAGGAGAAAGGCATTTACTTTGCGGTAGCTTCAGGGCGTGGATTTCTGTCACTAGCAAAATTATTTGCTGATGTTCGTGATGACATTATTTTCATCGCGGAAAATGGCAGTTTGGTAGAATATCAAGGTCAGGACTTGTATGAAGCGACTATGTCTCGTGAGTTTTATCTATCAACTTTTGAAATGCTGAAAACGTCACCTTATGTCGATATCAATAAATTGCTCTTGACGGGCAAAAAAGGCTCTTATGTTCTAGATACGGTTGATGAAACTTATTTGAAAGAGAGCCAGCACTATAATGAAAATATCCAAAAAGTAGCGAGTTTAGAAGATATTACTGATGACATTTTCAAATTCACAACCAACTTCACAGAAGAAACGCTGGAAGCTGGAGAAGCTTGGGTAAACGAAAATGTCTCTGGTGTTAAGGCCATGACAACTGGCTTTGAATCCATTGATATTGTTCTGGACTATGTCGATAAGGGAGTGGCTATTGTTGAATTAGCTAAAAAACTTGGCATCACCATGGATCAGGTCATGGCTTTTGGAGACAATCTGAATGACTTGCACATGATGCAGGTTGTTGGACATCCTGTAGCTCCTGAAAATGCGCGACCAGAAATTTTAGAATTAGCAGAGACTGTAATTGGTCACCACAAGGACCAGTCGGTTATAGCTTATATGGAGGGCTTATAATGGCAGATATAAAATTGATTGCATTGGACTTGGACGGGACCTTGCTGACTACTGATAAAAAACTGACGGATCGTACCAAGGCAACCCTGAAAGCTGCGCGTGATCGTGGTATCAAGGTCGTATTGACAACGGGCCGTCCCTTAAAAGCTATGGATTTCTTTCTCCATGAGCTAGGGACTGACGGTCAGGAAGATGAGTATACCATTACTTTTAATGGTGGTTTGGTTCAGAAAAATACAGGTGAAATCCTTGATAAGACAGTATTTTCATATGATGATGTGGCACGTTTGTATGAAGAAACAGAGAAATTATCACTTCCTCTTGATGCCATCTCAGAAGGAACTGTTTATCAAATTCAATCCGACCAAGAAAGTCTGTATGCCAAATTCAATCCAGCTTTGACTTTTGTTCCAGTGGACTTTGCAGACTTATCTAGTCAAATGACCTACAATAAGTGCGTGACTGCCTTTGCTCAAGAACCCTTGGATGCAGCCATTCAGAAGATTTCTCCAGAATTGTTTGACCAATATGAAATCTTTAAATCACGAGAAATGTTGCTAGAGTGGTCACCAAAGAATGTTCATAAAGCAACAGGTTTGGCAAAACTAATCAGCCATCTTGGAATCGACCAAAGCCAAGTCATGGCCTGTGGTGACGAGGCCAATGACCTCTCTATGATTGAATGGGCAGGGCTCGGTGTTGCCATGCAAAACGCTGTTCCTGAAGTCAAGGCAGTCGCAAATGTAGTGACTCCAATGACCAATGATGAGGAAGCTGTCGCCTGGGCTATCAAAGAATATGTGCTAAAGGAGAACTAAGATATGGGATTATTTGACCGTCTATTCGGAAAAAAAGAAGAACCTAAAATCGAAGAAGTTGTAAAAGAAGCTCTGGAAAATCTTGATTTGTCTGAAACTACTGAGCCTGCCCTTACAGAAGCTGAGGAAGTTTCTCAGGAAGAAGCAGAGGTTGAAATTGTTGAACAAGCTCTGCTCCAAGAAGAGGAAAATCAAGACAAAGTTGAAGAAAGTCTGGATTCAGAGCCAGCTGTAGAGGTTCATCAAGAAGAAATAGAAGAATTTCCACACTCAGAAGAAGTCTCAGATGAAGAGAAGCTTGAGCACGAAGGAACTGTAGAAGAAAATAGTTCTGAAGTTCTTGAAGCAGAAAGACCTCAAGTAGAAGAAACTGTTCAGGAAAAATATGATCGCAGTCTTAAGAAAACTCGTACAGGCTTCGGTGCTCGCTTGAATGCCTTCTTTGCTAACTTCCGCTCTGTTGACGAAGAATTTTTCGAGGAACTGGAAGAACTGCTGATTATGAGTGACGTTGGCGTACAAGTCGCTTCTAACTTAACAGAGGAGTTACGCTACGAAGCCAAGCTAGAAAACGCCAAGAAACCTGACGCACTTCGCCGTGTCATCATAGAGAAATTGGTTGAGCTTTATGAAAAGGATGGCAACTACGATGAAAGCATCCACTTCCAAGATGGCTTGACAGTCATGCTCTTTGTTGGGGTTAATGGTGTTGGGAAAACAACTTCTATCGGGAAACTAGCTTACCGCTACAAACAAGCTGGTAAGAAGGTCATGCTGGTTGCGGCAGATACCTTCCGTGCAGGTGCAGTTGCACAGCTAGCTGAATGGGGCCGTCGTGTTGACGTTCCAGTTGTAACTGGACCTGAAAAAGCTGACCCAGCCAGTGTAGTCTTTGATGGCATGGAACGTGCTGTGGCTGAAGGTATCGATATTCTTATGATTGATACTGCTGGTCGTCTACAAAATAAGGACAACCTCATGGCTGAGCTGGAAAAGATTGGTCGTATTATCAAACGTGTTGTACCAGAAGCTCCGCATGAAACCTTCTTGGCACTTGATGCATCAACAGGTCAAAACGCTCTTGTACAGGCCAAAGAATTTTCAAAAATCACTCCTTTAACGGGAATTGTCTTGACTAAGATTGATGGAACTGCTCGAGGTGGTGTTGTTCTAGCTATCCGTGAAGAACTCAATATTCCTGTAAAATTGATTGGTTTTGGTGAAAAAATCGATGATATTGGCGAGTTTAACTCAGAAAACTTTATGAAGGGTCTCTTGGAAGGCTTAATCTAATCAGAAGCAAAAATCCTGCAAGGAACAAACTTGCAGGATTTTTTTATTCTAAACGACCATCTTGACGATAGGCGATATCTGGTTGCCAAGTCCATTTGGCACCGAATTTTTCAAGTAAGTCAAAGCTTGCTTGAGGACCCATGCTTCCAGCTTTATAGTCATGAAGTGGGGCACCATTTTCAGCCCAGAGCTCTTCGATACGGTCAATCAACTTCCATGACGCACCAACTTCATCCCAGTGGCTAAAGTTAGTTGAGTTGTTATTTAAGACATCATAAATCAATTTCTCGTATGGTTCTGGAGAAGCACCAGTTGCGGTCGCATCTGTGCGGTAATCAAGTGAGTTAGGAGCTAAGTTGAATTCTTCTCCTACTTGTTTCCCATTTAGGCTAAGAGAGAAGCCTTCTGTTGGTTGGATATAGATGGTCAAAATGTTTGGAGCAAGTGGTTCTCCAAAGATAGAATCCATTTGTTTAAAGACGATGTTGACATGAGTTCCTTTTTCAGTCAGACGTTTACCAGTACGGAAGAAGAAAGGAACGCCACGGAATCGATCGCTGTTTACAAAGAAGGCACCAGATGCGAAAGTTTCAGTTGTTGATTCTGGATTAACATTTGGCTCGCTACGATAAGAAATGTATTTCATGCCATCAATCTTACCTGAACGGTATTGACCACGGATAAAGTGTTCTTTAAGCTCTTCATCAGTTGGATGATAGAGGTTTTTAAAGACCTTAATCTTTTCAGCACGAATCTCGTCTTTTGTGAAGCTTGCTGGCTTATCCATGGCAAGGAGGGAAAGTAGTTGCAAAGTATGGTTTTGTACCATGTCGCGGAGGGCACCAGATTGGTCATAGTAGCCACCACGTTCTTCTACACCCAAGCGCTCTGCAAAGGTAATTTGAACATTGTCAATAAAGTCCTTATTCCAAACATTTTCAAAAATCAGGTTTGCAAAGCGAACGGCAAAGATACTTTGGATCATTTCCTTACCAAGATAATGGTCGATACGGAAAATTTGTTCTTCGTTAAATGTTGCCAATAGTTCGTCATTTAACTTGCTTGCAGTTGCGTAATCTGTACCAAACGGCTTCTCAACGATTAAACGTTCAAAACCTTTACCGTCTACAATGTTTTCAGACTTGAGGTGCTTAGCAATAGTTCCAAAGAATTGAGGAGCCATTGACAAGAAGAAGAGCTTGTTGTGTTCAGCTTGGTACTTGTCATTTAGTTCAGCCTGCAATTGACGTAGAGCAATGTAGTGTTCTGTATCATTGACATCATGACTTTGATAGTAGAAGTGGCTAGCGAACTCCTGAGCCTGTTCGGTACTATCTGCCAAATCAAGGATAGATTCGACTACAACAGATTCAAAATATTCCTTGCTCCAAGGACGACGGGCAGTTCCAATAACGGCAAAGTGTTCGGAAAGATTGCCGGATTTATATAGTCTAAATAGGGAAGGGTAGAGCTTGCGTTTAGCCAGGTCTCCACTCGCACCGAAAATTGTAACAATAACCTTAGATGACATCTAGCTACCTAATTTCTATTTTTATTCCTAGTCTTGCTAGGTATGAGGAAATCTCATTTCATAAACTTAATTCTAACATAATTTTCCGAAAAATCAAAAAATCCAATACGAGATAGAAAAAAACTGCAAGGAAATCCTTACAGTTTGAGTTTAGACGTTTAAGACCTTGTCCAAGAAATCTTTCAGACGAGGGTGTTGAGGGTTATCAAATATTTGATCAGGTGTTCCGTCTTCTAGGAACTCACCATCTGCAGTAAAGATAACACGGTTAGCAACCTGACGGGCAAATCCCATCTCATGGGTTACGATAATCATGGTCATGCCTTGTTCAGCCAATTCTTTCATAACGTTTAGTACGTCTCCAACCATCTCAGGGTCAAGGGCAGAAGTTGGTTCGTCGAAGAGCATGATGTCTGGATTCATTGCTAGTCCACGAGCGATGGCCACGCGTTGTTTTTGACCACCTGATAGGCTATCTGGATTGGCATTAGCTTTATCTGCTAGTCCAACCTTTTCAAGTAACTCCATCCCCAATTTCTCAGCTTCTTCCTTAGTCATCAACTTGTGCTCAATAGGAGCAAAGGTGATGTTGTCCAAAACAGACATGTGTGGGAAGAGGTTGAAGTGCTGGAACACCATTCCGATATTTTCACGGACGTGGTCAACGTTGGTTGTTTTTTCAGTTAAGTCATAACCGTTCACAGTGATGTGACCACTCGTAACTTCTTCTAGAAGATTAAGGCTACGAAGGAAGGTTGATTTACCAGAACCTGAAGGACCGATGATACAAACAACATCTCCTTCATAGAACTTAGTCGTAATTCCTTTTAAAACCTCATTTTTTCCATAGTGCTTGTGTAAATCATTTACATCAATTTTTAATTTTGCCATTAACGAATCCTCTTTTCTAAGCGTTTCGCTAGTCTAGTCAAAAGTGTGATAATTATAAGATAGAAGATAGCAAGGATTGCATACATCTTGAAACTTTGGTAGTTACGGGCGATGATAATCTTACCAGTTTGGAAGAGTTCAACCAAACCGATAGCAGATACGATGGTTGTATCTTTAAGAGCGATAACGAATTGGTTAACAAAGTTTGGCAACATCAATTTAGTTGCTTGTGGCAAGATAATCTTACGCATGGTTTTTCCATAAGAGATACCTAAGCTTCGGCTGGCTTCCATTTGACCAACTGGAACGGCCTGAATACCACCACGAACGATTTCAGCGATATAAGCAGCCGCATTGAGTGAGAGGGCAATAGTCCCAGCTACAAAGTCGTTAATTGGACTTTGTTGGCCTGTGATAGACTCGATGAAGTTTGGAATTCCCCAGAAGATGAAGGCTGCAAGAATCATCAATGGAATACCACGGATAACGTCAACGAAAATCTCAGAAATCACACGAAGAGATTTGTATGGGCTAACGCTAAACATACCGAAGATAATCCCGATAACAATGGCAATAGCAAATGAGATAAGAGCTAGAGCAAGAGTGATACCAAGCCCGCTAAGGAGTTGTTTATAGTTGTTTTGAAGCAAGCCCCAGATAGTTGTTTCGTCAACAGTACTTGTTGAAGCAGTTGATGATTCGCTAGCTAGATATTTATCAAGAATCTTTTGGAATTCTCCGTTTGCTTTAAGGTTTGCAAGTCCGTTATTGAACATTTCAATCAATTCTGGATTTGCTCCTTTTTTAACGGCAAAGGCTGTTTCACCAATTGGAGTTCCAGCGATTGGAGTTTTCAATTTTTGTCCTTGGCTGATAGAATATTTGAGGACAGGCTCATCATCCATAACGGCATCGATAGCTCCAGTATTTAAACTGTCATACATTGAAGAACCATCAGCGAAGGTTTTGATTTTGTAACCGTATTTGCTTTGATTTTCTGTTAGGAAGGTTTGAGAAGCAGTTCCGTTTTTAACACCGACTGTCTTCCCTTTCAAATCTTCATAAGAAGCAATGGTACTTGATTCTTTGACACCAAGGATAGTATTGGCAGTGTAGTATGATTCTGAGAAATCAAAAGTTGCCTTACGAGCATCTGTGACAGACATACCGGCAATGATACCATCTGCTTGGCCAGCTTGGACAGCGCTGATAGCTGCATCGAAACCAGGGTTAGTAATTTCAATTTCAAAACCTTGGTCCTTAGCGATTGCCTTAATCAATTCCATATCAATACCAGTAAATTGGTTGCTTGAATTTTGGAAAACAAAAGGTGCAAAAGAAGAATCGCTGGCAATGATGTATTTAGCCTTAACAGGAATAGCTTTTAATCCTGCTAGAGTAGTTGTAGTTGGCACTGCTGAAGATGATGAAGCAGTCCATTTCTTGATGATTTTATCAAGACTACCATCTTTTTTCATTTCAGCCAAGGCTTGGTTAAATTCAGTGACTAGGTGCTCGTATTTGCTTCCTTTTTTCACACCGAAAGCAAAGCTACCTACAGCTTCTCCATCCATTTCAATATGGAGGTCTTGACCTTGGTTGATGGCATATTCGATAACAGGTTTATCATCCATCATGGCATCGATGGCACCAGCACTCAAGCTGTTGTTCATCAAATCACTAGTGTCAAATGTTTTAATAGTGAAGCCGTATTTATCTTTGATTGTTTCAAGAAAACGTTGAGCAGCAGTTCCGTTTTTAACACCAACGGTTTTGCCAGTTAATTGGTCATATTTACTAATCTTGTGTGCCTTTGTAGTTGCAATGACAACTTTTGTATCATAGTAAGTATCAGACATGGTGAAAACTTTTTCACGTTCTTTCGTCTTTGTCATCCCTGCCATGATAGCGTCAGCTTGACCAGCTTGAACCGCATTTACCGCTGCATCAAATCCAGGATAGGACATCTGAATGTTCCATCCTTTAATCTCTGCGACTTTATTAATAATGTCAACATCAATTCCTTTATAAGTTTGATCTGAATCTTTAAACTCAAAAGGTGCATAGGCGGTATCAGAAACAATCTTAATTGTCTCTGCTTTCGCAATACCTAATGAGAAAATTGGGAATAAAATTAGCAAAAATGCTAGAAATTTTTTCTTCATTTTTAGTCTCCTTTTCCGAATATTTTCCCATTATATCAGAAAAAGTAAAAAAAGGCAAATTTTTATATTTCTGTGTCAGAAAATATAACATTGTTTTTTCCTTTTCTTTCTTGAATTGCTACTATAAAGTGCTATAATAATAGTATATATAGAAGAAAAGAGGACAGGGATATGAAGAACAAAAGAATATTTAAAGACTTCCAAGCTTCAAAAATGAGTTTAAACATTTACACAAGCCCCTTGTTAGCCTTTGCTTTTGTCTTCATAGGAGAGTTTGTGGCTTATACTCTGTATGGTATTAGTTTGTTAGCTCTCATCGGACTTGCTAGAAATTTTGGAGAGGCTGGTCAAAATCTTGCAACCTACTTGCAGACCTTGCATCAGAGCTTGACGGATAAAACAAGTGACTTTCATTTAATTTTAGATTTACTGGCATTTGGGTTCGTTCTCAACACTGTGTTCAGATGGACTAGAAAAGTTGAGAAAAGACCTATTCGAACCTTGGGATTTTATAGAGAAAATTTCCTCAGCAGTCTTCTGAAAGGATTCGGCTTAGGCCTGGCACTTTTTCTTCTGACCTTGTTAGGATTAGTAGCCTTGGGGCAATATCGTTTTGAGTCTATTCACTTAAATCCTTATTCTCTTATCTTTGTTGTCTTTACTATCCCATTTTGGATTTTACAGGGGACAACAGAAGAAGTGGTGTCCCGTGCTTGGCTCCTTCCCCAATTGGCCTCAAGAACTAATCTAAAGCTTGCTGTTCTTATATCTAGCTTGTTCTTTACTCTGCTTCATATGGGCAATTCGGGTCTCACACCTCTATCTCTAGTGAATCTCTTTTTATTCGGAGTTGCCATGGCTCTTTACCTTCTCAAAACTGATACAGTTTGGGGTGTTGCAGGTATTCATGGGGCCTGGAATTTTGCTCAGGGAAATCTCTTTGGGATTTTAGTTAGTGGTCAACCATCAGGAACGTCTCTGATGACCTTTTTACCACAAGGCGATCAAGGCTGGCTATCAGGTGGATCTTTTGGGATTGAAGGTTCTATCATGACAAGTCTGGTCTTGCTACTGCTGATTGTCTATCTCGCTTATCAATTGAAGAAAGAAAATGAAAGGATGTGACTTCGGTCTGTCCTTTTCTTCGTGAAAATTCTACAAGTATGCTAAAATAGGAATAGCACATGGAGAGAGGATTCTTATGATCAATCGCATTACAGATAATCAATTTAAACTAGTATCAAAATATCAACCCTCAGGAGACCAACCCCAAGCTATCGAGCAGTTGGTTGATAATATCGAGGGTGGAGAAAAAGCTCAGATTCTGATGGGGGCGACTGGAACAGGGAAGACCTATACCATGAGTCAGGTTATTTCCAAAGTCAATAAACCAACTCTGGTCATCGCCCACAATAAAACTCTAGCAGGACAGCTCTATGGGGAGTTCAAGGAATTTTTCCCTGAAAATGCAGTTGAGTACTTTGTGTCTTACTATGATTATTACCAACCTGAGGCCTATGTCCCTTCTAGTGATACCTACATTGAGAAGGATAGTTCTGTCAATGACGAGATTGACAAGCTCCGCCACTCAGCGACTTCAGCCCTTTTGGAGCGTAATGATGTTATTGTCGTTGCCTCTGTCTCTTGTATCTATGGTCTGGGTTCGCCCAAGGAATACGCTGATAGTGTCGTTAGTCTCCGTCCTGGTCTTGAAATTTCTCGTGATAAACTCTTGAATGACTTGGTTGATATCCAGTTTGAACGTAATGATATTGATTTCCAACGGGGAAGATTTCGTGTACGTGGGGATGTAGTGGAGATTTTCCCAGCTTCCCGTGACGAACACGCTTTTCGAGTAGAATTTTTTGGAGACGAAATTGACCGTATCCGTGAAGTGGAGGCTTTGACAGGTCAGGTATTGGGAGAAGTGGATCATTTGGCGATTTTCCCAGCTACTCACTTTGTGACCAATGACGATCACATGGAAGTTGCCATTGCTAAAATTCAAGCAGAGTTAGAGGAGCAGTTAGCTGTCTTTGAAAAGGAAGGTAAATTGCTTGAAGCCCAACGATTGAAACAGCGGACAGAGTATGATATTGAAATGTTGCGTGAGATGGGCTATACCAACGGGGTTGAGAACTATTCACGTCATATGGATGGACGGAGTGAGGGTGAGCCTCCTTATACGCTTCTCGATTTCTTCCCAGATGATTTTTTGATTATGATTGACGAGAGTCACATGACTATGGGACAAATCAAGGGAATGTACAATGGAGACCGTTCTCGTAAGGAAATGCTGGTTAATTATGGTTTCCGTTTGCCGTCTGCTCTGGACAATCGACCTCTCCGTCGTGAGGAGTTTGAAAGCCATGTTCATCAGATTGTTTATGTTTCAGCGACACCTGGTGACTATGAAAATGAACAGACCGAGACAGTGATTGAGCAAATCATTCGTCCAACGGGACTCTTGGATCCTGAGGTGGAAGTCCGTCCGACTATGGGACAGATTGATGACCTCTTAGGTGAAATCAATGCACGTGTAGAAAAGAACGAACGAACCTTTATCACCACCTTGACCAAGAAAATGGCAGAGGACTTAACCGACTACTTCAAGGAAATGGGCATCAAGGTTAAGTACATGCACTCGGATATTAAGACCTTGGAACGGACGGAGATTATCCGTGACCTGCGCTTGGGTGTCTTTGATGTCTTGGTCGGAATTAACCTGCTCCGTGAAGGGATTGACGTACCTGAAGTGAGCCTAGTAGCCATTCTCGATGCTGACAAGGAAGGTTTCCTTCGTAACGAACGTGGACTCATCCAAACCATTGGCCGCGCTGCCCGTAATAGCGAAGGCCATGTCATCATGTACGCTGACACAGTTACCCAGTCTATGCAACGTGCTATCGATGAAACTGCTCGCCGTCGCAAAATCCAGATGGCCTATAATGAAGAACACGGTATTGTGCCTCAGACAATCAAGAAAGAAATCCGTGATCTGATTGCTGTGACCAAGGCAGTTGCCAAGGAAGAAGAAAAAGAAGTCGATATCAATAGTCTCAACAAACAAGAACGCAAAGAACTTGTCAAGAAACTAGAAAAACAAATGCAAGAAGCTGTCGAAGTGCTTGACTTTGAACTGGCTGCACAGATTCGCGATATGATGCTGGAAGTCAAGGCGTTGGATTAGAATAGTATCTAAAGGAGAAAATATGTCCCGTTCCCAATTAACAATTTTAACAAACATTTGTCTGATTGAAGACCCCGAAACTCAGCGCGTGGTTATGCAGTATCGCTCTCCTGAAACAAATCGCTGGTCTGGTTATGCCTTTCCTGGAGGTCATGTTGAAAATGGTGAGGCTTTTGCGGAGTCTGTCATTCGTGAAATCTACGAAGAAACAGGATTGACTATCCAAAATCCTCAACTTGTCGGCATTAAAAATTGGCCACTAGATACAGGTGGGCGCTATATTGTCATTTGTTATAAGGCGACTGAGTTCTCTGGTAGCCTTCGCTCTTCAGATGAAGGAGAAGTTTCTTGGGTGCAAAAAGACCAGCTTCCAAACTTGGATCTGGCCTATGATATGTTACCCTTGATGGAGATGATGGAAGCTCCTGACAAATCAGAGTTTTTCTACCCTCGCCGTACAGAAGATGATTGGGAGAAGAAAATCTTCTAGTCTTTTACTAAATAACCTAGCTGATCCAAGGCCTCCTCAATATAGTGGAGGTCTTGTTGTGTTTCGTATCTAATAGTAATAGGATATTAGTAAAAACATGTGTACTCTGAAATAAATTTAAAATATTTCTAAAAAAGTATTGACAAAATAAAAGAAAACGCTTACTATATAAATAAGGGAACGGTTCCACAACGTAAGAAGGAGGAGTGATGACTACAATAAAACAGGTTGCTGAAGAAGCTGGAGTATCAAAATCAACAGTTTCAAGATATATTTCGAAAAAAGGCTATGTCGGAGATGATGCTAGAGAAAAGATAAAAAATGCTATCAAGAAATTAAATTACACGCCGAATGTATTAGCACAATCTTTGAAAACTAAAAAAAATCAAATGGTAGGACTCTTATTGCCAGATATTTCTAATCCCTTCTTCCCAAGATTGGTTCGAGGAGCTGAATCATATTTGAAAGATAAAGGTTATAGGATTATGGTTGGTACTATTTCAGATCATGATTCGTTAGAAGAATATATAAACCTTTTGTTAAAAACAAATGCAGCTGGTATTATAACGACACTTGACTTTACAAAGGAATTTCCAAATCTTACGTTACCTGTTGTTGTGGTTGACCGAATTAGTAAAGATACAGGTTACGGTGTCTTTTCTGATAATCAGTTGGGTGGACGTTTGGCTGCTAAAGCAATTTGGAATGCTGGCGCTAAGCAAGTTATGATTATTAAAGTTTTAGATGATAAAGCTGAGAACATTGCGGAACGATTTGAAGCAAGTTTAAACTATTTGAGGAATAAATCTTTAGATATTCGTATTGAAGAAAGTGAAACATTTGAGTTTGAAAAAATTCAAACAGAAGCTAAAGAGAATCTAAAAAGAAATCCAAATATTGATAGTATTATAGCGCCTTCTGATATTCATGCGATAGCTTATATTCATGAAATTTTAGCAATTGGTAAAAAAATCCCAGATGATATTCAAATCATTGGTTATGATGATATTGTACTTAGTCAATTTATTTATCCTTCTTTATCAACTATTCACCAATCATCATATAAAATGGGAGAACAGGCTGCAAAGCTAATCTATAATATGGCAAATAAGTTCTCTATAGATGAAGTTAAAATTAAACTACCTGTTAGATACGTAGAAAGAAATACATTAAGGAGAAAGTAATGAGTAAAATTGTTGTTGTTGGAAGTATTTCAATGGACTTAGTTATGAGAACAAAAAGGATTCCAGAAGGAGGTGAAACGATTTTTGGGGATTCATTTAATATAGTTCCAGGTGGAAAAGGTGCAAATCAAGCTGTAGCTATTGGTAGATTATCCAGTGTAGAAGATAATATTTACATATTTGGAAACGTCGGAGAAGATATTTTTTCAGCAGATTTACTAAGTAATCTGCAAAATAATAATATTTCTACAGAACGTGTGGGAACGGTACCACAATCTACAGGAGTTGCACAAATTACTTTATATGGAGGTGATAATAGGATTATTTATTATCCCGGAGCGAATAATTTAGTTAAAACAAATGATTGGAAAAATGAGTGGGAATTGATTAGTGATGCAAGTATTGTTGTATTACAAAATGAAATACCACATGAAGCCAACTTATCTATAGCTAAATTTTGTCAAGAAAATAAAGTTAAGGTGCTTTACAATCCTGCACCAGCTAGAGAAACGGATATAGAGATGATTCCTTTTTGTGATTTTATTACTCCTAATGAGCATGAATGTTCAGAGCTTTTTCCAGATAAGAAATTAGAAGAAATTATTAAAATTTATCCTAATAAAATGATTGTGACATTAGGAGTTGAAGGTTCTATTTATTATGATGGGGCAGCAGTTCAGAAGATTCCTGCTATAAAAGCAGAAGTAGTTGATACTACAGGAGCAGGAGATACGTTTAATGGTGCTTTTGCTTATGCTATCTCAAAAGGAAAAGAGATGAATGTTGCATTGTCCTTTGCAACGATTGCTTCACATCTTTCTGTTCAAAGATTTGGAGCGCAAGGAGGTATGCCTAGTTTGAAAGAAATAAAGGAGCATTCAGGATATGAAGAAATATGGGATTTTAAATAGTAATATAGCAAAACTAGCTGATGATTTAGGTCATATGGATTTGGTTTGTATCGGAGATTTAGGATTACCAGTTCCAAAAGGTGTTGATAAAATTGATTTAGCATTAAGAAAAGGCAGTCCAAGTTTTTTAGAAGTTTTAAAAGAATATTCAGATCATGTACTTATTGAAAAAATTTTCTTAGCAGAAGAAATTAAGGAAAAAAACAAAGAACAGTGGCAAGCAGTTCTAGATCTTTTAGGATCGAATATAATTATTGAATATATTAGTCATGAAGAATTGAAAGCTATGAATACTAAAGTTAAGGCAGTTATTCGCACTGGGGAAGATACACCATATTCGAATATAATCTTGCAATCAGGAGTTATTATTTAGAAGGGGGGTTCCTATGAAAATTGAAATGAAGAACATTTCAAAATCTTTTAGGAATAATCGTGTTTTAGAAAGTATTGATTTGGTTCTTAATTCAGGAGAAGTTCATGCTTTAATGGGAGAGAATGGTGCAGGCAAATCAACCTTAATGAATATTTTAACTGGACTTTTTCCAGCTACTTCAGGAACTATTTTTATTGATGGAAAAGAAAAAACATTTTCTAATCCTCAAGAGGCAGAACGGTTTGGACTGAGTTTTATTCATCAAGAAATGAATACTTGGCCAGATATGACTGTACTTGATAATCTTTTTTTAGGAAGAGAAATTAAAAATTCGATTGGGTTTCTAGATAAAGCCAGTATGGAAAGGAAAGCTAAAGAAGCATTTAAACGTCTTAATATATCTATTCCTCTCGATGCAATCATTGGTCAATTATCAGTCGGACAACAACAAATGATAGAAATAGCAAAATGTCTATTATCAGAAGTTTCCTTGTTAATTATGGATGAACCCACAGCAGCTTTAACTGATCGTGAAACTGAAACACTTTTTAAAGTGATAGAAGGATTAAAATCTGATGGTGTAGGTATTGTGTATATTTCACATCGGATGGAAGAAATCTTTAAGATTACAGATCTTATAACTGTTATGAGGGATGGGTTTGTAATTGATACTAAGAAAACGAAGTTAACTAATGCGGATGAATTAGTTCAGAAGATGGTAGGGCGTGAATTAGAAGATTATTATCCAGAAAAAAAGGCTGAGATTGGAAATATTGTTTTTCAAGCTAAGAATCTTTCTGGTGATGCTTTTACGGATATTTCTTTCTATGTACGTCAAGGGGAAATTCTTGGTTTTTCTGGTTTGATGGGTGCTGGTCGTACTGAAATAATGCGAGCAATTTTTGGAATTGATTCTTTAAAATCTGGTCAAATTATAATAAACGAAGAACAACTGATAATTAAAAATCCTTTTGAAGCAATTAAGCATGGAATTGGTTTCTTAACAGAAGATCGTAAAGATGAGGGATTGATTTTAGATTTTTCTATTAAAGATAATATGACTTTACCTAGTACTCGTGATTTTGTTAAAAATGGCATTTTCGATAATAAAACAAGTGATATATTTGTACAACGTTTAATAGATAGGCTACGAATTAAATCAGGTTATCCAGATAAGGAAGTTGGAACACTTTCTGGTGGTAATCAACAGAAAGTAGTTTTAGCAAAATGGATAGGTATTGCTCCAAAAGTACTGATTCTAGATGAGCCAACTCGTGGGGTAGATGTTGGTGCTAAGCGTGAAATTTACCAATTAATGAATGAATTGGCTGAACGAGGTGTGCCAATTATTATGGTATCTTCAGATTTACCAGAAGTGATCGGAGTCAGTGATCGCATTATGGTCATGCATGAAGGAAGAATTAGTGGAGAATTAACACGTCAAGAAGCTACACAAGAAAAAGTTATGCAACTAGCTACAGGAGGACAATAGTGTGAAAAATACTATGAAGTATATGTCAGAATTGACAACAGTAATAGCATTGATAATTTTAATGGCTGTCATCACTATTATCAATTCAAATTTTTTAACAGCAAATAATCTGTTAAATTTACTATTGCAAGTAACATCAAATGCACTGATTGCTTTTGGAATGACTTTTGTTATTCTAACAGGTGGAATTGATTTATCAGTTGGATCAATTTTAGCCTTGTCCAGTGCGCTAACAGCTGGCCTATTAGGATCTGGAATGCCTGTTACGTTAGCAATTCTCATCTCTTTAATTTTGGGTTGCATTCTGGGGATGATGAATGGGTTATTGATTTCCTACGGGAAATTAGCTCCATTTATCGTTACTTTAGCAACTATGACTATTTTTAGAGGCGCAACACTTGTTTATACAAATGGGAATCCTATTACAAAAGGATTAAGTGATACATTCTTATTTCAATTTTTGGGGCAAGGTTACATAGTCGGAATTCCATTTCCTGTAATTATTATGTTTATTGTATTTATTATTTTATATGTTTTACTTCATAAAACAGTATTTGGTAAATCTGTGTATGCTATTGGGGGGAATGAAAAAGCAGCATATATATCAGGTGTGAAACTAAATAAAGTGAAAATTATCATTTATTCAATTTCAGGTATAATGGCTTCAATTTCTGGATTGATTATAACATCACGCTTAAGTTCTGCTCAACCAACAGCAGGTGCTAGTTATGAAATGGATGCTATTGCAGCTGTTGTTCTTGGGGGAACCTCATTATCAGGAGGTAAAGGTCGTATACTGGGGACTCTAATAGGTGCTTTAATTATTGGAGTTTTGAATAATGGACTTAATATTATTGGTGTTTCAGCATTTTGGCAGCAAGTAGTAAAAGGAGTTGTAATCTTAATTGCTGTTCTGATTGATCGTTTTAAAGTTGTAAAACAGTAGAATCATTTTCAATTTTTTTGGAAATAGTAACAATTTATTAGATGACGAACAATAGTCGGGATGGAAACTATCCCTATATATATTAAGAGGAGTAATAACATGAAAATTATTAAAAAAATTAGCATTTTTGCTTTGTTTGTAACATTTATTTTTGCTTTAGTAGCTTGTGGAAAAACTGGTTTAGGAAATTCATCAAATGATAATAAATCTACGACTCAAAAGTCGGCAAAAGAATTAAAATTAGGAGTTTCTATTTCGACTACTAACAATCCCTATTTTGTAGCTATGAAAGATGGTCTTGAAAAAGCCGCAGGAGAAAAAGAAGTAACTTTGAAGATAGCAGATGCACAAGATGATGCTGCTAGACAAGCAGATGATATTCAAAATTTTATTAGTCAAAATGTAGATGCTTTACTAATTAATCCAGTTGATTCTGATGCAATTGTTACATCTATTAAAGCTGCTAATAATGCAAATATTCCAGTAATCTTAATTGACCGCGGTAGTAATGGCGGTGAAGTCTTGACAACTGTTGCTTCTGATAACGTAGAAGCGGGTAAAATGGCTGCTGAATTTATTACCAAGCAATTGGGAGAAAAAGCAAAAACTTTTGAATTATCAGGAGTCCCGGGCGCTTCTGCAACAGTAGATAGAGGTAAAGGATTTGAACAAATTTCAAAGGCAAATTTAGATGTTCTTTCTAGTCAATCTGCTAATTTTGATCGTGCAAAAGCTTTGAATACAGCTCAAAATATGATTCAAGGAAACAAAGAAGTACAAGCAATCTTTGCACAGAATGATGAGATGGCATTGGGAGCTGCACAAGCAGTAAAAGCAGCTGGTCTTAGCAATGTATTAATTGTTGGTATTGATGGTCAACCAGATGCACATGATGCTATTGCCAAAGGTGATATTACTGCCACTATTGCTCAGCAACCAGCTAAGATGGGTGAAATCGCTATTCAATCAGCAATTGATCATTATCAAGGGAAAAAACTAGAAAAAGAAACAGTTTCTCCAATTTATCTTGTGACTAAGGATAATGTTGATCAACATAATTGGTAATATATTTTTAATAAGTAGGTACTTATTCATCTTCATTCAATGTAGTTTTTAAATATCATTGTTACTATTTGATCTCTTGGATACAAAAAGACCAGATTCCAAACTTGGATCTGGCCTATGATATGTTACCCTTGATGGAAATGATGGAAGCTCCTGACAAGTCAGAGTTTTTCTACAGCCACCGTACAGAAGATGGCTGGGCGAAGAAAATCTTCTAGTCTTTTACTAAATAGCCAAGTTGATCCAAGGCCTCCTCAATATAGTGGAG
Organism: Streptococcus sp. 27098_8_86; assembly: GCF_041432595.1. GTDB lineage: Bacteria > Bacillota > Bacilli > Lactobacillales > Streptococcaceae > Streptococcus > Streptococcus pneumoniae_F. The sequence continues at coordinate 232,637 of NZ_JAPVZW010000002.1, forward strand.
GTCTTGTTGTGTTTCGGCTTCAACTAGGTGGTAATGGATACCATCTGTCAATTCAGATAAAGGTTTAAAATCAGAATGCTCGACTTGTTCTAGAAAATGTTGAACGTCTCGGCGGCAAGACAGTTTAAGCAAGGTTTCGATTTCTCCATAAACGGGATGGTCAATCAAGGTATTTTGAACACGTCCACCATTATCAACGATAGCAAGGAGTTCTTGACCGATTTCTTCAACTTCATGTTTCACTTTGAACAGTTTGTGAACATAAGGATTGGTATCAATTTGCTTATAGATGTAGCCACGATTAGTGGACAAGATAGGAGCGCCATCGGCTCTTAAAATTGCAATGTCTTGTACAATGACTTGGCGTGTTACATGAAAATGCTCCGCCAAACTTTGGCCATTAAGGGCTTTAGGGGCTTCTTTCAAGAGTTGGAGAAGGGCTTGTTTGCGATCTTTTGTCATAGTTCTTCCTTTTAACGGCGTTTTCGAAGCACTTTATAGACAGCTAGTGCTAATGTATAGTCTACCATACTATGGATAATTGTGCCAAATCCAACGAGCACAAATAGAACATAAAACATATTTTCTACATTGGTACCAGAAGTTGCGTAAAAAACGACACAGGCTAATACTTCAGCAAGGGCATGAACAACAGCTAAAACAAAGTTGAAAATCCAGGAAGATTTTGGTTCATCTAGGGTATCGGGGAATTTTCGTAGGTAAAGAGCTCCTAGGGTACCAAAAACGATATGAGAGAAAGCTCGAAAAACGATCACCATGGGATAACCAGCCATCAAAAATCCAAAACTAGAGGCTAGGATGACAAAAACTGCCATCAAGGGCGATAAGAACATGGCGATAAAAATAGCGATGTGACTTCCCAAAGTGTAAGAAGCTGGTGGAATGACAATCTTAAAAGGCATAACAATTGGAATCAAAATCGCAATAGCCGTTAAGAGGGCAGTCATTGTCATAAATTGTGTCTTTTTTCGTGTGTTCATAAGAATCTCCTTTTTGTCTGTATATACACTAGTATAGTACAACAAACAAGACAATAAAGCAAGGATTTACTTAGGTTTATAGATCGTTTTAAATTAAATATTGGTAAAGATTTCACTAAAAAGAAACTACTTCAAACAAAATCTCCACCTTCAAGCATGAAAGCGGAGATTGTTTTTATTTCTTCAAGGTTTGTAGTCGTGGAACAATGGCTAGAGTTAGAACTGCGGAAATGACTAATTCGGCAATCGAATTTGTTGAGATAACAGTTGCTAGGAGTTTTTGGATATTACCATCAAAAACATTTCCAAAAAGGTAGAAAATTCCACCAAGTACAAAGACTGTGTTGGTAAGTGAACCAAGGGCACCAGCTAGAATCAGACCAGTCTTGTTTTTCATTAGTTTATAGACTAGATAAGGAGTCAAACCAATCAAAATACGTGGGACGATAGCTATGATAGCTGAGTAGATGTTTCCGTTTGGTACAAATGGCGAGAAGAGATAGCTTGTCGGCAGAATCGTAATTGTGTTAACGGTCAAACTAAGTAGTCCCATTAAAAATCCAAGTGTAACCCCAACTCGTGGACCGTAAATAATGCTGGCAATAATGACAGGAATGTGAACAATGGTCGGTTTGATTGGGAATGGAAAAAGGTTAAAGATAAGTGAGCTCAGAAAATGAATCACGAGCATGGTTGCAAAAAAGATAGCAATGGGTGCAATATTAGAGCGTTTTTTCATCGAGAGTTTCCTTTATTCTTTCTAAAATAATTGTGAGGTCAGCTAAAGCTCCTCGTCCATGGTCTCCGCAAGCTAGTAGGGATTCTTTTGGAGCAATCAGCTGATAGCAGTAGCTTTCTAATGTTTTCAGATTAGCCTGAGTTGCCGGATGGTCATACATTTTTGTATTCATTGCTGGTGCGATGAGTTTGGGAATATGACTTGGCAAGGCTAGAGCAGTACTGGTCACCATATTGTCCGCAAAACCGTGGGCTAGTTTTGCAATAGTATTAGCAGTTGCAGGGGCTACGATAAATAAATCTGCTTTTTTTCCAAGTTCAATATGATTAACCTGATCAGGATAGGGTTCCTTCATGACATCCAAGTGGACAGGATTCTGTGATAAGACCTGTAGTGTCAAAGGTTGGATAAACTCTGTAGCAGCCTGAGTCATTAAGACAGTGACTTGATGGCCTTGTTTTTTTAGAGAACTGACTAAATCTGCCGACTTGTAAGAGGCGATTGATCCCGTTACAGCCAAGAGAATATGTGTCATAGCTTTCCTTTCTATGAATGATAGGCTTGAATTTTTTCAAGGAGGAGTTTTGCAATTTCTTCTTTAGTCTGGACTGTTTGAAGCTGTTCTTTTTCAACAAAGATTGCACGGTGCTGATCTGCTGAAATTTGAGTGAGGTCATTTGCGATAATCAAGTCTGCTTGGTTTTTGATAAGACTTTTTCTAGCAATGTCAACCAGATGGTCTTCGTTAACATCAACCAGCAGTTTAAAGCCAATCAGATGAATAGCAGGATTCCACTCCTTTACTAGAGAGATGATTTTGGGTGTCTTTTTAAGGAACAAAACTTGAACATCATCAGTTGAAGAAATCTTAGCCTGGTGATTCTGCTTATTTAAAAATTCTTCTAGATTGGAGCTAGCCTGAACTTCCTCAAGTCCCGTCATATAAATGGGAGTGTAGTCAGAGACAGCCATTGAGTGAATCAAGACCTGATAGTCCTTAACACGTTCTTGCATTTCCAGAAGAAGGTCCTTGGTATTGTTAATTTCTCGAATATTTAGGTTGGGATGGGCTTCTGGCTTCAAAGCTCGTTTTGTAGTAATTAAACAAACTTCATGCCCTGCAGAAAGCAAGGTTTCTGTGATGGTTTTCCCCAAGCGTCCTGTAGAATGGTTAGTGATAGAGCGGACGCTATCGATAGCTTCACTGGTACCGCCCGATGTAACTAAAATTTTCATAGCACTATTGTACACAAAAATAAACGGTAAGTAAAATGAAAGTGATAAATTTTTGGTAAAAACGAAGATTAACTATAGTTTCAAACTATAAAGCCATATAAAATTTAAGAAAGAACTCTAAAAACCTTAATAATAAGGATATTTACGAACGTTTAGAGAGTTTAAGGATGTTAAAAATCTTGTTTTGTGTTATAATGAATTATCATATAAGAGGTTAGAGGAGTTTTGGATGAAAACAGATATTGAAATCGCACAGAGTATTGAGTTGAAGCCAATCGTTGATGTTGTAGAGAAACTTGGAATTTCTTACGACGATTTGGAGTTGTATGGAAAATACAAGGCTAAACTCAGCTTTGATAAAATTCGTGCAGTTGAGAGCAATCCAGTTGGGAAATTGATTTTGGTTACTGCCATCAACCCAACACCAGCAGGTGAAGGAAAATCAACCATTACTATTGGTCTTGCGGATGCCTTGAATAAGATTGGCAAGAAAACCATGATTGCTATCCGCGAACCGTCTCTTGGTCCAGTAATGGGAATTAAAGGGGGTGCTGCTGGTGGTGGTTACGCCCAAGTGCTGCCAATGGAAGACATCAACCTCCACTTTACTGGAGATATGCATGCCATTACAACTGCTAACAATGCTCTTTCTGCCTTGATTGACAACCACTTGCATCAAGGAAATGAGCTAGGAATTGACCAACGTCGTATCCTCTGGAAACGTGTTGTGGACTTGAATGACCGTGCTCTTCGCCATGTGACCGTTGGACTTGGTGGCCCTCTAAATGGTATTCCACGTGAGGATGGCTTTGACATTACCGTTGCTTCCGAAATAATGGCGATTCTTTGCTTGGCAACAGACATCGAGGACTTGAAACGCCGTTTGGCTAATATCGTTATCGGTTATCGCTATGACAGAACACCTGTTTCTGTAGGTGATTTGCAGGTTGAGGGTGCTTTGGCTTTGATTTTGAAGGATGCTATTAAACCGAACCTGGTTCAGACAATTTACGGGACACCTGCCTTTGTACATGGTGGTCCATTTGCCAATATCGCTCACGGCTGTAACTCTGTTTTGGCAACGACAACAGCCCTTCACTTAGCGGACTACACAGTTACTGAAGCTGGTTTTGGTGCAGACCTTGGTGCTGAAAAATTCCTTGATATCAAGACACCAAACTTGCCAACTTCTCCAGATGCAGTAGTTATCGTCGCAACCCTTCGTGCCCTTAAGATGAACGGTGGTGTGGCTAAAGATGCTCTGACTGAAGAAAATGTAGAAGCTGTTCGTGCCGGTTTTGCTAACTTGAAACGCCACGTTGAAAATATCCGTAAGTTCGGTATTCCAGCAGTAGTAGCTATTAATGAATTTGTATCTGATACAGAAGCTGAAATTGCAGCCTTGAAAGAACTTTGTGCCTCAATCGATGTACCAGTTGAATTGGCTAGTGTCTGGGCTGATGGTGCAGAAGGTGGAGTAGCACTTGCTGAAACAGTTGTTAAGACTATCGCTGAAAACCCAGCTAACTATAAACGTCTTTATGACAATGAACTTTCTGTTCAAGAAAAGATTGAAAAGATTGTTACTGAAATCTACCGTGGTAGCAAAGTAAACTTTGAGAAGAAAGCTCAAACGCAAATTTCCCAAATCGTTCAAAATGGTTGGGACAAGTTGCCAATCTGTATGGCTAAAACTCAATACAGTTTCTCAGATAATCCAAATGCACTTGGAGCACCTGAAAACTTTGAAATTACCATTCGTGAATTGGTACCAAAATTAGGTGCAGGCTTCATTGTTGCCCTAACTGGAGATGTCATGACCATGCCTGGTCTTCCAAAACGACCAGCCGCTCTCAATATGGATGTTGAAAGTGGCGGAACGGTTCTAGGCTTGTTCTAATATATTCAATTGACTTTAAATGAGTTTGGAGATACTATCCGAGCTCATTTTTTATCTAGATATAAGGCCTTTTCTTCAGCTGATGAAAGAGTTGCTTTCTATAAGTAATCAGTCTAGGTAAAGATATTTTCCCTGATTTCTGATATAATAGAAATATTGACTTCAAGAGTAAGGAAGAAAAGATGAACGCATTATTGAATGGAATGAATGACCGTCAGGCTGAGGCGGTGCAAACGACAGAAGGTCCCTTGTTGATCATGGCGGGGGCTGGGTCTGGTAAGACCCGTGTTTTAACCCACCGTATCGCTTATTTGATTGATGAAAAGATGGTCAATCCTTGGAATATCTTGGCCATTACCTTTACTAACAAGGCTGCGCGTGAGATGAAGGAGCGTGCTTATAGCCTCAATCCATCTACTCAGGACTGTTTGATTGCGACCTTCCACTCCATGTGTGTTCGTATCTTGCGTCGCGATGCGGATCATATTGGCTACAATCGGAACTTCACCATTGTAGATCCCGGAGAACAGCGAACCCTCATGAAACGCATTCTTAAGCAGTTGAACCTGGATCCTAAAAAATGGAATGAACGAACTATTTTGGGGACCATTTCCAATGCTAAGAATGATTTGATTGATGATGTGGCTTATGCTGCTCAAGCTGGAGATATGTATACACAAATCGTGGCTCAGTGTTACACTGCTTACCAAAAAGAGCTTCGTCAGTCAGAGTCAGTTGACTTTGATGATTTGATTATGCTGACCTTGCGTCTCTTTGATCAAAATCCTGATGTTTTGACCTACTACCAGCAAAAATTCCAATACATCCACGTTGATGAGTACCAAGATACCAACCACGCTCAGTACCAACTGGTTAAACTCTTGGCTTCTCGCTTTAAAAATATTTGTGTGGTTGGGGATGCGGACCAGTCTATCTACGGTTGGCGTGGTGCTGATATGCAGAATATCTTGGATTTTGAAAAGGATTATCCTCAAGCCAAGGTTGTCTTGTTGGAGGAAAATTACCGCTCAACCAAAACCATTCTCCAAGCGGCCAATGAGGTCATTAAAAACAATAAAAACCGCCGTCCTAAGAATCTCTGGACTCAAAATGCGGATGGAGAGCAAATCGTATACTATCGCGCCAATGATGAGCTGGATGAGGCTGTATTTGTAGCCAGAACCATCGATGAACTTAGTCGCAGTCAAAACTTCCTTCACAAGGATTTTGCAGTTCTCTATCGGACTAACGCCCAGTCTCGTACTATTGAGGAAGCCCTGCTCAAGTCAAATATCCCTTATACCATGGTTGGCGGAACCAAGTTCTACAGCCGTAAGGAAATCCGAGATATCATCGCTTACCTCAATCTTATTGCCAATTTGAGTGACAATATCAGTTTTGAGCGTATTATCAACGAGCCTAAACGTGGAATTGGGCCAGGCACTGTTGAGAAAATCCTTGATTTTGCGAATATGCAGGATATGTCTATGCTAGATGCTTCAGCAAATATTATGTTGTCTGGAATCAAAGGTAAGGCAGCCCAATCTATCTGGGATTTTGCCAATATGATGCTTGATTTGCGGGAGCAGTTGGACCAATTAACTATTACAGAGTTGGTTGAGGCTGTCCTAGAAAAAACAGGTTACGTCGATATTCTTAATGCCCAAGCGACCTTAGAAAGCAAGGCACGGGTTGAAAATATCGAAGAGTTCCTTTCTGTGACGAAAAACTTTGATGACACCTCTGATGGGCCAGAAGAGGAAACCGGTTTAGACAAACTGAGCCGTTTCTTAAATGACTTGGCCTTGATTGCAGACACAGATTCAGGTAGTCAGGAGACATCAGAAGTGACCTTGATGACCCTGCATGCCGCCAAAGGTCTCGAGTTTCCAGTTGTCTTTTTGATTGGGATGGAAGAAAATGTCTTTCCGCTTAGCCGTGCGGCTGAAGATCAAGATGAATTAGAGGAAGAGCGCCGTCTGGCCTATGTAGGAATTACGCGTGCAGAGAAAATTCTCTATCTGACCAATGCCAACTCACGCTTGCTTTTCGGTCGTACTAACTACAACCGTCCGACTCGTTTTATTAACGAAATCAGCTCAGACTTACTTGAGTATCAAGGTCTGGCTCGTCCAGCCAATACAAGCTTTAAGGCATCATATAGCAGTGGTGGTCTTGCCTTCGGTCAAGGTATGAGTCTTGCCCAGGCCATCCAAGACCGTAAACGCGGTGCGGCTCCAAAAACTATCCAGTCAAGCGGTCTTCCATTTGGTCAATTTTCAGCTGGTGCAAAATCAGCATCTAGCGAGACAAATTGGTCCATTGGTGACATTGCTCTCCATAAGAAATGGGGCGAAGGAACTGTTCTGGAAGTTTCAGGTAGCGGTGCTACGCAGGAATTGAAAATCAATTTCCCAGAAGTAGGTTTGAAAAAACTTTTAGCTAGTGTAGCCCCAATTGAGAAAAAACTTTAATTTTCCATCCTTCTCACGAATAATAAAGTGAGGAGGATTTTTATGTACAGTATTTCATTCCAAGAAGATTCACTATTGCCAAGAGAAAGACTTGCCCAAGAAGGAGTGGAAGCGCTTAGTAACCAAGAGTTGCTAGCTATTTTACTTAGAACAGGAACACGTCAGTCCAGTGTTTTTGAAATTGCCCAGAAAGTCTTGAACAATCTTTCAAGCCTAACAGATTTGAAAAAAATGACCCTGCAGGAATTGCAGAGTATATCTGGTATCGGGCGAGTTAAGGCAATAGAGTTACAAGCCATGATTGAACTGGGACATCGTATTCATAAACACGAGACTCTTGAGATGGAAAGTATTCTCAGCAGTCAAAAGTTGGCCAAGAAGATGCAACAGGAATTGGGCCATAAAAAACAAGAGCACCTGGTGGCGCTCTATCTCAATACTCAAAATCAAATCATCCATCAACAGACCATTTTTATCGGTTCTGCCACTCGTAGTATCGCTGAGCCGCGAGAGATTCTTCATTATGCAATCAAGCATATGGCGACCTCTCTCATCTTGGTTCATAATCATCCTTCAGGAGCGGTGGCACCTAGCCGAAATGATGATCATGTCACTAAACTTGTCAAGGAAGCCTGCGACCTGATGGGGATTGTCCTCTTGGACCATTTGATTGTCTCTCACTCCAGTTACTTTAGTTATCGTGAAAAGACAGATTTAATTTAAAGTTCATTAACGACATAGTCAAAGAGGTTTTTATCTTTGGGACGATTTTCAAATAGAAATTCTGGATGCCACTGGACACCGAGAAAGGCAACATCATCCGTACTTATGACAGCTTCAATAATACCATCCTTTGGATCATGAGCCGCAATCTTTAAGTTGGAAGCTAAATCCTTGATACTCTGATGGTGGAAAGAGTTAATATGGGAGATTTCTCCATAGATTTCTCGAAGAACGGTATCTGGTTCTGTAACCAAGCGCTGGGTTGTATACTCGGCAGAACAATCCTGCCAGTGGTCTTCGATATCTTGATACAAAGTTCCACCCATGGCAACATTAAAGAGTTGAGTCCCGCGGCAGACAGAGAAAATAGGCTTTTTCTGTTTAATAGCTTCCTTGATGAGGGCTAGTTCGAAGATATCTCTTTGAAGGTGGTAGTCATCGCTATCAATAGTTTTTGGTTCACCATAGAATTTTGGATCAACATTTTGCCCACCTGTCAAGATGAGCTTGTCAATCATACTGATATAGTGGCTAGCCATTTCTTGATCACCAATCGGTAGGATGATGGGAATCCCTCCAGCGTCTTTAACGCCCTCAACAAAGCCTTTTGCTGCGTAGCTCATCATGATGTCATCATCTGGATGAGTTTTTTCGTTTCCTGTAATCCCAATAACTGGTTTTTTCATAAAATGATTTTCGCTTTCTAATCCTCTTTTCGCATGAAGTAGAGGAGGGTTTGGAGTTCACTTGTCAAATCGACATATTGAACGACCACATCTTTTGGTAAATGCAGATGGACTGGTGAAAAACTGAGAATTCCTTTCACGCCAGCATCCACCAAGAGATTGGCAACCTCTTGTGATTTAACGCTAGGAACGGTCAGGATAGCAGTCTTCACATCAACATCCTGAATTTTATCCTTGATTTGAGAAATCCCGTAAATAGGAATCCCATCAGGAGTTTGGCTACCGACTTCAGGATGGTCATCTAGGTCAAAAGCCATGATAATCTTCATCTTATTACGCTCGTGGAAGCGGTAGTGGAGAAGGGCATGGCCCATATTTCCAATACCTACAAGCATGACATTGGTAATAGAGTTATCATTGAGCAAATCGGCAAAAAACGTCATCAGTTTTTTGACATCATAGCCAAAACCACGACGACCTAGTTCACCAAAATAGGAAAAATCACGACGTACGGTCGCTGAGTCAATCCCAATGGCCTCTGCAATTTGTTTAGAGTTGGCGCGTTCAATCTTTTCTGCATGAAATCTCTTAAAAATTCGATAGTAGAGAGAGAGTCTTTTTGCTGTAGCTTTTGGAATAGCAGACTGTTTATCTTTCACAAAATCACAACCTTTCTATTCTTCTATTTTATAGAAACATTGTGAAAAAATCAACAAAAATAAGAAAAAACTAAGAAAAATCTTAGTTTTGATGTAAAAATTCTTTTTGTGATAGAAAACGGTAGAGGTCTCCGACCAGTCCTTGGTAAACTTCCTGTCCTTCAAAAGTCAAAGAAGTCACATAAAGTGTATCTGGTAGGGTCACACAGCCTGACAAAGCCAGCATGAGTGCCTCATAATCTTCGTACTTGAGAGTCCGCTCTACATGATAGCTATCCTTATAGGTCAGTTCAAACATATGGGACCTATCTTTCAGATTTTGTAAAGACACCACGCTCTACCAAGCTATCCATGAGAAAGTAGAATTTTTCCTGATGAATGTGGTGGTCTTCTGATTTGAAAATATCAACCAGACGAAGACCAAATTTGTCAGTGATATTGATTTTAGCCCCTGTGAGTTCCTTGTTAATGATGATTTTGAGTTGGAAGCCTTCTCCACTGTTTGGCACCTTTTCAAGTAGGCGAGTCAGTTCATAGTTACCAACCTTGGTTTCAAAAAAAGTATTGTCCTTAAGGGTGAATTTTTTAACAGAAGGGCTAAGAGTGTAGTCGTAACGACAATTTTTTAACTGAATGGTTTTTTCAAATGCCATATGGCTAACCTCCGATAATTTCTTTTAAGGTTTTTGCGAGGGTTTGTAGATCTTCGATAGTATTTTGTGGAGACAAACTGATGCGAACGGATTCCTTCAAGCGTTCTGAATTTGCCCCGTACATGGCTTCAAGAACATGGCTGGATTGGACAATACCTGCTGTACAGGCTGAACCAGTAGAGATAGAAATTCCAGCTAAATCTAGACGAAGAAGTAAGAGGTCGTTTTTCTGCCCAGGAAATCCAATATTGAGCACATAAGGAAGATGATTTTGTCCTCTATTCAGGTAATACTGAATTCCTTCTAGCTCAGAAAGAAAGGCGGTTTCTAGATTTTGTACATGTTGGAAATGTTCTTCTTGTTTTTCTAGGTCTTCTTTTAGGGCTGCAACCATGCCTACGATGGCAGCTAGATTTTCAGTTCCAGCACGTTTTTTTTGCTCTTGGTCTCCACCATGGAGATAGGAATCAAAGTCCATGCTAGATGCGTAGAGAAAGCCGATTCCCTTAGGGCCATGGAATTTATGGGCTGAAGCAGTGAGAAAATCAATGCCCAATTCTTCTGGATGAATAGGAATTTTACCGATTGTCTGAACTGCATCAACATGGTAGGCAGCTGGGTGTTGCTTGAGGATTTGGCCAATTTCAGCAATGGGAAGTAGGTTTCCTGTCTCATTATTGGCAAACATGGTAGAAACCAAAATCGTATCGTCACGTAAGGCCTCTTGAATTTGCTGGGCGGTGATTTCTTGATTTTCTGGTTTGATAATAGTTACTTCAAAACCAAAGTGTTGAACCAAGTAATCAATTGTTTCAAGGACAGCATGGTGCTCGATGGCAGTTGTGATGATATGTTTTCCTTGTTCTTGGTGACGAAGGCAGTAGCCAATGATGGCAGTATTGTTGCCTTCAGTCCCACCAGAAGTGAAAAATATATGTTGAGGTTTTGTCCCCAGTAATTGAGCCAGTTCCTGACGTGCTTCTCGTAAGAGTTTGCCAGCTTGACGACCATGACCGTGAATACTAGAAGGATTGCCATGAGTTTCTTGCATCACCTTGGTCATAGCTGAAATTGCAACTGCTGACATAGGAGTCGTTGCAGCATTGTCCAAATAAATCAAAGAATCACCTTATTTCTTTTTGTTGTAGGCAAAGAGTGGGCTGACTGGTTTTCTTTCGTGAATACGGACGATAGCATCACCAATTAACTCACTAGCAGTGATGTAGCATACGTTTTTAGGAGTTTTTTCTTTTGTTGCTACTGAATCAGTCACAAGAATTTCTTTAATATTAGTATTGTCAAGAAGTTCAGCAGCTCCTTCGACGAAGAGGCCGTGACTAGAAACAGCATAAATTTCTGTAGCTCCTTCACGTTCAACGATTTTGGCAGCTTCAGAGAAGGTACGTCCTGTATTAAGGATATCGTCAATTAAAATAGCTTTCTTACCTTCAACATCACCGATGATATAACCTTCGTTGCGAGTTGCATCGTCTTGTGGGTAGTCGATAATGGCGATAGGAGCATCAAGATACTCAGCCAAGCTACGAGCACGTTTTACCCCTGAATTTTTAGGGCTAACGACAACAACATCTGAGCCAAGGAGCCCCTTATCGCAGTAATGTTTGGCAAATAGGGGCACTGTGAAGAGGTTATCAACAGGAATATCAAAGAAGCCTTGAACCTGAACGGCATGCAAATCAAGCGTAAGGATACGATCGACACCAGCCTTAACTAGCATATTGGCAACTAGTTTCGCTGTAAGTGGCTCACGAGGTGAAGCAATGCGGTCTTGACGTGCATAGCCAAAATATGGAAGGACAACGTTGATACTGTGGGCACTTGCGCGCACACAAGCGTCGACCATGATCAACAATTCCATTAGGTGGTTGTTAACAGGGAAACTTGTAGACTGGATGATGTAAACATCATAACCACGGACACTTTCTTCGATATTCACTTGGATTTCTCCGTCTGAAAATTGACGTGATGATAGTTTTCCAAGCGGTACACCAACAGCTTGTGCAATTTTCTGTGCAATCTCTTGGTTAGAGTTGAGTGCGAAAAGTTTCATGTTTTTTCTATCTGACATTATAGACCGTCCTCTGTAAGCTTTTTAAATCCTAGCCATATCTGTCTAGCCTATATGAACTAGGATTTTTGTATTTTATCTTTTCTATTTTACCAAAAAATAGAGATTATTTCAGCTATTTTTCATGCTTTTGACAAATCGGACCAATTTTGAAGGGGCTTTTTGGTAGGAAATCTGATTTTCCTCTAAAAATTGCTGGAAATCTTGTTTCCCTTGCTCGTGATTCTCAACTTCAAGCTCTAATTCGTAATCTGTAATATCAAAGTACTGACTTTCATCCAGCGCCATGAGACCAATAGCTGTTTGCATTTCATAGCGAAGCGTTGTTAGACAACCAAGGATCTGCCATTCACTAGTTTTAATACCATGTTTCGCCAATTCTTCCAGTACTAGCCCCTGAGGAAGTTCTTTCTTACTCAGATAGTTTTCAGCATCTTTTAGTTGCAATTTTTGGTTGTATTCCATGTTTCCAACACTTTGAGGGACTTTGAGTGTCAATTCTGCCCAGTCTTCAAAGGTTCGAATGCGCATAGCAACTTTCTTTTCTCGCAGTTCAAAATCAGGCGTGTCTATGTAGTAATTTTTTTGAAGAACAGGAGTGACGTCTGTGAACTGGCCTTTTAGACGATTGTATTCATCTTTTTTCAAGAGTGTTTTCAATTCAATTTCTAAATGTTTCATTTTTCTTACCTTTTCTTTATCGTTGAAAGCGGATTTATGGTATAATAAGCATTGTATTTATTGTATATGAATCTGGAGAAAAAATCAAAGATATTTTTGAAGGATAATATGAGAACAAGGGAGAATATATGACCTTAGAATGGGAAGAATTTCTAGATCCTTACATTCAAGCTGTTGGTGAGTTAAAGATTAAACTACGTGGTATTCGGAAGCAATATCGTAAGCAAAATAAGCATTCTCCTATTGAGTTTGTGACTGGTCGAGTCAAGCCAATTGAAAGCATTAAGGAAAAAATGGCTCGTCGTGGCATTACTTATGCGACTTTAGAGCACGATTTGCAGGATATTGCTGGCTTGCGTGTGATGGTTCAGTTTGTAGATGACGTCAAGGAAGTAGTGGAAATTTTGCGCAAACGTCAGGACATGCGAATCATACAGGAGCGAGATTACATTACTCATCGAAAAGCATCAGGCTACCGTTCCTATCATGTGGTAGTAGAATATACGGTTGATACTATCAATGGTGCCAAGACCATTTTGGCGGAAATTCAAATACGTACCTTGGCCATGAATTTCTGGGCAACAATAGAACATTCTCTCAACTACAAGTACCAAGGGGATTTCCCAGAGGAGATTAAGAAGCGACTGGAAATTACAGCCAAGATTGCCCATCAGTTGGATGAAGAAATGGGTAAAATTCGTGATGATATCCAAGAAGCCCAGGCTCTTTTTGATCCTTTGAGTAGAAAATTAAATGACGGTGTAGGAAACAGTGACGATACAGATGAAGAATACAGGTAAACGAATTGACCTGATAGCTAATAGAAAACCGCAGAGTCAAAGGGTTTTGTATGAATTGCGAGATCGTTTGAAGAGAAATCAGTTTATACTCAATGATACCAATCCGGACATTGTCATCTCCATTGGTGGGGATGGCATGCTCTTGTCGGCCTTTCATAAGTATGAAAACCAGCTTGATAAGGTCCGCTTCATTGGTGTTCACACTGGACATTTGGGCTTCTATACGGACTACCGTGATTTTGAGTTGGACAAGCTAGTGACTAATTTGCAGCTAGATACCGGAGCCAGAGTCTCTTACCCTGTTCTGAATGTGAAGGTCTTTCTTGAAAATGGTGAAGTGAAGATTTTCAGAGCACTAAATGAAGCCAGTATCCGCAGGTCCGATCGAACCATGGTGGCGGATGTTGTGATTAACGGTGTCCACTTTGAACGTTTTCGTGGAGATGGGCTAACAGTTTCGACACCGACTGGTAGTACAGCCTATAACAAGTCGCTTGGTGGAGCTGTTTTACACCCTACCATTGAAGCTCTTCAGTTGACGGAAATTGCCAGCCTTAACAATCGTGTTTATCGAACGCTGGGTTCGTCCATTATTGTTCCTAAGAAGGATAAGATTGAACTTATTCCAACAAGAAACGATTACCATACTATTTCGGTTGACAATAGCGTTTATTCCTTCCGCAATATTGAACGAATCGAGTATCAAATCGACCATCATAAGATTCACTTTGTCGCATCACCTAGCCATACCAGTTTCTGGAATCGTGTTAAGGACGCTTTTATCGGCGAGGTAGACGAATGAGGTTTGAATTTATCGCAGATGAGCATGTCAAAGTCAAGACCTTTTTGAAAAAGCACGAGGTTTCTAAGGGGTTGCTGGCCAAAATAAAGTTTCGAGGTGGAGCTATACTGGTCAATGACCAACCGCAAAATGCAACCTATCTATTGGATATTGGAGACCGAGTTATCATCGATATTCCTGCTGAGGAAGGCTTTGAAACCCTAGAAGCTATCGAGAGACCATTAGATATTCTCTATGAGGATGACCATTTTCTAGTCTTAAATAAACCCTATGGAGTGGCTTCTATTCCTAGTGTCAATCACTCTAATACCATTGCCAATTTTATCAAGGGTTACTACGTCAAGCAAGACTATGAAAATCAGCAGGTTCACATTGTAACCAGACTTGATAGGGACACTTCTGGCTTGATGCTCTTTGCCAAGCACGGCTATGCCCACGCACGATTAGACAAGCAGTTGCAGAAGAAGTCCATTGAAAAACGCTACTTTGCTTTGGTTAAAGGTGATGGATACTTGGAGTCAGAGGGGGAAATTATTGCTCCGATTGCGCGTGATGAAGATTCCATTATCACCAGACGGGTGGCTAAAGGTGGAAAGTATGCCCATACTTCTTACAAGATTGTAGCATCTTATGGGAATATTCACTTAGTTGATATTCGCCTGCATACTGGACGAACCCACCAAATCCGAGTCCATTTTTCTCATATTGGTTTTCCTTTGTTGGGAGATGACTTGTATGGTGGTAGTCTAGACGATGGAATTCAGCGCCAAGCCCTGCATTGCCATTACCTATCCTTTTATCATCCATTTTTAGAGCAAGACTTGCAGTTAGAAAGTCCCTTGCCGGATGATTTCAGTAACCTTATTACCCAGTTATCAACTAATACTCTATAAAAAATGATTCAGAGTATAATTATTATCTTAAAGGAGAAAACTCATGGAAGTTTTTGAAAGTCTCAAAGCCAACTTGGTTGGTAAAAATGCTCGTATCGTTCTCCCTGAAGGGGAAGAGCCACGTATTCTTCAAGCGACTAAACGCTTGGTAAAAGAAACAGAAGTGATTCCTGTTTTGCTTGGAAATCCTGAAAAAATTAAAATTTATCTTGAAATTGAAGGTATTGCAGATGGCTATGAAGTCATTGACCCTCAACACTATCCTCAATTTGAAGAAATGGTTACTGCTTTGGTAGAGCGTCGTAAGGGAAAAATGTCTGAAGAAGATGCACGCAAGGTTTTGGTTGAAGATGTTAACTACTTTGGTGTTATGTTGGTATACTTGGGCTTGGTTGATGGAATGGTGTCAGGAGCGATTCACTCAACTGCTTCAACAGTTCGCCCAGCCCTTCAAATTATCAAAACTCGTCCAAATGTAACGCGTACGTCAGGTGCCTTCCTCATGGTTCGTGGTACGGAACGTTACCTATTTGGAGACTGTGCTATCAATATCAATCCTGATGCAGAAGCCTTGGCTGAAATTGCCATCAACTCAGCAATCACAGCTAAGATGTTTGGCATCGAACCTAAAATTGCTATGCTAAGCTATTCTACTAAAGGTTCAGGATTTGGTGAAAGCGTCGATAAGGTCGTTGAAGCAACTAAAATTGCTCACGACTTGCGCCCTGACCTCGAAATCGATGGTGAGTTGCAATTTGATGCGGCCTTTGTTCCCGAAACTGCAGCTTTGAAAGCTCCTGGAAGTACAGTAGCTGGTCAAGCAAATGTCTTTATCTTCCCAGGTATCGAGGCAGGAAATATTGGTTACAAGATGGCCGAACGTCTTGGTGGCTTTGCGGCAGTAGGACCTGTTTTGCAAGGTTTGAACAAGCCAGTTAACGACCTTTCTCGTGGATGTAATGCTGATGATGTGTACAAGTTGACTCTTATCACAGCAGCTCAAGCAGTTCATCAATAATAATTCAACCTCTTTCCCTTGGGGAGAGGCTTTTTAATACTAGGAAAAGGACAGTTAGAGTCTTCTGTGTTATACTAGAGATATGTTAGATTTGAAAGAATACGGAATCGTCATGTGGCCAGATGAGAAGATTGTTTCTTTCCGTGAGAAACTTCTTACCTGGTATGATGAAAACAAAAGAGATTTACCCTGGCGTAGAAGTAAAAATCCTTATCATATCTGGGTGTCTGAAATTATGCTCCAGCAGACTAGGGTGGATACAGTTATCCCTTACTACGAACGATTCTTGGCCTGGTTTCCAACAGTTGAAAGTTTGGCAACTGCCCCTGAAGAGCGTTTGTTGAAGGCTTGGGAAGGTTTGGGCTATTATTCTCGAGTTCGTAATATGCAGGCTGCAGCCCAGCAGATTATGACTGACTTTGGTAGTCAATTTCCAAACACTTATGAAGGAATTTCCAGCTTGAAAGGGATTGGTCCTTACACAGCAGGAGCCATTTCCAGTATTGCTTTTAACTTGCCTGAGCCAGCTGTAGATGGTAATGTCATGCGTGTTTTGGCGCGTCTATTTGAAGTCAACCACGATATTGGGATTCCAAGTAATCGTAAAATTTTTCAGGCAATGATGGAAATCTTGATTGACCCAGAAAGGCCTGGTGACTTTAATCAAGCTTTGATGGACTTGGGATCAGATATTGAGGCGCCTGTAAATCCCAGACCAGAAGAAAGCCCAGTTAAGGACTTTAGTGCGGCATATCAGAATGGAAGCATGGACCGTTATCCAATCAAGGCTCCAAAGAAAAAGCCAATTCCCATTTATCTTAAAGCCTTAGTTGTGAAAAATTCTCAGGGACAATTTTTACTTGAAAAAAATGAAAGTGAAAAGCTCTTGGCAGGTTTTTGGCATTTCCCACTGGTAGAAGTAGATGACTTTTCGCAAGAGGAACAGTTTGACCTCTTCCATCAGGTTGCAGAAGAAAGTGTGAATTTTGGACCCAGTCCAGAAGAGAGTTTCCAGCAGGACTATGACCTAGATGTTGATTGGCTTGGTGTTTGTTTTGAGACTGTCAAGCATGTCTTTAGCCATCGCAAGTGGCATGTTCAAATTGTAGCAGGTCAGGTGACTGACTTTCATAACTTTTCCGATAGGGAAGTTCGCTGGCTTTCACCAGAAGAGTTTAAGAATTACCCACTTGCCAAACCCCAACAAAAAATCTGGCAGGCTTATGCACAAGCCAACTTAGACAGTAGCAAAGATTAACTATTGTGTTTTCTTGTTATTTTTTTGATATAATAGTAGAGAAAAAGGTGAAAAAATGAAAAAAATATTAATTGTAGATGATGAAAAACCAATCTCGGATATTATCAAGTTTAATATGACCAAGGAAGGTTACGAGGTTGTAACTGCTTTTAATGGTCGTGAAGCGCTAGAACAATTTGAAGCAGAGCAGCCAGATATTATTATTCTGGATTTGATGCTTCCAGAAATTGATGGTTTAGAAGTTGCTAAGACCATTCGCAAGACAAGTAGTGTGCCTATTATCATGCTTTCTGCTAAAGACAGTGAATTTGATAAGGTTATCGGTTTAGAGCTTGGAGCGGATGACTATGTAACCAAACCCTTCTCAAATCGTGAGTTGCAGGCGCGTGTTAAAGCTCTTCTTCGTCGTACGGACTTGGTTTCTGTAGATAATCAAGAGTCAGATGAAAAGAAAACCCAACCCTTGCAAATTGGGGACTTGGAGATTGTACCAGATGCTTATGTAGCTAAAAAATACGGTGAAGAACTAGACTTAACCCACCGTGAATTTGAACTCTTGTACCACTTGGCTTCTCATATCGGTCAAGTGATTACGCGTGAACACTTGCTTGAAACTGTCTGGGGTTATGATTATTTCGGAGACGTTCGGACTGTCGATGTAACGATCAGACGTTTGCGTGAGAAGATTGAAGATACACCAAGTCGTCCAGAGTATATCCTAACACGTCGCGGTGTTGGTTATTATATGAGAAATAATGATTGAATTTATTAGAAAAAATATTCTTACTAGTGATTTTATCTTCATTTTAATTTTATTGGGTTTTATCTTGATTGTTACCTTGCTTTTGCTAGAAAATCGTCGGGATAATATTCGGTTGAAGCAAATTAATCAAAAGGTGAAAGACCTGATTGCAGGAGACTATTCTCAGGTATTGGATATGCAGGGAAGCTCTGAAATCACTAATATTACCAATAATCTCAATGATTTATCAGAAGTAATCCGTTTGACTCAAGAAAATCTGGAACAAGAGAGTAAACGATTACATAGTATCCTCTCTTATATGACGGACGGAGTCCTTGCGACCAATCGTCGTGGCAAGATTACCATGATTAATGACATGGCTAAGAAACAGTTAGGTGTTCAGAAAGAAGATGTTCTAAACAAAAGTATCCTAGAATTGCTTGAGATTGAAGATGAGTATGAACTTCGTGATTTGATTACCCAAGTTCCTGAGCTTATGATTGATTCTCAGGATGCCAATGGTGAATATCTGAGCCTTCGTGTACGTTTTGCCTTGGTTCGTCGAGAGTCTGGCTTTATCTCAGGTTTGGTTGCAGTTTTGCATGATACGACGGAGCAGGAGAAGGAAGAACGGGAACGGAGACTCTTTGTTTCCAACGTTAGTCATGAGCTACGAACGCCTCTGACTAGCGTAAAATCCTATCTTGAAGCCTTGGATGAGGGTGCCTTGTCAGAACCTGTCGCTCCAGACTTTATCAAGGTGTCTCTAGACGAAACAAACCGTATGATGCGGATGGTGACGGATCTTCTCCATCTTTCACGTATTGATAATGCAACCAGTCATCTAGATGTGGAACTGATTAACTTTACAGCTTTTATTACTTTTATTCTTAACCGTTTTGATAAGATGAGGGGATCAGATGAAGAGAAGAAATACGAATTGGTTAGAGATTATCCGATTACGTCTGTCTGGATTGAAATTGATACAGACAAAATGACGCAGGTGATTGATAATATTCTTAACAATGCCATTAAGTATTCACCAGATGGTGGAAAAATCACAGTGACCATGAAGACAACTGATGATCAGATGATTTTATCTATCTCAGACCAAGGTTTGGGTATTCCTAAGCAGGATTTACCACGTATTTTTGACCGTTTTTATCGTGTTGATCGTGCCAGAAGTCGTGCCCAAGGTGGTACAGGCCTAGGACTGTCTATTGCTAAAGAAATTATCAAACAACATAAGGGCTTTATTTGGGCCAAAAGTGAATACGGTAAGGGATCAACCTTTACCATCGTGCTCCCTTATGATAAGGATGCAGTGAAAGAAGAAGTATGGGAGGACGAAGTAGAAGACTAGAATGAGTGAAACAGGCTTTAAATACAGTATTTTAGCGTCGGGTTCCAGTGGAAATTCCTTTTATCTGGAAACCTCCAAAAAGAAACTTTTAGTGGATGCGGGCTTGTCAGGAAAGAAAATTACCAGCCTACTTGCTGAAATAAATCGCAAACCAGAAGACTTGGATGCTATCTTGATTACCCATGAGCATTCAGACCATATCCATGGAGTCGGTGTGTTGGCTCGCAAGTATGGTATGGATTTGTATGCTAATGAAAAGACCTGGCAGGCTATGGAAAATAGCAAGTATCTTGGCAAGGTGGATTCATCTCAGAAGCATATTTTTGAAATGGGCAAAACCAAAACATTTGGAGATATTGATATTGAGAGTTTTGGTGTTAGCCACGATGCGGTTGCACCGCAGTTCTATCGCTTTATGAAGGATGATAAGAGTTTTGTCATGCTGACTGATACAGGTTATGTGAGTGACCGTATGGCAGGGATTGTCGAGAATGCAGATGGCTATCTTATCGAGTCCAACCATGATGTAGAGATTTTGCGAGCAGGTTCTTACGCTTGGCGACTCAAACAACGAATCCTATCGGATCTCGGTCACCTTTCTAACGAGGACGGTGCCGAAGCTATGATTCGTACCTTGGGAAACCGCACTAAGAAAATCTACCTCGGGCATTTATCTAAGGAGAACAATATCAAGGAACTGGCTCATATGACCATGGTCAATCAGCTAGCACAAGCTGATCTGGGAGTTGGAGTAGATTTTAAGGTATATGATACCTCACCAGATACTGCAACACCATTGACAGATATATAGAAAGAACGCTAAGAAGGTGTTCTTTTTATATTGACTGAACACCTAAAAAGTAATACAATGGTGTTACCATTAAAAAAGAGAGTGCAAAAGATGACTACTATTACATTAAAAGTTTCTGAAGCTGATAAAACATTTATGAAAGCAATGGCTAAGTTTGAAGGAGTTTCCCTGTCGGAACTTATCCGCACCAAAACTCTTGAAGCTTTAGAAGATGAATACGATGCTCGTGTGGCAGATTTAGCCTATCAAGAGTATTTAGACGACTTGGAAAAAGGAGTTGAACCCATTACTTGGGAAGAAATGATTCATGATTTAGGCTTGGAGGATGAATAATTTGTATAAATTAGTTCCAACAAGACGTTTCATCAAGCAATTGAAAAAATTGGACCGTTATACGCAGAAGCTAATTACAAACTATTTACAAACCAATGTTTTGGAAGACCCAAGACGACACGGAAAGGCTTTGGTTGGTAATCGCGTTGGTCAATGGCGCTATAGAATTGGTAATTATCGAGTTATCGTACAAATTGTAGATGATGAATTAGTCATTGCTACTCTAGAAGTTGGTCATCGGAGAGATATTTATTGAATTAAAGCTGAGTAATAACAGTATAGAAAGTGAGGAGAGTAAAATTTGAAGAAAAAATGGTTTTTTGCAGATTATTATGATACAACAATTATTTTACTTGCTTTAATCTCTGTTATTTTGGTCTTGCTTGGATTTGCTGAGATGATTGATTTAGACAGTCCTCCATACAGTATTATTGACTTACTACTTTGGTTTGTGTTTGTGGTAGATTATGGTTGGCGGTTCTTTTTAAGTAAAGGGAAATGGCGATTCATAATTGAAAATATTTTTGATCTGCTAGCTATCCTTCCTTTAAATGCTATTTTTACAGTGTTTCGATTAGGCCGTATCTTTCGACTAGCAAGACTGACAAAATTATTGAAATTGACTCGTCTTTTAAGAATCGTTGGATTGACTGGCAAGCTGGAAAAGAAGGTAAGCAGACTCTTACGAACAAATGGCTTACTTTATATTCTTTATCTCAATTCCTTTATTGTATTGCTAGGGAGTTCGATTTTATCCGTTGTTGAAGAAAAATCTTTTTCAGAAAGTCTTTGGTGGGCTCTTGTAACTGTAACGACAGTGGGTTATGGGGATATTATTCCTACTTCAATTTTTGGTAAATGGTTAGCTGTCTTATTAATGCTTGTCGGTATTGGAACAATAGGAATGTTAACGAGTGCCTTGACGAACTTTTTTGTAAAAGATAATCCAGATGAACAGATAAAACTTGATAAACTCCAAGATGAATTGTCTAGTCAGAGAATACTACTTGAGAAGCAATCTGAGAAGATAGAAGAACTACATAGAATGATACAAGATTTGCTTGAAAAAACGCAATTTTGACCATTTAAAAACCACTCGATGAGTGGCTTTTTTACAATCCTGCGAAATCTTTGATTTCTTGAGCTGACATTGAAGAGTCGCAACGGACATTGATTTGTCCATCTGCAATGTGAACAAATCCTGGTACAGTTGGGATTCCGTAACGTGAACGGAATGCTTGCAGCTCATTGAGTTGGCTTGCTTCTTCACTGTTGATGAAGTAGATGTGAGCTTTGGTTTCAGATACGACACCTGACAATGTACCTGCAAATTTACGGCAGTAAGGGCAAGTTTTGCGACCGATAAAGAAGGTTGCAGTTTCTTTCTTATCAAGAGCTTCTTGCGCACGCGCAACTGTAGTGACTTCAAGGTCTTTGATATTATCTAAAAATTGTTCCATGAGATTACCTCGCTTTCATTGATAAGTCTAGTATGCCATAAAGTTTCTAAAATTGCTTAGATTTGATACGAAAAAAAGATGAGATTGGTTAATCTCATCTTTTATAGGTCTTTATTTTACAAAAGCATTGATTTCTGCTTCGATGTTAGCAATCTTAGCTTGTGATTCTTCGTTGGTTTCACCTACAACTGCAATGTAGAACTTGATTTTTGGTTCTGTCCCTGAAGGGCGAACGGCAATCCATGAACCGTCAGCAAGTGTGTATTTCAACACATCACTTGGAGGAGTTGTCAAGTTTGTAACAGTACCGTCAGCAGCAGTAGCTGTTTGAGCTTTGAAGTCTTCTACGACCGTAATAGCTGTTGCGTTCCATTCTTTTGGAGCATTGTTACGGAATTTAGCCATAATCGTTTTGATTTGTTCTGCACCATCGACACCTGAAAGGGTAACAGAGATAGTTTTTTCTGCGTAGTAGCCGTACTCTTTGTAGATTTCTTCGATGCCGTCAGCAAGAGTCAAACCACGTGAACGATAGTAAGCAGCAAGTTCAGCAACGACAAGAACAGCTTGGATAGCATCTTTATCACGTACGAATGGTTTTATCAAGTAACCGAAGCTTTCTTCAAATCCCATCATGTAAGTGTGATTGTGTTTTTCTTCGAATTCTTGGATTTTTTCAGCGATAAATTTGAAACCTGTCAAGACGTTGAACATTGTTGCGCCGTAACTTTCAGCAATCTTCGTTACCAAGTCAGTTGATACGATAGATTTGCAAAGAGCCGCGTTTTCTGGAAGAGTTCCAGCGTTTTTGTGGGCTTCCAAGATGTATTTAGCCATGATAGCACCGATTTGGTTACCTGAAAGGTTGAGGTAGCTACCATCTTTTTGAAGAACTTCAACACCAACACGGTCAGCATCAGGGTCAGTTGCCACAAGAACATCTGCACCAACTTGACGACCAAGTTCTTCAGCAAGGGCAAAGGCTGCTTGGCTTTCTGGGTTTGGAGATTTTACAGTTGAGAAGTCTGGGTCAGCAGTTGCTTGTGCTTCAACGACTTGAACAGAGTCAAATCCTGCTTGGGCAAGAGCACGACGAGCTAACATTTCACCAGTACCATGAAGTGGTGTGTAGACAATCTTCATGTCTTTACCAAATTCTTCAATCAAGGCTGGGTTGATGTTTACGTCTTTGACTTCTTTGAGGTATTCTACGTCAACAGCTTCGCCGATAACTTCAATCAAGCCAGAAGCTTTTTCAGTTTCCACATCAGCAACTTCAACTGCAAATGGGTTTTCGATTGCACGGATATAAGTAGTCAAAGCGTCTGCGTCGTGTGGAGGCATTTGTCCACCGTCTTCACCGTAAACTTTGTAACCGTTAAATGGAGCAGGGTTGTGGCTGGCTGTGACCATGATACCTGCGAAACAGTTGAGGTGACGAACTGCAAATGAGAGTTCTGGAGTTGGACGAAGGCTTTCAAATACGTAAGATTTGATGCCGTGTTTAGCAAGAACTGCCGCAGATTCAAAGGCAAACTCAGGTGAGAAGTGACGGCTATCGTAGGCAATTGCCACACCACGTTCTTTTTCATTTCCACCTTTTGACTCAATCAAACGAGCCAATCCTTCAGTAGCTTGGCGAACAACGTAGATGTTGATGCGGTTTGTACCAGCACCAATCAGGCCACGCATACCTGCAGTACCAAATTCAAGGTTTGTATAGAAGGCATCTTCTTTCGTTTTTTCATCCATATTTTTCAAATCTTGACGAAGGTAGTCAGGAAGCTCCGCAAAATCAACCCATTTCTGGTAATTTTCTTGGTAAGACATTGAAATTCTCCTTTTTGTAAATTGTTTTAACCGTTCACATTATAGCACTTTTTAGCGCTTTAGTAAAACGTTAGCATGAGAGTTACTACTTTAATAAATCATTTTCCTCACGATATCTATCAGATTTAGTTTTCTGGTTTTCTATTGTATAAGCATAGGAAATAGATTTAAAAAAAAACATTTAGTGATTAGTTAGGCATTTATAATTTGTTCCACCAATTTTAGAAAGAATTCTATAATTTTTAGATTTTTTTAAACATTCGGTTTTCTGTTTTGAATATTATTATACCTATGGTATAAGATCAGTAATAATAAAAGGAGACATTCTATTATGAAAAAAATTCTTAAGCATTCTGCTTTATTGTTATCAGCTTTAGCACTTGTTGCTTGTGGAACTTCGAAAAAAGCCAGCGACAACGGTACTGCATCAAATTCTAACTTTGAAATATCTGTTAAAGATGGAATGTTTGTATTGCCTAAGGATGAAAATTCATCTTCAAACTATCTTGCACTTCAAGTAGAAATCAAAAACAATCGTGACAAACAGTTCAGTTTCACTAGCCGCGATATCACTCTTTACAATGAAAAAGATGAAAAAGTAGAACCAATTCAAATGTATGATAGTGACAGTAAAACTAAATTCATGGATTATGGGGATAGTATTTCTAAAGGAAAAAGTGTAGCTGGCTATGTTGTCTATGAAGTTGATAAAAATGCTAAATATGAGCTTCATTTTGCACCTAGCTTCTATGAAGATATCAAAGAAAAATCTAATAAGAATAATGACGTAGCTATCAAAGTTGATCCAAGTAAGTACGAAGATCATATTGATGAAGCTAAAGAAGTAATGAAAAAGTATGTTGATGCGGTCTACCTTGATGGGGAAAGCTCAGGTGGTGGGAAAAAACTAAGCACTACTGACAATAAGGCTAAAGTTGTTCCCCTTGCAGATGATAAAAAATCATCTGATGGTGGAGCTGAATTCACTAATGATGTTAAGGCTGATAGGGAAGAATTCATTAAGAAATTTACAGAATCATTCGGAAAAAGTTTTTATAACTACAAACCTTCAGATTCAGAACTCCGCACCTTTGCTGAAGGATATATCAAAGCTAATGCTAAACGAGCAAAGGTAGAATACAAAGTAAAAACTTATTTGCCTGACTATGCAGTTATCTATGTAAGACCAGAAACAATTGACTTGGATAACTTAAATGTTTATGAACTAAGCCGTAAATTCTACGAAGAAAATAAAGGAAAATATGGTAACTATTCAGAAGCTATGAAAGCTGGTGAGAAGTATATTCTAGAAAATGCTCCAAGCCAATTTGAGTCTACTCCTCTAGATACTAGTGATAGTATGAGAAAAGAGGGGTATGAAATTAAAATGAGTAAAAAAGATGGGAAATGGACCATTGACACTTCTTCTAAGAACTATGATTTAAACGATATGGCTCGCACATTCCGTGGAGGGGTTGGTTATTAATATTAAAAGTTCGAGTTTTAAACTTGAACTTTTTTATTGCATTTGTATAAAATAGAAAAAGATAGTAAAATAGGTTTATGATTATTTTACAAGCTAATAAAATTGAACGTTCTTTTGCAGGAGAGGTTCTTTTTGATAATATCACCCTGCAAGTTGATGAACGAGATCGAATTGCTCTTGTTGGGAAAAATGGTGCAGGTAAGTCTACTCTTTTGAAGATTTTGGTTGGAGAAGAGGAGCCAACTAGTGGAGAAATCAATAAGAAAAAAGATATTTCTCTGTCTTACCTAGCCCAAGATAGCCGTTTTGAGTCTGAAAATACCATCTACGATGAGATGCTTCATGTCTTTGATGATTTACGTCGGACTGAGAAGCAACTTCGCCAGATGGAGTTGGAGATGGGTGAAAAGTTTGGTGAGGACTTGAATAAGCTGATGTCAGATTACGACCGCTTATCTGAAAATTTTCGTCAGGCAGATGGCTTTACCTATGAAGCTGATATACGAGCGATTTTAAATGGATTCAAGTTTGACGAATCTATGTGGCAGATGAAAATTGCTGAGCTTTCTGGTGGTCAAAATACTCGTCTGGCACTGGCTAAAATGCTCCTTGAAAAGCCAAATCTCTTGGTATTGGACGAGCCAACCAACCACTTGGATATTGAAACTATTGCCTGGCTAGAGAATTACTTGGTAAATTATAGCGGTGCCCTTATTATTGTCAGCCATGACCGTTATTTCTTGGACAAGGTTGCGACAATTACGCTGGATTTGACCAAGCATTCTTTGGACCGCTATGTGGGCAATTACTCTCGTTTTGTAGAGTTGAAGGAGCAAAAGCTAGCTACTGAGGCAAAAAACTATGAAAAGCAACAGAAGGAAATCGCAGCTCTGGAAGACTTTGTCAATCGCAATTTAGTCCGAGCTTCAACGACCAAGCGTGCCCAATCTCGCCGCAAACAGCTGGAAAAAATGGAACGTTTGGACAAGCCTGAAGCTGGCAAGAAAGCAGCCAATATGACCTTCCAGTCGGAAAAAAGCTCTGGTAATGTTGTCTTGACTGTTGAAAATGCGGCTATTGGCTATGACGGGGAAGTACTGTCAGAGCCTATCAACCTAGACCTTCGTAAAATGAATGCTGTTGCTATTGTTGGACCAAACGGCATTGGAAAGTCAACCTTTATTAAATCTATTGTAGAGCAGATTCCTTTTATCAAGGGTGAAAAGCGCTTTGGTGCCAATGTTGAGGTCGGTTACTATGACCAAACCCAAAGCAAGTTGACACCAAGTAATACTGTACTGGATGAACTTTGGAATGATTTTAAGCTGACGCCAGAAGTTGAAATTCGTAATCGTCTTGGTTCCTTCCTTTTCTCAGGAGATGATGTTAAAAAATCAGTCGGCATGTTGTCTGGGGGCGAGAAAGCTCGTTTGCTTTTGGCTAAACTGTCTATGGAAAACAACAATTTTTTGATTCTGGATGAGCCAACCAACCATCTGGATATTGATAGCAAGGAAGTGTTGGAAAATGCTTTGATTGACTTTGATGGAACTCTTCTATTCGTCAGCCACGACCGTTACTTTATCAATCGTGTGGCAACTCATGTTTTGGAATTGTCTGAGAATGGCTCGACTCTCTACCTTGGAGACTACGACTACTATGTTGAGAAGAAAGCAGAAGTAGAAATGACTCAGGCTTTGGAAGCTTCAACTAGCAATCAAGTAAAAGAAGCAAGTCCAGTCAATGACTACCAAGCCCAGAAAGAAAGTCAAAAAGAAGTTCGTAAGCTCATGCGACAAATCGAAAGTCTAGAAGCTGAAATTGAAGAGCTAGAAAGTCAAAGTCAAACCATTTCTGAACAAATGTTGGAGACAAACGATGCAGGTAAACTCATGGAATTACAGGCTGAGCTGGACAAAATCAGCCACCGTCAGGAAGAAGCCATGCTTGAATGGGAAGAATTATCGGAGCAGGTGTAAAGATGGAACATCTTGGAAAAGTATTTCGTGAATTTCGAACAAGTAGAAATTATTCTTTAAAGGAGGCGGCAGGGGAGTCTGATATAGCAGTTTCACGTTTCTTTGAGATTTTGGATAACATTCATGTCACAATCGAAAATTTCATGGATAAGGCTAGGGATTTCCATTATCATGAACATGTTGCCATGATGGGACAAATTGTGCCCCTTTACTATTCAAATGATATTGCAGGTTTTCAAAAGCTTCAAAGAGAACAACTTGAAAAGGCTAAGAGTTCGACGAATCCCCTTTATTTTGAGCTGAACTGGATTTTGCTACAAGGTCTGATTTGTCAAAGAGATTCGAGTTATCATATGGAGCAGGATGATTTAGATAAGGTAGCAGATTATCTCTTTAAGACAGAAGAATGGACCATGTATGAGTTGATTCTTTTCGGGAACCTCTATATTTTCTACGATGTGGACTATGTCACTCGGATTGGTAGAGAAGTTATGGAGAGGGAGGGATTTTATCAAGAAATTGGTCGCCATAGAAAACTGGTCTTGATTTTAGCCCTTAATTGTTACCAGCATTGTTTAGAGCATCTTTCTTTCGAAAATGCAAGCTATTTTGAGACTTATACAGAGAAGATTATTGGTAAAGGGATCAAACTGTATGAGCGTAATATTTTCCATTATCTAAAAGGCTTTTCCTTGTACCAAAAAGGACAGTGTAAAGAAGGCTGTAAGCAGATGCAAGAGGCCTTGCGTATTTTTGACCTACTAGGTCTTCCAGAGCAAGTAGCCTACTATCAAGAACACTACGAAAAATTTGTCAAAGATTAATTTTCCCAAATAAGGGAAAAAATAAAAAGCTCCTTTCAGTTTTGATACAATAGTTTCAAAATTTGAGAGGAGTTTTTATATGAATCGCTATGCAGTACAGTTGATTAGCCGTGGAGCTGTTAACAAGATAGGGAATATGCTCTATGATTATGGAAATAGTGTTTGGTTGGCTTCCATGGGAACTATCGGACAGACAGTTTTAGGAATGTATCAGATCTCTGAACTCGTCACATCTATTCTCGTAAATCCTTTTGGCGGAGTCATTTCAGACCGTTTTTCTCGTCGTAAGATTTTAATGGTGACAGACCTTGTTTGTGGGATTCTTTGTCTGGCTATTTCTTTCATAAGGAATGACAGCTGGATGATTGGGGCTTTGATTGGGGCTAATATTGTGCAGGCTATTGCTTTTGCCTTTTCAAGACCTGCAAATAAGGCCATTATCACAGAATTGGTAGAGAAGGATGAACTGGTCCTCTACAATTCTCGTTTGGAGTTGGTCTTGCAGGTTGTCAGTGTGAGTTCCCCTGTACTCTCTTTTCTGGTTTTACAATTCGCAAGTCTCCATCTGACGCTCTTACTAGATGCTTTGACTTTTTTTATAGCATTTGTTCTAGTGGCCTTACTTCCAAAAGAAGAACCAATGGTTCAAGATAAGAAACCTTTTACTGGGAAAGATATTTTTGCGGATATCAAAGATGGCTTGCACTATATCTGGCATCAAAAAGAGATTTTCTTTCTTCTGTTAGTGGCTTCCAGCGTTAATTTCTTTTTTGCGGCTTTTGAGTTTTTGCTTCCTTTTTCAAATAAACTATATGGAGTAGAAGGAGCTTATGCGACTATCTTAACCATGGGTGCGATTGGCTCAATTATAGGAGCACTGATAGCAAATAAATTTAAATCAAGTATGAATACACTTTTGTTCTTATTGATTTTAACAGGAGTAGGAGTTTTCATGATGGGTTTGCCACTGCCCAATATTTTAGCCTTTTCTGGAAACCTGATTTGTGAATTGTTTATGACGATTTTTAATATTCACTTTTTTACTCGAGTACAAACCAAGGTTGAGAGCGAATTTCTTGGGAGAGTACTGAGTACAATTTTTACCTTAGCTATTCTATTTATGCCTATTGCAAAAGGATTTATGACAGTCTTGCCAAGTGTACATCTCTCTTCTTTCCTGATAATTGGAAGTGGTGTTATCATCTTGTCTTGTATATCGTTTATTTATGTTCGAACTCATTTTGAAAAATTGATATAAGGCTGCTTGAGTTTTAAAAATAATTCCAATCTAAGTGTTTTTTCTGCCCTTCTCCATTGTGAGGAGGGCTTAGTTTATGGTAAAATAGTTTTATGAATAAAAGAATGAATGAGTTAGTCGCCTTGCTCAATCGCTATGCGGCTGAGTATTATACCAGCGATAATCCGTCGGTTTCAGACAGTGAGTATGATCGACTTTACCGAGAGTTGGTTGAGTTAGAAACTGCCTATCCAGATCAAGTGTTAGCAGATAGTCCTACCCATCGTGTTGGTGGCAAGATTTTAGATGGTTTTGAAAAATACAGTCATCAGTATCCTCTTTATAGTTTGCAGGATGCTTTTTCACGTGAGGAGCTTGAAGCTTTTGACGCGCGTGTTCGTAAGGAAGTGGCTCATCCAACCTATATTTGTGAGCTGAAAATCGATGGCTTGTCTATCTCGCTGACGTATGAAAAGGGGATTTTGGTTGCTGGGGCAACACGTGGAGATGGTTCTATTGGTGAAAATATAACAGAAAATCTCAAACGTGTTAAGGACATTCCTTTGACCTTGCCAGAAGAACTAGATATCACGGTTCGTGGGGAATGTTATATGCCACGCGCTTCTTTTGACCAGGTTAACCAAGCTCGCCAAGAAAATGGAGAGCCTGAATTTGCTAATCCTCGTAATGCAGCGGCAGGAACACTGCGTCAGCTGGATACAGCAGTAGTTGCCAAGCGTAATCTTGCCACTTTCCTCTATCAAGAAGCCAGCCCTTCAACTCGTGATAGTCAAGAAAAGGTTTTGAAGCACCTAGAACAACTAGGTTTTGTGGTCAATCCTAAGCGAATCTTGGCTGAAAACATAGATGAAATCTGGGATTTTATTCAAGAAGTAGGACAGGAACGGGAAAATCTGCCTTATGATATTGATGGAGTTGTAATCAAGATCAATGACCTAGCAAGCCAAGAAGAACTCGGCTTTACTGTTAAGGCTCCAAAGTGGGCAGTGGCTTACAAGTTCCCAGCTGAAGAAAAAGAAGCACAACTCTTATCAGTTGATTGGACAGTTGGCCGTACGGGTGTTGTGACTCCAACTGCAAATCTGACTCCTGTTCAGCTTGCTGGGACAACTGTTAGCCGTGCGACTCTACACAATGTGGATTATATTGCTGAAAAAGATATCCGCAAAGACGATACGGTTATCGTCTATAAGGCTGGAGATATCATCCCTGCTGTTTTACGTGTGGTAGAGTCAAAACGGGTTTCTGAAGAAAAACTGGATATCCCTACAAACTGTCCAAGTTGTGACTCTGATTTGTTGCACTTTGAAGAGGAAGTGGCCCTTCGTTGTATCAATCCGCGTTGCCCTGCTCAAATCATGGAAGGTTTGATTCACTTTGCTTCTCGTGATGCTATGAATATTACAGGCCTTGGTCCATCTATTGTTGAGAAGCTCTTTGCTGCTAATTTAGTCAAGGATGTGGCGGATATTTATCGTTTGAAAGAAGAAGATTTCCTCCTTTTAGAGGGGGTTAAGGAAAAGTCTGCTTCTAAACTGTATCAAGCTATCCAAGCATCAAAGGAAAATTCTGCCGAGAAGCTCTTATTTGGTTTGGGAATTCGCCATGTCGGAAGCAAGGCCAGTCAGCTCTTACTTCAACATTTTCATTCAATCGAAAATCTGGCGCAGGCAGATCCAGAGGAAGTGGCTAGTATTGAAAGTCTGGGTGGTGTGATTGCCAAGAGTCTTCAGACATATTTTGCGACAGAAGGCTCTGAAATTCTCCTCAGAGAATTGAGAGAAGCTGGGGTCAATCTGGACTATAAAGGTCAGACAGTAGTTGCGGATGCAGCCTTGTCAGGTTTGACAGTGGTATTGACTGGAAAATTAGAACGTCTCAAACGCTCAGAAGCTAAAAGTAAACTCGAAAGTCTGGGTGCCAAAGTGACAGGTAGTGTTTCTAAAAAGACAGACCTTGTTGTTGCAGGAGCAGATGCTGGAAGTAAACTGCAAAAAGCACAAGAACTTGGTATCGAAGTTCGAGATGAAGCTTGGCTAGAAAGTTTGTAATAATCTTTTAAAATCAGAGTTTAGATAATATAACTATGTTTGTTAATTGAGTCGAAATTGACAAAAAATTATTAGTGAAATAGAAAGAAAATAGAAGTAAAAAGGAAAAATATAAAATGTTTAATTACCCTATGCGCATTCATTACCATCGCAAGAATGGAGAATATGACACTTGCTCTTTTGTAAAAAGTCAGGACCAGCGAATTGATTTGCTGACCTATAAAGAAGATTATTTTGGTGCCTTATTTAGTTTTGAACACCCAAGTTCTCATGCCTTAGAAAGCCTAAATTTTGTAGTTCACACAGGACAAACCAGTAAAGAATATGCTATCCGTTTTAATCACTATCCTCTTTTAACAGAGGTTTGGATTTTGGAAGGGGATGACAGGATTTATTACTCTGAAAATCCTGCTATTGCAAGTCCTTTCTATCAAAATCAAAATCCTTTTGCCTTTGATAAGGCCATTAATAGTGCTAGTTTTGACCACCATTGGGGTTACCAAGGGGAATTGGGGTGCCGTGTAGAGGATAATCAAGCTCATTTTGCTCTCTGGGCTCCAACAGCGACAGAAGTGCAGATAGTTGTTTATGAATCTGCCGCTAACAATGCTCCTGTTTGGAAGACTTTTGAGATGGAAAGAGGCAATAGCTACTCTTATAACCATAAAGACAATACAATCGGTGTCTGGAGTTTGGATGTTGAGGAAGATTTGACTGGTAAGGCTTATCAGTATCAAGTCCAATTCCCTCATCACCAAACACTGACACGCGACCCATACACAATTGCGACCAGTCCTGATGGCAAACGTTCAGCTATCCTTAGCCATGCAGAAAAGCAAGTTGAAAACTTTGAGGTCAAGCACGGTTCTGAGGCTACTTGGCGCTTGGAAAATCCATGTAAGGCAGTTATTTGTGAAATGCACATTCGTGATTTGACCAAATCACCGACCTCAGGTGTAGATGAACATCTTAGAGGAACTTTCTTGGGTGCTGCCCAAACTGGAACAGTTAACCAGTTTGGTCAGTCAACCGCTTTTGATTACATCAAGAAGCTGGGATATAATTATGTTCAGTTGCAACCAATTGCAGATCGTCATAAAGAATACGATGCGGATGGGAATGTAACCTACAACTGGGGTTATGATCCACAAAACTATAACGCACCAGAAACGAGCCTTTCAACAAACCCAGATGATCCCGCCCAGGTTATTCGTGATTTGAAGACCATGGTTCAAGCCTATCACGATGCTGGTATTGGTGTCATTATGGATGTGGTCTATAATCATACCTTCTCAGTTGTTGATGCACCTTTTCAAACAACTGTCCCTGATTACTATTATCGTATGAATCCAGACGGTACCTTCCAGAATGGAACGGGTGTTGGAAATGAAACAGCCAGTGAACACGAAATGTTCCGCAAGTATATGATTGATTCTCTTCTATACTGGGTGCAGGAATACAATATTGACGGCTTCCGTTTTGATTTGATGGGGATTCATGATGTTAAGACCATGCAGATGATTCGTCAGAGCTTGGATGAAATTGACCCTAACATTATCCTTTATGGAGAAGGTTGGGATATGGGAACAGGTCTTGCACCTTATGATAAGGCTAAGAAAGACAATGCCTACCAGATGCCAAATATCGGTTTCTTTAACGACAATCAGCGTGATGCTGTCAAAGGTGGAGAAGTTTATGGTTCTATCAAATCTGGTTTTGTTAGTGGTGCTGCTACGGAGCCAATTCTAGCTAAAGCAATCCTAGGAAGTCGTGAATTATGCACCTATACACATCCAAATCAGGTGCTTAACTATGTAGAGGCTCATGACAATTACAATCTTCACGATTTGTTGGCAACCCTTCATCCAGATCAAAATTCCGAGCAAATCATGCGCAAGGTTGAGACAGCCACAGCTATGAACCTACTCATGCAGGGGATGGCCTTTATGGAAATCGGTCAAGAATTTGGTCGTACTAAACTGGTTGCGACTGGTGAAAATGGTGAGCTGACCCATGATGATAGAGAGCGTGCTATGAATAGCTATAATGCTCCTGACAGTGTGAACCAAGTGAACTGGGATTTGATTAATGAGCGTCAAGATAGTATTGAGTTTATCCGTCAGATGATTCGATTGAAGACAGAAAGCAGTGCCTTTTCTTACCCAACTTATGATGAGATTTACCATCATGTTTTTGTTCATTCAGCCAACGAACATAGTGGTTGGATTGTCTATGAGATTCAAGGGGAAGAACATTTACTGGTTGTATTTAATGCTAAAGGGCAAGACTTCCAGTTTGAAAATGCTGGAAATCTAGAACTATTGGTGACCAATAGCCATTTAAGTGATAAAGACATGGTTGGTGGCGTCAGTGCCAGCGTTTTTAAAGTTTTGTAGAATAGATTTACAATTTTATTTTTTGTATGATTATATCAGAATATTTTTAAAAAATTAAAGGCTTTTCTATGGGTAGTGATGTTTTTTTTGATTATTTTTTGAAGTCACTTAGGTTTCATCTTGGTGATAGGTGTAAGGATATTGGATTTATAGAGTTTGTTAAAGATGAAAATAATAGTTTTATTATTATAAAGGATTATATTTTAGAATCATTAGTGGTGTTGTCAAATATTTTGAGTAAGGAGAGGATTCTGTTTTCTTGTGGGATTATTAATAGTAAGGGGGGAGTTACTGGAGTAGAAGTATGTATGAATGTATTAGAGTTAGAAAGATTAAATAATTTGTATAAGATATAGTTTTGAAGAATATTAAAAAACATAATGGCAACTGTCTATGTAGGATGTGTGCAGTTTATAGTATCAGTGTTTCCTAACGAAGTAAAGTATAGTGCGTTATACTTTACTTGGAAGTGGTGCCGAAAATATGCTAAACTACTAAAAAAACAATAAAATCAGGAGATTCGTTTCCTGATTTATTTTTTTACTTAAAATTATATTTTTGTTAGCTAAATGACGAACTTTATGATAGTATTATAAAAAACAATTCGTTTTCAAAGCGTTTCTGAAAATTTCTTGATTTACAAGTGAACACATCAGTGAATTTGTTGAAGACTTTCAAAAGATTTTTTTGCAAATTCCGTAATTTACTTGAATCTTCCCTAAAAAGGTAGTATAATAAATCTATAGAAAACGCTTACAGAAATAGGAGGGTGTATGGATAAGAAAAAAGCTTTAAAAACCTTTATGACAGGTGAAAATTTTCACCTCCAGCACTATCTGGGAGCTCATAGGGAAGAAAAAAATGGAGAGTATGGCTATACTTTTCGTGTGTGGGCGCCTAATGCTCAAGCTGTTCACTTGGTAGGGGATTTCACTAATTGGGTTGAAAATCAAATTCTGATGGAACGGAATGAATTTGGAGTCTGGGAAGTCTTTACCAGTCTTGCTCAAGAAGGCCAAATTTATAAGTACCATATCACACGTGCAAATGGTCATCAGCTGATGAAGATTGACCCTTTGGCTGTACGTTATGAGGCACGACCTGGTACTGGGGCTATTTTAACAGATATTCCAGAAAAGAAATGGAAGGATGGTCTCTGGCTAGCCCGTAGAAAGCGATTGAGCTTTGAAGAGCGTCCTGTCAATATTTATGAGGTCCACGCTGGATCTTGGAAAAGAAATTCAGATGGTAGTCCTTTTAGTTTTAGACAGCTAAAGGATGACCTCATTCCCTATCTCGTTGAAATGAACTACACTCACATCGAGTTTATGCCTTTGATGTCTCACCCACTCGGTTTGAGTTGGGGCTATCAGCTTATGGGTTACTTTGCTCTAGAGCATGCCTATGGTCGTCCTGAAGAGTTTCAAGAGTTTGTAGAGGAATGTCACTTAAACAATATCGGAGTCATTGTAGACTGGGTACCTGGTCACTTTACTATCAATGATGATGCCTTGGCCTATTATGATGGAACACCGACTTTTGAATACCAAGACCATAATAAGGCTCATAACTACGGTTGGGGAGCACTCAATTTTGACCTTGGAAAGAATGAAGTCCAGTCTTTCTTGATTTCTAGTATTAAGTTTTGGATTGATTTTTATCATTTAGATGGTATTCGCGTGGATGCGGTTAGCAACATGCTCTATCTTGACTACGATGATGCTCCATGGACACCTAATAAAGATGGTGGCAATCTCAACTATGAGGGATATTATTTCCTTCAACGCTTGAATGATGTGATTAAACTAGTTCATCCAGATGTGATGATGATTGCAGAAGAAAGTTCATCAGCTACTCAGATTACTGACACTAAGGATTCAGATGGTCTAGGATTTGACTACAAGTGGAATATGGGCTGGATGAATGATATCCTCCGATTCTACGAAGAAGATCCGATTTACCGTAAATATGACTTTAATCTGGTGACTTTCAGCTTTATGTATGTCTTCAAGGAAAACTATCTCCTACCATTCTCGCACGATGAAGTGGTTCACGGTAAGAAGAGTATGATGCATAAGATGTGGGGAGATCGCTACAATCAATTCGCAGGCTTGCGCAATCTCTACACTTACCAAATTTGTCACCCAGGTAAGAAATTGCTCTTCATGGGTAGTGAATATGGGCA
This sequence comes from Streptococcus sp. 27098_8_86, assembly GCF_041432595.1. Taxonomy (GTDB): domain Bacteria; phylum Bacillota; class Bacilli; order Lactobacillales; family Streptococcaceae; genus Streptococcus; species Streptococcus pneumoniae_F. The sequence continues at coordinate 268,967 of NZ_JAPVZW010000002.1, forward strand.
ATTCCTAGAATGGAAATCTGAAGAACAGTTGGAATGGTCTAACCTAGAAGATCCAATGAATGCTAAGATGAAGTATTTCACTTCTCAGCTAAACCAGTTTTACAAAGATCACCGCTGTCTGTGGGAAATTGATACCAGCTATGATGGTATTGAAATCATCGATGCGGATAATCGAGACCAGAGTGTTCTTTCCTTCATCCGTAAGGGTAAGAAAGATGATATGTTAGTCTGTATCTTTAATATGGCACCTGTTGAACGAAAAGATTTTACAATCGGACTTCCTGTTGCAGGGATTTACGAAGAAGTCTGGAATACTGAGTTAGAAGAGTGGGGAGGCGTTTGGAAAGAACACAATCAAACTGTGCAAACACAAGAAGGACTTTGGAAAGATTATGAGCAGACCTTGACCTTTACCCTACCGGCTATGGGAGCAAGTGTATGGAGAATCAAACGTCGCTTGAAACCTACTAAAACCGTCACAAGTAAAAACCAAAAAGGAGTAGAAAATGAAGAATGAAATGTTAGCTTTGATTCTTGCTGGTGGGCAAGGAACTCGTCTCGGTAAACTCACTCAAAGCATCGCAAAACCAGCTGTGCAATTTGGTGGGCGCTACCGTATCATTGACTTTGCTCTTTCAAACTGTGCCAACTCAGGTATCAACAATGTTGGAGTTATTACACAGTACCAACCACTTGCTCTCAACAACCATATTGGGAATGGTTCAAGCTGGGGACTAGACGGTATCAATTCTGGTGTCTCTATTCTTCAACCTTATTCTGCAAGCGAAGGAAATCGTTGGTTCGAGGGGACTAGCCACGCTATTTACCAAAATATTGATTATATCGACAGTGTCAACCCTGAGTATGTTTTGATTCTATCTGGGGACCACATCTATAAAATGGACTATGATGATATGCTCCAGTCACACAAGGATAATAATGCTAGTTTGACAGTCGCAGTTCTTGATGTTCCTCTTAAGGAAGCTAGCCGTTTTGGTATCATGAATACAGATGCAAACAATCGTATTGTTGAATTTGAAGAAAAACCAGCTCAACCTAAATCTACCAAAGCTTCTATGGGAATCTATATCTTTGATTGGCAACGTCTCCGCAATATGCTTGTTGCTGCTGAAAAGAGCAATGTCGATATGTCAGACTTTGGTAAAAATGTCATTCCAAATTACCTTGAGTCAGGTGAAAGTGTTTATGCCTACGAATTTAATGGTTACTGGAAAGATGTTGGTACGATTGAGTCTCTTTGGGAAGCAAATATGGAGTATATTTCACCAGAAAATGCCTTGGATAGCCGTAACCGTCAATGGAAGATTTACTCAAGAAACTTAATTTCACCACCAAACTTCCTTGGGACAAATGCTCATGTGGAAGATTCCTTGGTCGTCGATGGCTGTTTTGTAGATGGAACTGTTAAACATTGTATCGTTTCAACAGGTGCGCAAGTTCGCGAAGGGGCAGAAGTTCTTGATTCAGTTATCATGAGTGGAGCTATTATTGGACACGGGGCTAAAATCAAACGTGCCATTATTGGTGAAGGTGCAGTTATTTCTGATGGTGTCGAAATTGATGGAACAGAAGAAGTACAGGTTGTAGGATATGATGAAGTAGTGGGGGTAGCAACAGATGAAGATTGATAAATATTCTGCCATTTTAGGAAACACAGTTGGTTTTCATGATATGTCAACACTGACAGACCACCGTCCAGTAGCTAGTTTGCCATTTGGTGGTAAATATCGCTTGATCGACTTCCCGCTTTCAAGTCTTGCTAATGCTGGTGTCCGTAGTATTTTTGGTATTTTCCAACAAGACAATATCAGTTCAGTCTTTGACCATATCCGTTCTGGGCGTGAGTGGGGATTGTCAACTCTTCTTAGCCACTACTATCTAGGTATTTACAATACCCGTGTGGAAAGTAGTACAGTTGGAAAAGAATACTACCAACAGCTTCTTACTTATTTGAAACGTTCTGGCTCAAACCAAACAGTATCACTTAACTGTGATGTTTTGATTAATATTGATCTGAACCAAGTATTCCACCTACACAGTGCAAATAAGGGGCCTATCACTGTAGTTTATAAAAAACTACCTAAAAAAGATATTTCAGAAGTAAATGCAATCTTGGAAGTGGATGAAACAGACCATGTTCGTTCTCATAAACTCTTTGATAGCAAGTCAACAGATGAAGTTTACAATATGTCCACAGATATCTTTGTCGTAGATACACCTTGGTTGATTGAACGCTTAGAAGAAGAAGCTAAGAAAGAACATCCAGAGAAATTGCGTTATGTTTTACGAGATTTAGCCGCAAAAGAAGGGGCTTTTGCCTACGAGTACACAGGTTATCTAGCAAATATTCATTCTGTAGAGTCTTATTACCAAGCTAATAAAGATATGCTTGAATCCCAAAAATTCTACTCTCTCTTTACTCCAAACCAAAAGATTTATACAAAGGTCAAAAACGAAGAACCGACCTACTATGCTAATACATCTAAGGTAAGTACATCTCAGTTTGCTTCAGGTAGTATCATTGAGGGGGAAGTGGCTAATTCTGTTTTATCACGTAATATTCATGTCCATAAGGATAGCTTGGTTAAAGATAGCATCTTATTCCCTCGTGTTGTTATTGGAGAAGGTGCTCAGGTAGAATATGCTATCTTGGATAAGGGTGTTGAAGTTGCGGACGGAGTTGTGATCCGTGGAACTGCAGAACATCCAGTCGTCGTTAAGAAAGGTAGCAAAGTAACAGAGGATATTCATTCATGAAAATTTTATTTGTAGCAGCTGAGGGTGCACCCTTTTCAAAAACAGGTGGTTTGGGAGACGTCATTGGCGCTCTTCCTAAATCACTAGTAAAAGCGGGACATGAAGTTGCAGTAATTTTACCCTACTATGACATGGTAGAGGCTAAATTTGGGAATCAGATTGAAGATGTTCTTCATTTTGAGGTGAGTGTTGGTTGGCGCAGACAGTATTGTGGAATTAAGAAAACAGTATTAAATGGTGTAACCTTCTACTTTATTGACAACCAATACTATTTCTTCCGAGGCCATGTTTACGGTGATTTTGATGACGGAGAACGCTTTGCCTTTTTCCAACTTGCTGCCATTGAGGCTATGGAAAGGATTGACTTTATTCCTGATCTTCTCCATGTTCATGACTACCATACAGCTATGATTCCTTTCTTGTTGAAGGAAAAATACCGTTGGATTCAAGCCTATCAAGGAATAAAAACTGTTTTAACTATTCATAATTTAGAATTCCAAGGACAATTTTCAGAAGGAATGTTGGGTGATTTGTTTGGAGTTGGCTTTGAACGATACGCTGATGGCACCCTTCGCTGGAATAACTGTCTGAACTGGATGAAGGCTGGAATTCTTTACGCAGACCGTGTTTCAACAGTTTCACCTAGCTATGCTCATGAAATTATGACCAGTCAATTCGGATGTAACTTGGATCAAATTCTTCGAATGGAGTCTGGTAAGGTATCTGGGATCGTGAATGGGATTGATGCTGACCTTTATAATCCTCAGACGGATGCCCTATTAGACTATCATTTTAATCAGGAAGATTTGTCTGGTAAAGCCCAGAATAAGGCAAAATTGCAAGAGAGAGTTGGCTTGCCAGTTAGATCTGACGTTCCTCTGGTAGGAATTGTTTCTCGTTTGACACGTCAAAAAGGTTTTGATGTGGTGGTCGAAAGTCTTCACCATATCTTGCAAGAAGATGTTCAGATTGTTCTTTTGGGAACTGGCGATCCAGCATTTGAAGGAGCTTTCTCATGGTTTGCTCAGATTTACCCAGACAAGCTATCAGCAAATATCACTTTTGATGTCAAACTTGCTCAAGAAATCTACGCTGCTTGCGACCTCTTCCTCATGCCGAGTCGTTTTGAACCGTGTGGCTTGTCTCAAATGATGGCTATGCGTTACGGAACCTTGCCATTGGTCCATGAAGTTGGAGGCTTGCGAGATACAGTTCGCGCTTTCAATCCAATCGAAGGAAGCGGTACTGGCTTTAGCTTTGACAATCTATCTCCTTACTGGTTAAATTGGACTTTCCAAACAGCTTTGGACTTGTATAGAAACCATCCTGATGTTTGGAGAAATCTACAAAAACAAGCTATGGAGTGTGATTTCTCATGGGATACAGCCTGCAGGTCATACCTTGACTTGTACCATAGTTTAGTTAATTAATAGATAAAATCGTATGATGACTTCATACGATTTTTGGGCTGTTTAGAGAGGAGAACTGATGTCTCAAGTAAAAGGCTTGTGTGTTATGGATGTTGATGGAACCTTAATCCTAGAAGAAGTGATTGATCTTTTGGGAAGAGAGGCAGGTCGTGAGGAGGAAATTTCGCTGATTACAAGTCGGGCAATGCGAGGAGAGTTAGACTTTGAAAGCAGTTTAAGAAAAAGAGTGTCCTTGCTGGAAGGTCTTCCTGTTTCGATTTTTGATAAAGTCTTCAACACTATTCAACTAACGCCAAATGCCCAAGAATTCATTTCCATTCTCAAAAAGAATGGCATTCTAGTTGGTTTACTGTCTGGTGGCTTTACACCAATAGTTGAGAGACTAGCAAGATCTTTAGGAATTGCCTATTTCTCTGCCAACCAACTTGAAGTCAAAGACGGTCTTTTAACTGGAAAATTGATTGGACAAATTATCAGTCCCCAGGTCAAAAAAGAGACTCTGGAACAATGGAGAGAGAAACTAAAACTTTCTAAAGAAAGAACAGTCGCAATCGGTGATGGAGCCAATGATCTATTAATGTTGAAGTCTGCGGGGCTAGGAATCGCCTTTTGTGCCAAAGAAGTGCTCAAAAAAGAAATACCACATCATGTTGACAAGAGGGATTTTTTAGAAGTTCTTCCTTTGATTAACTGTTTATAATGAGGGAAAATATGAAGATTGTAATTGCACCAGATTCATTTAAGGAAAGCTTGACCGCTGAAGAGGTAGCTGAAGCAATAAAAAGAGGCTTCCAACAATCGATAGCAGATGTAGAATGTCTCCTCTGCCCTGTTGGTGATGGGGGAGAAGGTACAGTAGATTCCATTCGACATTCTCTTGACCTTGAAGAAAAATGGATCAAAGTGACAGGACCTTTTGGACAAAAAGAAGCCATGCGCTATTTTCAAAAAGGTCAACTGGCACTATTTGAAGTTGCCGACTTGGTTGGCCTTGGAAAGATTCCGATAGAGAAACGAAATCCACTTCAAATCCAAACTCGTGGTATCGGAGAGTTGATTCGCCATCTCATTGCTAAAGGGATTAAAGATATCTATATCGGTGTTGGTGGCACGGCCAGTAATGACGGAGGAATTGGGATTGCTGCTGGTTTAGGTTATCGATTTTATGATAGGGATGGAAATGTCTTGCCGGCTTGCGGTCAGTCCTTATTAAACTTAGCATCGATGTCAACAGAAAATCGCTATGAAATTCCTGAAGATGTTCAAATTCGTATTTTAGCAGATGTCGTGAGTCCCTTATGTGGTCCTCAAGGTGCGACCTACACTTTTGGCAAACAAAAAGGTTTACATCCTACTATGTTTGCAGTCGTAGATCAGGCAATCCAAGATTTTTATGAAAAAGCCTCATCTGTAACATTGGAAATTAAAGGAGCAGGAGCTGGTGGAGGCATTGCTGGCGGTTTGTGTGCCTTTGCTCAGGCAAATATCGTGTCTGGAATTGATACGTGCCTGGACTTGATCAACTTTGATAAGAAAGTTTCAAATGCTGACTTGGTTATTGTTGGAGAAGGAAGACTAGATTGTCAAAGCTTTGCTGGGAAAGCGCCTATAGGCGTAGCAAAAAGAACCCCTGTCGGAGTTCCTGTCATTGCTATTTGTGGTAGTCTTGCTGAAGATTTACCTTCCCTACCATTTGAAAATATCCAAGCGGCTTTTTCAATTTTGGAGAAAAGTGAACCTCTAGAAGATAGTTTGAAAAATGCCCGTCTCTATTTGGAGCACACGGCTGCCAATATAGGACATTTATTAAATATGCACAAGATTTAGCCAAACCATTTCTTCCAGATGGATGTTTTGGCTGGTTCTTCCTTTTTATCTTCCCAAAGTTTTGCAAAAGCAAGTCGAAGGTCCTTTTCTTCTACTTGTACTGGTGCATTGCTATGAATAATCAGGCCAAAAGGAGAAGAAGTATGCTCATCAGATACAATGGTAGCTTGACTATCAGTTTCTTTAGCTTCTTTTAAGTAGAAAACTTGTTTGTCAAATTCGATATTTGGTGAAATCTTCACAAATAGTGGCTCTGCTTTTTCCTGAAGGTTTTCTAAAATAGATAAAAAACCTTTTTCTAACTGAGGGCTATTTGCTGTGTCAATATCTGCATATCCAAGAACTCTTTCCTCAAAAGTGCCAAGATAGCGTCTTTGCTCATCCGGATTTAATTTTGGCCCACCATGAGCTTTTTCAAGTAATTGTTTTGATAAATCTGTCATGAAAACAGTATATCATAAAAGTTAGAATAAAACAGACAAAAGAAAGCGATTACTTTATAAAGTTAAGGAAAATTTGCACAAAGATAACGTTTTTTCTTGAAAAAGGAGGGGTTTTAAGGTATTATAGAGGTGTAAAAAATTTAACTCATAAGGAGAGTAAAAAATGTCAATTATTACTGATGTTTACGCTCGCGAAGTCCTAGACTCACGCGGTAACCCAACACTTGAAGTAGAAGTTTACACTGAATCAGGTGCTTTCGGACGTGGTATGGTTCCATCAGGAGCTTCTACTGGTGAACACGAAGCAGTTGAACTTCGCGACGGTGACAAATCTCGTTACGGTGGTCTTGGTACACAAAAAGCTGTTGACAACGTAAACAACATCATTGCTGAAGCTATCATTGGCTACGATGTACGTGATCAACAAGCTATCGACCGTGCTATGATCGCTCTTGACGGTACTCCTAACAAAGGTAAATTGGGTGCAAACGCAATCCTTGGTGTGTCTATCGCTGTAGCTCGTGCTGCTGCTGACTACCTTGAAATCCCACTTTACAGCTACCTTGGTGGATTCAACACTAAAGTTCTTCCAACTCCAATGATGAACATCATCAACGGTGGTTCTCACTCTGACGCTCCAATCGCTTTCCAAGAGTTCATGATCTTGCCAGTTGGTGCGCCAACATTCAAAGAAGCTCTTCGTTACGGTGCTGAAATCTTCCACGCTCTTAAGAAAATCCTTAAATCACGTGGTTTGGAAACTGCCGTAGGTGACGAAGGTGGATTCGCTCCTCGTTTCGAAGGAACTGAAGACGGTGTTGAAACTATCCTTGCTGCGATTGAAGCTGCTGGATATGTTCCAGGTAAAGACGTATTTATCGGATTTGACTGTGCTTCATCAGAATTCTACGATAAAGAACGTAAAGTATACGATTACACTAAATTTGAAGGTGAAGGCGCTGCTGTTCGTACATCTGCAGAACAAATCGACTACCTTGAAGAATTGGTTAACAAATACCCAATCATCACTATCGAAGATGGTATGGATGAAAACGACTGGGATGGATGGAAAGCTCTTACTGAACGTCTTGGTAAGAAAGTACAACTTGTTGGTGACGACTTCTTCGTAACAAACACTGACTATCTTGCACGTGGTATCCAAGAAGGTGCTGCTAACTCAATCCTTATCAAAGTTAACCAAATCGGTACTCTTACTGAAACTTTTGAAGCTATTGAAATGGCTAAAGAAGCTGGTTACACTGCCGTTGTATCACACCGTTCAGGTGAAACTGAAGATTCAACAATCGCTGACATCGCAGTTGCAACTAACGCAGGACAAATCAAGACTGGTTCACTTTCACGTACAGACCGTATCGCTAAATACAACCAATTGCTTCGCATCGAAGACCAACTTGGTGAAGTAGCTGAATACCGTGGATTGAAATCATTCTACAACTTGAAAAAATAATCGTTGATTTAACAACGTTTTAAGTCCCTCGGATTTTATCCGAAGGGCTTTTTTTCTGTAAAGGGGGCAAAAAAGGGGCAGTGTTTATGGTATAATAGACAAAAATACATGAATTAGAAAGAAATTATGTCTAAAGAAATTGATATTGAGTACTACCACCAGCTGGCCTTGCAAAAGCAAAAGGAGCACCGTAAAATTTTAGCCAATTTAAAGAAAAAACCACCAAAAAATTTAGATAAGATAGCCCAGCAGATACACCAAGAAGTCTTTGAGGAGATTGATTGTACCGCCTGTGCCAACTGTTGTAAGACTTTGGGACCTGACTTTAAAGAAGCGGATATTACACGAATCGCCAAGTATTTTAAGATGAAATTACCTGCTTTTGAAGCGGAGTTTCTGCAGGTAGATGAAGATGGTGATAAGGTTTTTAAATCCATGCCTTGTCCCTTTCTAGGAGGAGATAATCTCTGTTCCATCTATGACGTTCGTCCAAAGGCCTGTCGTGAATTTCCTCATACAGACAGGAAAAAAATCCATCAAATCAACCATTTGACGATTAAGAATACTTTAACCTGTCCAGCAGCCTATCTCTTTGTTGAGAAATTAAAGGATAAGTTATAGAAATTTAAAGGATAAAAAATTTCTAATAATAACTAACAATATGAAGGGAGAACTCCTGTGCCTAGACCGAAAACAAAAGAGGAGCTAATGCTGGCCTCTAAGGAAAACTATGAAAAGCTCAATCGTTTCATCTCCCAACTAAGTGAAGATGAGCTACAGACTCCATTTGATTTTTCAAGAGACCCAAAGAAAAAAGAAGCTCACTGGAAAAGGGATAAAAATCTACGGGATGTCTTGATCCATCTTTATGAATGGCATCAGTTGCTTTTGACTTGGGTTCATTCTAATCAAAAAGATCACGAAAGACCTTTTCTCCCTGAACCTTATAATTGGAAAACTTATGGAGAAATGAATGTCACTTTTTGGAAGAAGCACCAGAAAACCTCCTTAGAAGAAGCGACTAGACTCCTAGAACAATCACATAGGAAGGTTTTAGAGTTGATAGAATTTTTTAGCAATGACGAACTCTTTACCAAAGGTGTCTATAAGTGGACAGGTGGGACAAGTCTAGGTTCCTACTTTGTTAGTAGCACGTCAAGTCACTATGATTGGGCTCTGAAAAAACTCAAATCACATCAGAAGAATTGTAAGCGTCGCTAGTTAAAGTGGGTATGGATTTTAGAAAAGGTCCTTCTAAGCTTCGAATAGCTTCATTATCGTCATTTTTGGACAATTCTTGCTTTAGAATCCTTCAAAAATTAAAATTTAAAGCAATCAATGGTTTAGAATAGTGCGAAAACATTTAGTTTATAGGAATTCTAGGTCTAGAATTACATGGATATTTATGAGGTTAGGGTATTCGATAGTTAGGATTGTTCTATTCTGAAAGATTTGAGCTGTCAATCTTCTAGAATAGTAGTTTGCCAATGAATTTTGTTGAAAGATTCCTTACCATGCAACGTTAAAGAGGAGAAATCTTATGAAACTCGTATCATCAAATAATTATGCTGCTATTGAGTAAGAAGAGATGAGGTGTCTTGATGGGAGATTATCTCTACATAAAGACGGGGAATGTTACAGTAAACGTAGCTACTGCTTATTTTATGGGAGATCCAATATGTTTAAACTAAGTGATAAAGCCAGAATAATATTTGCTATTATAGGAGCAAGTTCCATATTAGTCAGCATGTATCTTATTCCTCTTATTAAAACTGAGAATAAATTTTGGGAAATAATTTTATTTATATTAGGTGTATTACTAATTGGAATTTCATTACTTATTCCAAAAAAATAAATTTTGGAATAGTATTAGTGAGTAGGTAATCATTTCTTAATAGGATTTTTTAATGCTATTGATGAATGGGATGGAAAAAGTGACAATAAATTAAGAACAGGATGATAGTATTAGGATGGTTATTTTAATTTTGATGGTTGTGGTATTTCTGTATTATGTAATTACAGAGTATTATCAGAATAGTTATATTGACTGTATACTATTTTTAACATTGCTGATTTCTCATTTGATATGGGATTACTATTTTTTACCCATTGACATTTTAGTGGCATTAAGTGGAGTAAATTTGTTGTCAAGATTTTTCAAAAAAAAGAGAAGTCAATAGAGTTGTTAGTGGACTATAAAGATGAAAGGTAAAATGGGGATATTTAAAATGAAACATTTTTTTGCAGGAATTGGTGAGATAAGATTTAGTAATTATCTATTGTCTCTATGTGTAGGACTAGCTCCTCTTTTTCATATCTATGTAATAGGCTCTGAAATGAATTTTGTGAAAATAGTGTTATCTATTTTGGGAATTATATTTGTTTGTATTTTAACTATTGCTCGAATTTATAGAAGATTTTTCTATAATAAAAATAAACTTGACTAGAATAGTATGGATTAGTTAATCAATTGGCTCGATTATTCTTTGTGATACTATACCACTTTTAAGTTTTTACATTAAACAGCTGGCTGAAGTGAAAGTTGTTTATCTTAGAAAGGAAAACTCTCAAATTGTCCTACAAATTTCTACTTTTCGACCTCGACCACACCTTGCTTGATTTTGATGCTGCTGAGGATGTGGCTTTGACACAACTCCTAAAAGAAGAAGGGGTTACAGATATTCAGGCTTATAAAGACTATTACGTTCCTATGAACAAGGCTCTCTGGAAGGACTTGGAGCTGAAGAAAATCAGTAAACAGGAGCTGGTTAACACGCGCTTTTCTCGTTTATTTGGTCATTTTGGACAGGAAAAAGACGGTAGTTTTCTAGCCCAGCGTTACCAATTTTACCTCGCTCAACAGGGACAAACTTTTTCAGGCGCCCATGAACTCTTAGACAACCTCATTGAGCGAGATTATGAGCTATATGCTGCGACAAATGGGATTACTGCCATTCAGACGGGACGTTTGGCTCAATCGGGTCTGGCACCTTATTTCAATCAAGTTTTTATCTCTGAACAGCTGCAAACACAAAAGCCTGATGCTCTCTTTTATGAAAAAATCGGTCAGCAGATTGAAGGTTTTAGCAAAGAAGAGACGCTGATGATTGGAGATTCCCTAACCGCCGACATTCAGGGTGGCAATAATGCTGGAATTGACACTATCTGGTACAATCCTCATCACCTCGAAAATCACACACTAGCCCAGCCGACTTACGAAGTTCATTCTTACCAAGACTTGCTGGATTGCTTAGATAAACTGTAAAAAGTGGTTTCCATAGCCACTTTTTGCTATAATAGAGGCAGTAAAAATGAAGGAGTCGGCTATGGAACACTCGTCTTGGCATGCTTTGATTAAGGCGCAATTACCTGAGGGTTATTTTGGGAAAATCAATCAGTTTATGGAGCAGGTCTATGCTCAGGGTACTGTTTATCCGCCCAAGGAAAAGGTTTTTCAAGCTCTCTTGACAACACCGCTTGAAGAAGTTAAGGTGGTGATTCTAGGGCAAGATCCCTATCACGGGCCAGGTCAAGCGCAGGGCTTGAGTTTTTCTGTACCTGACTCTATTCCAGCACCGCCATCTCTGCAAAATATCTTGACAGAATTGTCAGATGATATCGGCGTTAAGAAATCTCATGATTTGACAGCTTGGGCTGAGCAAGGAGTCTTGCTTCTTAATGCTTGTTTGACGGTTCCTGCTGGACAGGCCAATGGTCATGCTGGTCAGATATGGGAACCTTTTACAGATGCGGTTATTAAGGTTGTCAATAATCTGGATAGACCTGTAGTCTTTGTCCTTTGGGGTTCTTTTGCACGCAAGAAGAAGGCCTTAGTTACCAATCCTCATCACTTGATTATCGAATCAGCCCATCCTAGTCCTTTGTCAGTTTATAGAGGATTTTGGGGTTCCAAGCCTTTTTCCAAGGCCAATGCATTCTTAAAAGAGACAGGACAAGAGCCAATCGATTGGCTTAGATAAGGAGAAAATATGCCTCAGTTAGCGACGATTTGCTACATTGATAACGGAAAAGAACTGCTCATGCTCCATCGTAATAAGAAGCCTAATGATGTCCATGAAGGCAAATGGATTGGTGTGGGTGGTAAGCTAGAGCGAGGGGAGACCCCTCAAGAATGCGCGGCGCGTGAAATCCTCGAAGAAACAGGGCTCAAAGCCAAGCCAGTTCTAAAAGGCGTCATCACTTTTCCTGAATTTACACCAGATTTAGACTGGTACACCTATGTTTTTAAGGTGACAGAGTTTGAGGGGGACTTGATTGACTGTAATGAGGGAACGCTGGAATGGGTTCCCTATGATGAAGTCTTAAGCAAGCCGACTTGGGAAGGTGACCATACCTTTGTTGAGTGGCTTTTAGAGGATAAACCCTTCTTTTCAGCCAAGTTTGTTTATGATGGGGATAAATTGTTGGATACCCAAGTCGATTTCTATGAATAAAGGAGAAAGCAGATGCTACTAATCAAAAATGGTCGTGTAATGGATCCCAAGTCTGGTTTGGATCAAGTTTGTGATGTCTTAGTTCAAGATGGGAAAATTATCAAAATTGCGCCTGAGATTAAAGAAGAAGGAGCAGAGATAATTGATGCTACTGGTCTTGTAGTTGCTCCTGGCTTGGTCGATATTCATGTTCATTTCCGTGAACCTGGTCAAACCCACAAGGAAGATATTCATACGGGTGCCCTAGCAGCCGCTGCAGGTGGTTTTACAACTGTTGTCATGATGGCTAATACCAGTCCAACCATTTCAGACGTGGAGACTTTGCAAGAAGTTCTCCAGTCAGCTGCCAAGGAAAAAATCAATGTCAAGACGGTTGCGACCATTACTAAGAATTTTAATGGCCAAGATTTGACAGACTTTCAGGCACTCTTAGAAGCAGGTGCGGTTGGTTTCTCTGATGACGGTATTCCACTTGAAAGCAGTAAAGTTGTCAAGGAAGCCATGGAGGAAGCTAAAAAGCTTAATACCTTTATTAGTCTTCATGAGGAAGATCCAGGTTTGAATGGGATTCTTGGCTTTAATGAAAATATTGCTAAAGAACATTTCCATATCTGTGGTGCAACTGGGGTGGCTGAGTACGCTATGATGGCGCGTGATGTCATGATTGCCTATGCAACTAAGGCTCATGTTCATATTCAGCATTTGTCCAAGGAAGAAAGTGTTAAAGTAGTGGAGTTTGCTCAAGGTTTGGGTGCGCAAGTCACAGCAGAAGTAGCGCCACAGCATTTTTCTAAGACAGAAGCACTTCTTTTGACACAAGGTAGCAATGCCAAGATGAATCCTCCACTTCGTTTGGAATCAGACCGTCGTGCTGTTATCGAAGGTCTTAAATCAGGCGTCATCACAGTTATAGCGACTGACCATGCGCCTCATCATGCAGATGAAAAAAATGTTGAGGATATTACCAAAGCGCCATCTGGTATGACAGGTTTGGAAACATCCCTATCTCTTGGCTTGACCTATTTGGTGGAAGCTGGTGAGTTAAGCTTGATGGAATTACTTGAAAAAATGACATACAACCCATCCAAGCTTTACAACTTTGAAGCAGGTTACTTGGCTGAGAATGGTCCAGCGGATATTACTATTTTTGATGCTAAGGCTGACCGCCTTGTGGACTCCCATTTTGCTTCAAAAGCAGCTAATTCACCATTCATTGGTGAAACCTTAAAAGGGCAGGTTAAATATACCATCTGTAAGGGACAAATCGTCTATCAAAACTAGGTGGGAGTCTGCTCTGTAAACAAAAAGAATAGAGAGCCTATATGTACCAAACCCATCATTTTAAAGACAAGTTTATCTTATTTTTAAAGATATTTTTCCCTATCCTGATTTATCAATTTGCCAATTATTCTGCATCCTTTGTTGATACGACTATGACAGGCCAATACAATACCATGGACTTGGCTGGTGTATCTATGGCAACCAGTATCTGGAATCCTTTCTTTACCTTTCTAACAGGTATTGTGTCAGCCTTGGTGCCCATCATTGGCCACCATCTTGGGCGAGGTAAAAAGGAAGAAGTTGCGTCTGATTTTTACCAGTTCATCTATCTAGCTTTGGGTCTATCTGTGGTCTTGCTGGGAATGGTACTTTTCTTGGCACCACCAATCTTGAATCATATTGGACTAGAAGCACCAGTGGTGGCAGTAGCAGTTCGTTATCTCTGGTTTTTATCTATTGGAATTATCCCCTTGTTGCTCTTTAGTGTCATTCGCTCCTTGCTGGATTCGCTGGGGTTGACCAAACTGTCCATGTACCTCATGCTTTTGTTACTTCCCTTGAATAGTGGATTTAACTATCTCTTGATTTACGGTGCCTTTGGAGTTCCAGAGCTGGGTGGTGCTGGTTCAGGTTTAGGGACTTCTTTGGCCTACTGGGTCTTGCTTGGGATTTCTGTTCTGGTTTTATTTAAACAGGAGAAGCTCAAAGCCCTACATCTTGAGAAACGAATTCCACTTAATATGAATAAAATCAAGGAAGGAGTTCGCTTAGGTCTGCCTATTGGGGGAACTGTCTTTGCGGAAGTGGCTATCTTTTCCGTGGTTGGCTTGATTATGGCTAAGTTTTCGTCCTTGATTATCGCTAGTCACCAGTCAGCTATGAATTTTTCATCTCTCATGTATGCTTTCCCTATGAGTATCTCATCGGCTATGGCTATTGTCGTTTCCTATGAAGTTGGAGCCAAGCGATTTGATGATGCGAAAACCTATATTGGTCTAGGAAGATGGACTGCCCTCATTTTTGCGGCCTTCACCTTATCTTTTCTTTACATTTTTAGGGGAAATGTGGCCAGTCTTTATGGGAACGACTCAGAATTTATCGATTTGACAGCGCGTTTTTTGACTTACAGCCTTTTCTTCCAGTTAGCAGATACCTTTGCGGCCCCCCTTCAGGGAATTTTGCGGGGGTATAAGGATACAGTGATTCCTTTTTACCTTGGTTTGGTTGGCTATTGGGGCGTAGCAATCCCAGTGGCTATGCTATTTGATTCCCTAACAGATTTTGGAGCTTATTCTTACTGGATCGGCTTGATTATTAGTCTAATTGTGAGTGGGGTTCTCTACCGTTGGCGTTTAACTGTGATTATGAAGAGATTTGAATCTTTAGCAAAATCTAAACGCTAAAAAGTTTGTGAAAAAATATTCTTAATAAGAAAATCCCTTGTTTTCATGGGGTTTTCTTTTTTATTTTGTGAAATTTCTTTTAGAAAAACTTTGACAGTATTTGCTAAAAACGGTAAAATAGTAAGGTAAGAAGAAAGTTAGAAAGGCAAGAAGATGTCAACTTTAGATAAAAATCTTTTGCTAGAGATGTTCCGTAAGATGGAAGAAATCCGTCGTATGGACTTAAAAATTGCACAATTAGTAAAGAAAGGAAAAGTGCCAGGAATGACGCACTTTTCTGTTGGAGAAGAGGCGGCTAACGTGGGTGCTATGTTGGCTCTCAATCCAGATGATCTGATCACCTCAAACCACCGTGGTCACGGACAAGCTATTGCCAAAGGGATTGACCTCAACGGAATGATGGCTGAAATCCTTGGCAAATACACTGGAACCTGTAAAGGTAAAGGTGGTTCTATGCATATTGCTGACCTTGATGCTGGTAACCTCGGTGCCAATGGTATCGTAGGTGGTGGTATGGGAATTGCTGTCGGTGCAGCTCTTAGTCAGCAAATGCAACATACTAGAAAAATCGTTGTCTGCTTCTTTGGAGATGGTGCGACCAATGAAGGTGTTTTCCACGAAGCAGTAAATATGGCTTCTATCTGGAAACTCCCAGTCATTTTCTACTGCATTAACAACGGTTATGGTATCTCTGCGGATATCAAGAAAATGACCAATGTGGAGCATATCCATCAACGTAGTGCTGCATATGGAATTCCTGGAATGTTCATCGAAGACGGTAACAATGTCATCGACGTCTATGAAGGGTTTAAGAAAGCTGTAGACCATGTTCGTGGTGGCAATGGCCCAGTCTTGATTGAAAGTGTCACTTATCGTTGGCTTGGTCACTCATCATCTGACCCTGGTAAATATCGTACACGTGAAGAAGTGGAATTGTGGAAACAAAAAGACCCAATCGAAAATCTTCGCAAATACCTCATTGAAAATACTATTGCAAGCGCCCAAGAATTGGAAGAAATCCAAGGGCAAGTAAAGGAAGCAGTAGAAGCTTCTGTTAAATTTGCAGAGGAAAGTCCATTCCCACCGCTTGAATCAGCCTTTGAAGATATTTACGCAGACTAAGGAGAAAGAGATAAAATGGAAACAAAAACAATGTCCTTCCGTGACACCATTATCCTTGCTATGTCTGAGGAAATGCGTCGCGATGAAAATGTGTTCTTGATGGGAGAAGACGTCGGTGTCTTCGGAGGAGACTTCGGTACTTCTGTCGGAATGCTTGAAGAATTTGGTCCAGAACGTGTTCGTGACTGTCCGATTTCTGAAGCTGCCATTTCTGGAGCAGCAGCAGGAGCAGCCATGACAGGACTTCGCCCAATCGTCGATATGACCTTCATGGACTTTTCTGTTATTGCCATGGACAATATCGTCAACCAAGCTGCTAAAACACGTTATATGTTTGGTGGTAAAGGTCAGGTTCCAATGACTGTTCGTTGTGCAGCTGGTAACGGAGTTGGCTCTGCCGCCCAGCACTCGCAATCTCTAGAGTCTTGGTTTACTCACATTCCAGGACTTAAGGTTGTAGCACCAGGTACGCCTGCGGACATGAAAGGACTGCTTAAGTCTTCTATCCGTGATAACAACCCTGTTATCATTCTTGAGTACAAGTCAGAATTTAACCAAAAAGGGGAAGTGCCAGTTGATCCAGACTACACGATTCCACTTGGAGTTGGGGAAATCAAACGCGAAGGAACGGATGTAACAGTTGTTACTTATGGAAAAATGCTCCGTCGTGTGGTTCAAGCAGCTGAAGAATTAGCAGAAGAAGGCATTTCTGTTGAGATTGTTGACCCACGTACCCTTGTTCCGCTTGATAAGGATATCATCATTAACTCAGTTAAGAAGACTGGTAAGGTTGTTCTGGTAAACGATGCCCACAAAACAAGTGGCTATATCGGTGAAATTTCAGCTATTATTTCAGAGTCAGAAGCATTTGACTATCTAGATGCACCAATCCGCCGCTGTGCAGGAGAAGATGTGCCGATGCCTTATGCACAAAACCTAGAAAATGCAATGATTCCAACAGTTGAAAGCATCAAAGATGCCATCCGTAAAACATATAACAAAGAATAGAATTACATAAGATAAGTTATGTAAATAAAATAAAGCTGACGAGAAACTTTGTATCTTTTAGGTGCTGAGCTCTTCGTCATTAATATTTTATATTCGAACACGGGCTAAAAGCTCGGAAAAAGATAAATCTCCTTGGCTTCGTCGAAGTCATCGTCGATTTCCTATTTTTCAGTCGCTTTTAAATGCCCTTAGTATCATTTAATTGAATTCGGACGGAGGTCTTCGAAAAAAAGATAGATTTCCTTGTGTTCATCGAACACATCGTCAATCTCCTATTTTTTCATTGCCCTCTGCGTCCTTAATATCTTATATTCGAACACGGGCTAAAAGCTCGGAAAAAAGATAAATCTCCTTGGCTTCATCGAAGCCATCGTCGATTTCCTATTTTTCAGTCGCTTTTAACGCCCTTTGTATCATAAATAGAATTGGAGAGGTCATGGCTGATGACAAGCTAAGAGCGACTCCTGCGGCTAGAAAGTTAGCGGATGATTTAGGGATCAACCTCTACGACGTTTCTGGCTCAGGTGCAAACGGTCGTGTCCACAAAGAAGACGTGGAAACTTATAAAGACACAAACGTGGTTCGCATTTCGCCACTTGCAAAACGAATTGCCTTCGAACATAACATTGCTTGGCAGGAAATCCAAGGAACTGGTCATCGTGGTAAAATCATGAAGAAGGATGTTTTGGCCTTGCTTCCTGAAAATATTGAAAATGATACCATCAAGTCTCCTGCTCAGATTGAAAAAGTGGAAGAAGTTCCTGATAACGTAACACCATACGGTGAAATTGAACGTATTCCAATGACACCAATGCGTAAGGTTATTGCCCAACGTATGGTTGAATCATACCTAACTGCACCAACCTTCACCCTCAACTATGAAGTTGATATGACTGAAATGTTGGCTCTTCGTAAGAAGATTCTTGAGCCAATCATGGAAGCAACTGGGAAGAAGACTACTGTAACAGACCTTCTTTCACTTGCAGTTGTTAAGACTCTTATGAAACACCCATACATCAACGCTTCATTGACAGAAGATGGCAAGACCATTATCACTCACAACTATGTCAATCTTGCGATGGCAGTTGGGATGGATAATGGATTGATGACACCTGTTGTTTACAATGCTGAGAAGATGAGTCTTTCAGAACTGGTTGTAGCCTTTAAAGATGTGATTGGCCGTACCTTGGATGGTAAATTGGCTCCAAGTGAGTTGCAAAATTCAACATTTACTATCAGTAACTTGGGAATGTTTGGCGTTCAGTCCTTTGGTCCGATCATCAACCAACCAAACTCAGCTATCCTCGGTGTCAGTTCGACAATTGAGAAACCAGTTGTCGTCAATGGTGAAATTGTGATTCGCCCAATTATGAGTCTTGGTTTAACAATTGACCACCGTGTCGTAGATGGTATGGCTGGTGCTAAGTTTATGAAAGACTTGAAAGAATTGATTGAAAATCCAATCTCAATGTTGATTTAAGAACAAGAGTGTTCATTTTTAAGATATAGATAAAGGAAGGAAGACATGGCCTTAGAAGTAATTATGCCAAAAGCCGGCGTGGATATGACAGAAGGACAAATCGTCCAATGGAATAAAAAAGTCGGAGAATTTGTAAAAGAAGGAGAAATCCTTTTGGAAATCATGACTGATAAAGTCAGTATGGAGTTGGAAGCCGAAGAAGATGGGTACTTGATTGCTATCCTTAAAGGGGACGGTGAAACAGTTCCTGTAACGGAAGTTATCGGTTACCTCGGAGAAGAAGGGGAAAACATCCCAACAGCTGGAGCAACAGTGCCAGAAGCTAGCCCAGAACCTGCAGCAAGTGCCTCAAACGATGATGGTAAGAGCGATGATGCTTTTGATATCGTTGTGATTGGTGGAGGTCCTGCTGGTTATGTTGCAGCCATTAAAGCTGCCCAACTCGGCGGTAAGGTTGCCCTTGTTGAGAAATCTGAACTTGGTGGAACATGCTTGAATCGTGGATGTATTCCAACCAAGACCTACCTTCATAACGCTGAAATTATCGAAAACATTGGTCATGCCGCAAACCGTGGTATCGTGATTGAAAATCCTAACTTCACTGTTGATATGGACAAACTTTTAGAAACTAAATCTAAAGTTGTTAATACTCTTGTTGGTGGTGTTGCAGGACTTCTTCGTAGCTACGGAGTTACTGTTCATAAGGGTATCGGTACTATTACTAAAGACAAGAATGTCTTGGTAAATGGTTCTGAATTGCTTGAAACCAAGAAAATCATCCTTGCCGGTGGTTCAAAAGTCAGCAAGATCAACGTTCCTGGTATGGAATCTCCACTTGTCATGACTAGTGATGACATTCTTGAAATGAATGAAGTGCCAGAAAGCCTTGTTATCATCGGTGGTGGAGTTGTTGGTATCGAACTTGGTCAGGCCTTCATGACATTTGGTTCAAAAGTAACTGTTATCGAAATGATGGACCGTATCGTGCCAGCTATGGATGCAGAAGTTTCTAAGAATCTTCGCTTGATTCTTGAGCGTAAAGGAATGACCATCTTGACTGGTACTAAACTGCAAGAAATCATTGAGGAAAATGGTCAACTTCGTATCAAGGTTGAAGGAAAAGACGATATCATCGCAAATAAAGCTCTTCTTTCAATCGGTCGTGTGCCAGACCTTGAAGGTATTGGAGAGGTTGAGTTTGAATTGGATCGTGGTCGTATCAAGGTCAACGAATACATGGAAACTTCTGTTCCAGGTATCTACGCACCAGGTGATATTAATGGTACTAAGATGTTGGCTCACGCAGCTTTCCGTATGGGTGAAGTTGCTGCTGAAAATGCTCTTAAAGGAAATCATGCTGTTGCCAAATTGAATTTGACTCCTGCAGCTATCTACACTCTTCCTGAAGTAGCAGCAGTAGGGTTGACAGAAGAACAAGCCCGTGAGAAATACGATGTTGCCATCGGTAAGTTCAACTTTGCGGCTAACGGACGTGCCATTGCCTCAGATGCAGCTCAAGGTTTCGTTAAAGTTATTGCGGATAAGAAATACGGAGAAATCCTTGGTGTTCATATCATCGGTCCTGCAGCTGCAGAATTGATTAACGAGGCATCAAGCATTATCGAAATGGAAATTACTGTTGAAGAAATGCTGAAGACTATCCACGGACACCCAACCTACTCTGAAGTGATGTACGAAGCATTTGCAGATGTTTTAGGAATGGCCATCCATTCACCTAAGAAAAAATAAAAGAAAGATAGAATAGACTGGAAAATATCTTTCCAGTCTCTATCGTATAAAGGGATATCATGAAATATATTATCAATCATTCAAACGACACTGCCTTTAATATTGCCTTGGAAGAATATGCCTTTAAACACCTTTTGGATGAGGATCAAATCTTCCTACTTTGGATTAACAAGCCATCTATCATTGTTGGTCGTCACCAGAATACTATCGAAGAAATCAACCGTGATTATGTTCGCGAAAATGGTATTGAGGTGGTCCGCCGTATCAGTGGTGGTGGAGCTGTTTACCACGATTTAAATAACCTCAACTACACGATTATTTCAAAAGAAGATGAAAACAAGGCTTTTGACTTCAAGAGCTTCTCAACTCCAGTTATCAATACTTTGGCTCAACTTGGGGTTAAAGCTGAGTTCACAGGCCGTAATGACCTTGAGATTGATGGTAAGAAGTTTTGTGGCAATGCCCAAGCCTATATTAACGGCCGTATCATGCACCACGGTTGCTTGCTCTTTGACGTTGATTTGTCAGTCCTCGCAAATGCCCTCAAGGTTTCAAAGGATAAATTTGAATCAAAAGGTGTGAAATCCGTCCGTGCTCGTGTCACCAATATTGTCAATGAATTACCAGAAAAAATCACAGTTGAAGAATTCCGTGATTTGCTCTTGGAATACATGAAAAAAGAGTACCCAGAGATGACTGAATACGTTTTTTCTGAGGAAGAATTGGCTGAAATCAATCGCATCAAGGATACTAAGTTTGGTACTTGGGACTGGAACTACGGTAAATCACCTGAATTTAACGTCCGTCGTGGAACAAAATTTACCAGTGGTAAGGTGGAAGTCTTTGCTAACGTTACTGAATCAAAAATCCAAGATATCAAGATTTATGGTGACTTCTTTGGTATTGAAGATGTTGCTGCAGTAGAAGATGTCCTTCGTGGAGTGAAATACGAACGCGAAGATGTCCTCAAAGCGCTAGAAACCATTGATATCACACGCTACTTCGCTGGTATTAGCCGTGAAGAAATCGCTGAAGCGATAGTTGGATAAAACAAAAAGAAGTTGGTTGTAGGACCAGCTTCTTTTTTAAAATTATATATTACATAATTTATTTTATGTATTTCATAAACTATCTAGAGCATTCTTTTGTTCATCATTGACGATATGGGTATAGAGGTCAGTGACTTGTGTACTGGCATGTCCTAGCTGATGACTGACCAAAACTTGCGATTTAGTGGCATCATAGAGCCTGGTTGCTAGCGTATGGCGCAGTTTATGGGGAGTTACACGCACTTTGAAGTCCTCAGAGTACTTAGCAACCATCTTTTCCACGCTGGAAGCATCGATACGATTGGGAACACCTCTATAAAGTGTTAAAAAGAGGGCTGTATCCGTCTTTTCCGTCTTATAGCGTTGATTTCGAATGGCTAGATAATTCTCTAGATAAGGCTTAGCAAAAGCAGCGACATTGACCGAGTCACGTTTGCCACCTTTTCGAGTGACATCAATAACCATCATCTTGAGATTGAGATTCCTTATATCCAGATTAACAGCTTCAGATAAGCGGACACCAGACGCCAAGAGAAGGGAAATAATGGCTAAATCACGTTCTTTATTTTTATTAAATGAAGATAGGGCTCGATTAGAGAGCTGTTGTGGGTACTCTTGGTCAATATAAGTAAGAAAACCTTCTGTTTCATCACCAAGAAAGAGTTTTTGCTTGATGTTTTCAGCTCTGGCAGCAAGTGTTTCTTTCTTTTTCTTAGTTGAAACTTTCTTCATTACATTACGATAAAAATAAGGCTCTCCCTGTTCATTTTCAACTTCCTCAGTCAGATACTTGTAAAGACTAGAAAGTGCTGACAAAGTCCGATTGATGGTTGTCTGAGAAACTCCTTGCTTGGTTGTATTAGCATTCAGCAAAGGACGTTCACGTAGGTAAAGAATAAAAGATTCCATGTCTTTCTTAGACATATTTTCCAAGACCGATAAAGGAATATCAGCCATTTTATCAGCATTTGAAATACCAGAGTCCAAAATCCAGCTGAAAAATCGATCGTATTCCTTGAGGTATTCGTACAAGGTTGTAAAACTATAAGGGACAGCAAGCTTAGATTGGTAGTATTCCAGAACATACCAAGGCATGATTTGTTTTAGCTTGTCGATTCGTTCTAGTAAAATCTCACGTTTCATGATTTTCTCCATAAATAAGTCTACTAGTAGTATAGCATAGACTTATTTATTTTTCAAGAAAATTATAGTTTTTCGGAAAAATGTTATAGAGGACATAGATGCAAAGAAAACTATATTAAAAAAACTAGAAATTTTTTCAATTGTATATTTTGACAATAAAAAACACTTTAATATCAATTTAATGATTTTAGAGTGTTTTTAGCTTGTTTGATTTTAAAGTTGTCGTCCATTCCTCAGAATTACTTGAAGAACAGGAAAAATTCGACAACAAAGTAGTCAATCTATTCAGTTATAAAACCTATGAAGGTCTTTCTGCTGGAACTGGCTACTCCTCTTTGGAGATGGAGATTATACTCTTACTTATTCAACTGAAAATATCCCTAGAGTTTTTAAGATCATTTCATCATCCCAATTTGAAATATCAATCTTTACATTATTATCCATGCATATAACTTTAAGCAATCTTAGTAAATTTTTATCGTCTGCATTTGAGAGTATGTTATCGTAACACTTAATCACATCTTCATTATCAGAAAAAACAATTGGAATTTTCCCTAGAGTTTTATTTAATTCTATCACCTCACCATGATAGTTGTCCTTCAACATAAATCTATTACCAAACAATTCAATAACAAAATCTCGTTTCATTTTTTTACTAAGGTTTTTCATTGATAATATTCTGAAATAAAGACACCAATAATCCCTGATGTGATGACTGAAGTAATTATAGTATTGATAATATTCAATTTAAAACTTCCTTTCATAACTTAATACTTACATTATATCATTGATTAATGATATTTCATTAAAGCGGATACTCAAATTTGTGCTAAAATAGTGTTATAAATATGAATTGGAGGTTATTGTAATGGAAAATCCTTGGAAAAATACTACTTCTGAAATATATAATGGTGAGGAGATAATCGTTGCTACTGCGGACCTGAAATATATTAAAAAGCTATTAAATTCAAAAAAATATCCCCCAGTAGATAAAGTAGATGATGATGCTAAAGGAAAAACAAAGAAAGCAGCAAAAGAAAAATATAAACTCCGACTAAATGTTTATCCTCAACATTTTGTTGGTGATATAGATAATGCAAAAATTATAATTTTAAGTTTAAACCCAGGATATAGCACAGAATATTATGATGCTTATAAAAACATCACTAATAAAAACGGCACTAATTACGAACAAATCATAAAAGAAAATCTAGAAATGAAACAGCCATTCTTCCACGCATTTGAATTAGCAAATGAAAGTGATCTAGGATATTGGGGAAATAAAATGAAATGCTGGGTTGAAGGCTATGATAAAAAAGATAATGAAGAACTTATTGAATCTTTAAAAAAGATAACTGAAGATATTGCACTTGCTGAGTTCTTTCCCTACCATTCTATATCTTATAACGGTATGTATGACAAATTAGGTAAAGGCACTTCCCCAAATAGTAATAGAAAAATAAAAGATTACCTTCCTACGCAAAAATTCCTCTTTGAAAAAATTAAAAAAAGAATTGATGACAAAAATGATGAAGTGATAATAATTCTTACTCGCTCATTTGCAAAATGGTATGAAGCTATTGAAGGTTTACGAGATTATAAGCATTGTTATGAAGTTAATAACACTAGGAATTTTTCACTAAACCCAGCTCAGATATATAAAGTACATAGAGACTCTGTAGAAGATGAATTAAAAGGCATAATTTTAAAATAATATAAAAAAAGAATCGACTGATTCTTTTTTAATTGATATTTTCAAGTGAAAACTCTCTATTATAATCTTTAACCTGTTCATATGTTTGATCCATAGCTTCTTCACTACTAAATAACCTATCCTTACCAGTTATTTTATCTTTACCCAAAAGTTTGCTGGGAATAAATAAATGATATGGATCTAGTAGAACTACTTCTAAATAGTGTTTGGTTCTTTCTTTTTTATGCGATGAAGGTTTAATTGTATAAACACAAATTACTCTAAATCTTCCCTCATGGGGTGACAAAATGTTGAAATTGTCCAAAATGGATGATTTTCTAAAATAAAATTCGTGAAAATCAACAAAAGTCTGATCTAAAAAATGATATAGGATATCTTTTATTCGTTTCCCTTGGTCGTTATTTCTAATAGTAATTCGTGAAGAGTTCCTTTGGATAATAGATGGTTCATTAACAAATTTATTTAAACATAATATTGTCTTCGAATCAGCACCAAATTCACTTTTCATATTTGAAAATTTTAAAGCTGGTAGATTAACAAATTTTTTTGAACAATCTTTAAAAACAACTTCTAATTTAATATCTTTAAAATCAATCCTGTTAGGTGGTGTGTATGATTCCGAATTAAATATTTTATCCTGGAATTTTATTTTCGCTTGTTTTTTTGGCTTGCCACCGAACACATCAACTGAAAACTGTTCATTACACATATTTTTCAGCATATTCGTCAACAATTACTTGAGGATCCATTTTTATATGCATTTCACCATCATTTTCCTCAAATGGGACACGCCATGCATCATCCTCATGAGTTCTATCAACCAAAGTAAAATCATCGACTTCATCAGTTTGTTGAATGATGCTGTCAATAAATTGAATCACATTCCTTTTTTCTGAAGGAGTAAGCTTTTCATTTAATTTATCTTCAGTCAATTCTACTGCTTCGTAACGATCATCACGATAAGCTATATAGACTTCATCATCAACTGGTCCGTACTTCCATGCTTCGAAATTTGGTTTAAATAAGAAATTAGTGTAATTAACAGATTCTAATTCCCCGACACTTTCTTCACCTGATAATTTTCCGTATGTTGCTCCATAAAAAGCAAATAAGAAATATAAAGTTTTTTGGATTTTAATTGGCGAGGCATCGCTTAATTTATAAAATAAATGATTTACAAGATCGGTTTTATCTTGAAAGATATAATCAGTCATTTCCCATTCTCCTTTTTAGTACAAAAAAATACAAGCAACACACATCTGTCACCTGCGTTTAACTTTATAATTATATTATACACCCTTATAAAACTTTGTCAATTATTTAGCCAATAAATTAAAAAATAATATCTACCTCAATAATTCTCAATATCTAAATAAAATGTACAATTGAACCACCACTTCTTCTGCTATTACTTGAGTATAAAATGTACAAATCAATTCCTTAAATCAGATGATATGATGCACTATAAAACATGCAAAACACCACTCAGAATAATGTACAAAATAAAGGACAATTTTTAAAGAATGTACTTTACACCATACACATGAAAAAGATTCACCCTTCTAATTAGTTAGACAGACGATTTTTTAAATAAAATTCTTCTTTTGATATGTACCCTGTTCTCTTCCTCACCTTCCCAAAAAAGCAAACTCAATAAGGTCTTTAAATTCTTCTCTTTCTTCTGTTCCAGTGAGGTATAATTCACAGTTAAAGCCATTAAAATACACTACAGCTCTTTCAAAGTCATCGTATAACTGCCCTGATTCGTTGACTAAAATTTTAGGATCTAATAATTTATCAAGCAACAAATCAAAAGCATTGTTGTATTCCCATAAGACTAAAGAACATTCATCGTCATGCAACCCAATAAAGTTTTCAATTTCTTCAGATGTTGGATATGATACATCAATCATCTCTTCTCGATTTTTCAATAACCAAATGAATGCTTCATCCAAGCTTTGGTATTTCACTTTAGCCAACATAAACTTATCTAAAATTCGAACATTTAATTCAGAAATTGCTTTCTCACCCATTAACTTTTCTAGTGTTTTATAGCGAATAACTGGTGGTAGGTGAGAAAAAGCAGTTAGAACATTGGGGTCTGACAACACGGTAAGCTCGAATTTTGTAAAGTATTTTACAAATAAGAGTGAAAACAACTCAGACACTAGCTCTTCAGCTCTTAAATATTCTTCGTCAGAAGCTGGTTTGTTGATTTGTGTGTGGGCGTACTGGTTACATAGCTCTGCATTCTCTTGCACAATTTTTGAAAAATCATCTCTAAAGGAAGCATCTAGTTTTTCCCATAACTTATACGTCCGTGGAAATTTTTTAGGATTAGGATGTGCTATTTCACCTAATGTCATCTTAGATCCTTCACCTAAATTTAAAATTTTTCTCGAAATCAATTCCGTGAATTTGCGGATTAATACCAACTTACTACTAGTACTTACTCCACTATAATAGATATCTTTCACGAGTTCTATAATAACAACACCATAATCTTGATTTTCAAATTCTGTAAACTGTTTTTGACTCATAACACTTATTCTCCTTAAAAATAAGAAAAGCATATAATCGTACAAAATCATATGCTTTTATATCGTTAATCTCCAGAGTTTGACTCAATTTGAGCAATCATAACCTCTTTAATGGAAGTAACGACAATTGTTGCAAAGTCTAGTAGACTTAGAATAATTTTAGTTTTGTCAATTTGCATAACAAAATTCTCCTTCTAGGTACCCTTGTACCAAAAACCAGAAGGTTGCAACAACTTAATTTTAGTAGCCTTGGAATGGTTTGTCAAGGCCAATCTTAGATAAACTTAATAATCCAATAACAGCAACTCAGCCAGTTCATCAACACTCATATCAAGTGCTTTAGCTAAATTAACCACATTCTTGAATGGGATATACGCAATGTCTTTATTCCATCTTCGAATGGTTCGATGACTCACACCTACCACTTCGCCTAAGTCTTTCATTTTGAACCCCTTAGCTTCGTATAAGTCTTTCAAGGTCACTGAATTATCGTTCAAACCAATTTCTCCTGTTCTATAATCAATAACAAGGTCCCTTTGTGCATTTGGAATAAAGACATTAAAGCTCTTCTCGAACTTCTTGCCTAGTCGTTCTACATTCTGACCAGTGAAGGCTTTGCCGTTAGTAACAATAGCTTCCATGATAATACCTCTAGGCAGATACTCAAAGGATTGCTCTGCTTCTTCATCATCTGAAGCATCTAGTTTCTTAAAGACAGGTGTCACTCTGTAACAGATGTCTACACCATCTTCCAATGAATCAAGCAATATCTGTTCGAAGAATAACATCCCACAGGCAATATGCTTATGATTGCAAGTTGTAGCTCGATTACACCAATTGGTGATCATAACAAAGTTTTCTCTTTTATAGTAATCGAAATCAGTGCAATACTTAATGAGGGATTCAGCAATCAAGTGTCCTCTGTTAAATTCCCCTCTGTATGAACTTTCGAGAATCTGCTTTCTTCCATAAACTTTATCTGGTTTACTTTTCTTGCCTATATCTCTATAACATTCTTTGGATAATGAAACTTCTATTGCTCCGAGTTCGATATGTTTGTCAGCTTCTAACAAGATTTTATGTTGCCTAATATCTTGATATTCATTAATAGAAAACACTTTGTTTCCATTCAAAATGTAAAAACCACCTTCATGATATCTTGATGATTTCAGCAACTTTTCTAGCTCTTCATAACCGGCTTGAACTTCAAGCAACTCTTTTTCAGTAGGCTTGAGATATTGGGTATAAGTTTCTGAACTTGCCATAACACTTCCCTCCTTTATATTGTTGCTACCTTGATTATACCACTACTATAAAGGTGGTGCATTTACAGTATGGTTAAACTACAAAAAAGTAAAAAATTTTATTGTTAATGTAATGCCCAATAAAATGTACTTTATTCCAACTCATCTCACCCACTCCATACTCACCAAAATGTACAATTGAACACACTACCTAACTACCATAAATCACAACTCAAAATGTACATTATTCACCCCTAAAATAATGTACAAAACAAAAATAAAGTACACTTTTTAAAGAATGTACTTTATGCTTCTAATTCAGTTGCATCAAGGATTTTAGCCTTATCAAGTCAATTGTACATAAATTTTTGGTTTTAAAAATTCTTCTTTATACATCATCATACTTGACTAACATATTAGGTATTTTTGTTTCAAGACTCTTGCGAACTTTACCTTGTATTGCAGTGTCCATTTGGCTGTTAATACTTGTTATTGTTGCTTTAGTATCTCTTGCAATTGTTTTCGATTTTTGGTCAAAACTTTCTTTTATTTGATTTTTAGCGGTCTTTGCCAATTGGCATTGTGCCAGAATACGATTTCTTTCCATCATGCGATACATTTGTTTTAGAGCGTATTGGTATTCTTCATCAGTATAGTACTCATTCATTGGTGCTTGCATAATTTCTCCTTAGTTTTTGATATTCTTCATCTAAGATATTTTTTCTTTGTCGAAATTCTTTATCTATTTTTTCTTTTTCTTCTTCCAGTTTTATTTCATTAGTTCTATAAACTTGGTTAGAATGATATCTCAAATTTTCTATTTCTGTAAAGTACTCTCTAACACAATCAGCTGGTGACGAAAACTTTCTTAATACTAGGTACATTTTATCAGCTTCTTCGTTCATGATCCTTTCCAATCTTGCAGAACGTTCCTCTAATTCTAGTGTCTTTTTCTCTAACTTGTTCTTTTCCAGATAGTATTGTTCTTCGAGGTTAAGAATTTCCCTCTCTTTTTGTCTAATGGCATCCCATTTTACATCTCTGCTTTCCATTGTCTGAACTCCTTAGCAAATTGTGTGTCTGTTGCCACTGTTTTTTCGATGACTTCCTGTAATTGTTTATCTAACTGTTCAAATGCTTGGGCGGAAGCATTCATCTTAGTGACTGTTTGTGTTGTTTCTGCCTGAAAAGTATCGATAAACTGTGCTTGAGTGATACCTTGGCTAGCAAAAATGGCCTCAACCTCATAGGGAGCTAATGCTGTGTAGCTTGTAAAGTCGATCTTGGACCAAATTTCTTGTAATTCTTGGTTAGCAACCTTGGCTAGGGCGCTCACTTCATCAGCTCCAGTTCTTGCTGCTGTAGCCATTGATGATGATAAGATAGAACCTTGAGCTGCATCTAAGTATATTTCCTCAGAGCTACTAATGCCACCTGTTGACCATTTTGATTTCAAGTTCTTGTAGTGAGCCATTCCTCGGAGACTGTTGGTATATGCTCTATAAACACCGCTAATTAAGGGTTTTCCACCTTTACCATCAACAACTTGACCTGTTACAGGATCAAACTCCCAATCACCAATTTTGTGGCTAGTCCCATCTAGCCAGTGAATCGTGTTAGGCATAGAATTTGTAATATCAATCGGACTGGTGTACCTTTCTGGGTGATTAGAGTCATTCCAACGTACTACGTCATCATGTTTTCTACGGTAATCTATAAACATAGCTGGATTATTTTCGATAAATTCTTTTTCTTCCAGTGTGAGTGCACCGTATTTAAACCAAGCATTGAAGGTAGTCGTAGGGATGTGGTATTTAGCCCCTACTTTCAGCATGTAGGATCCTTGTGAATAACCGGATAGTTGACTAACTTCATATCTGGAATCATCCATAATTTCTTTTACGAATTGGTCAGCAACCTTATATTGTGGAGATAAATAAGTTTGTCTAGCAACTATAGCACTATAGACATCGCGTGTAAAAGGACCTTGTTTATTCACCGGACTATCAGGGTCCGTTCCAGCAGCAATCACGGCTACATTTTTATAATCTGGTTCGCCATTGACAATTGGTGCAACTGCCAGCCCATCAAAACCTGTTTCAGTGTCAGACTTAGTGGCAACAACACGGAATTCTTGACCATCGGAGGTGGTTATAGTGTTGGTTTCGTTTTTATTATTTGGATTATCTGTCACAAACTTCTTTTTATTGCGTTCTGAAAATTCTTTATTAATACTATAGACCGCAAAATCTTGGTTTAAATTATTCAATTGATTATCAGTATAATTAAATACCATTATTGCTCTCCTGTTTCACCATTTGAATATCGTACTAATATTGTAGATTCTGTTTTACCAATGTGTTTTTGAAGTATAGACCATTGTTGATCAATTTCTTCATTAGTATTTCCTTTCATAAGACCATCATGGTTTTCTTTATAGGTTAATCTGTGATTAATTCCATAAGTAATAGTTTGACTATCATTGAACTGTACTGAAATATCACAAGACCACGAACCTGGTTTGTCATTATAGTAAGGATCCATAATCTTAATCTCCTTAATCCCTTGGTAGGAATTCTTTAACGCATTAACCAGACTTACTTCATATTCTCTATTTCGACGCTCTTCTTGAGACTTCCCTAACATACTAAACACAAAAACACCTCCTGTTGTGATGGCTACGAGTAAAAAAACGATTAGTAGTCTTATATATCTTTTTTTATTGCTGGAATTATTCATTTAAGCTGTTCTCCTTTTTCTTATTATACTATACGATTAGCCTATATTACACTATAATAAGAAAAAGTTATTTTATATCTTTCAATCATAGTAGGACTCCCAGGATCCGTTTCTGTAGCAATCACAGCTACGTTTTTATAATCCGGTTCATCGTTGACAATTGGTGCAACTGCTAGTCCATCAAATCCCGTTTTAGGGTCAGACTTAGTTGCAACAACACGGAATTCTTGACCATAGGAGGTGGTTATAGTGTCGGTTTCATAGCTAGCTAATTCAGAATCAGGTTTATTAACAACAAGCATTTTATGTTTTCGTCTAGCAAACTCTGGACTCACACTGTAAACCCCACTATCTCTATTTAAATTATTAAGCTGTTTATCTGTATAATTAAGTGTCATTATTGCTCTCCTTCGTCGTTATCAGAATAATTTACCCTGATTTTCGAAGTGGTTTTACCCTTGTTTTTATTCAAAAATTGTCTATCTTTTATTCTTCCTTCCCATTCCAATGAAGCATCTGTTATTTCTTCAGTGTCTAAAGAATATCCAATCCCATACTTAATTTTTCTTTCATCTTTAAACTTGATTTCTACATCACAAGACCATGACCCTGGTGGAGTTGTGTAATCAGGATTTGTAATCTTAATCTCTTCTATCCCTTCATAGGAATTCTTTAATTCATTCACCAAACTAACTTCATACTCTCTATTTCGACGTTCTTCTTGGGATTTCCCTAACATAGAAAACATAAAAACACCTCCTGCTGTGATGGCTACGAGTAACACAACGATTAATAGCCATTTATAACTTTTTTTATTGCTGGAATTATTCATTTAAGTTGTTCTCCTTTTTCTTATTATACTATAAGATTAGCGACTATGTTACACTATAATAAGAAAAAGTTGATTTACTTCTATCAGTTTTAGTAGGACTCTCTGGATTCGTCCCTGCAGCAATCACAGCTACATTTTTATAATCCGGTTTGCCGTTGACCATAGGAGCTACCGCCAAACCATCAAAACCTGTCCCTGGGTCAGACTTAGTGGCAACAACACGGAATTCTTGACCATCAGAAGTGGTTATGGTGTTGGTTTCATCCGAAAATAACTTATCATCTGTTTTGGATACAACCTTCTTTTCAACTTCCCTTTCAGCATACTCAGAATTTACACTATAAACATTTTTCCCTTGATTTAATTCATTAAGTTGTTTATCAGTATAACTATACACCATTAATATTCTCCTTCTGAACCGTCTGAATAAACAACTTTTGTGAGTTTATTTGTCTTTCCCAAGTGACTATTCAAAAAATCTCGATCCTCTTTTTTGTTCTCTCTCTCTAAAGATATGTCAGAAATACGTTTATCTTTTTTCGAATAATTAATTTTATATTTTATACTTTTCTCATTATAAAATAGTTCAACTACGCAAGTCCAACTTCCTGGTGGGTTTGTGTAGTTAGCATTAGAAAAACTAATTTTTTCAATACCCTCATAACTATCTTTTAAGGTTTCAACCAAACTAACTTCATATTCTCTATTTCGACGCTCTTCTTGGGATTTCCCTAACATAGAAAACATAAAAACACCTCCTGCTGTGATGATTGCGAGTGACACAACGATTAATAGCCATTTATGACTTTTTTTGATGCCAGAATTACTCATTTAAGCTTTCCTCCTTTTCTTCATTCTACTATAATTTAAAGATAAATAACACTAGAATAGAAAAAATGTATCTAAAACAAGTCCCATCAAAACAAGTTCCTGCGTCAGACTTAGTCGCAACGACACGGAATTCTTGACCATCGGAGGTGGTTATTGTGTGGTTTTTTCTAAATTATCAGAAGATATATTTTCAATGAGATTTGAATTGACCTAAGTTCTACCGTTACGCTTAGCGAATTCAAGGTTTACACTATATACAGCATAATCCCGATTTAAATTGTTTAGCTGCTCATCTGTATAGGAAAATGTTATCATTGTTCTCCTGTGCTATTATCTGAATATGTAACAATTACTTTTAAGTCGGTCACTCCTTTGTAATTGTTAAGGAATTGCTTTTTATTATTGGTCAATGATCCTTGGTAATTCTTTTTATCATGGAGTCCATGGCCTATCCTATACTTAGTTTTTCTTTTATCATTAAATTTGATTTCTACATCACAAGACCACGAACCCGGAGGGCTGGTGTATGCTGGATTGGACATTTTAATCTCCTCAATCCCTTGGTAAGAATTTTTTAAAGCATTCACCAGACTGACTTCGTACTCTCTATTCCGACGCTCTTCTTGGGATTTCCCTAACATAGAAAACATAAAAACACCTCCTGCTGTGATAATTGCGATTGACAAAAATATTAGTAACCTTTTATGACTTTTTTTGATGCCAGAATTACTCATTTAAGCTTTTCTCCTTTTTCTACTTGAAAACTCTTCATTTACAATATAAATAGCAAAATCTTGGTTTAAATTATACAATTGTTCATCAGTATATTAGAACTTCATCACTGTTCTCCTTGCTCATAATCAGAATAAGTAATTTGGACTGATTTTAAAGTTTTTCCTTTATGAGTTTCTAAATACTGCCAATCTTCGTTTGTTTCTTGACGACCACCATAATTTGTTTTATAACTTAAATGGTGATTAATCCCATATTTAAGAGTTTTTTCATCAATAAACTTAATTTCTACATCACAAGACCATGAACCTGGAGGGTTTGTGTAGTTTGGATTGGAAATCTTAATCTCCTCAATCCCTTGGTAAGAATTTTTTAAAGCATTCACCAAACTAACTTCGTACTCTCTATTCCGACGTTCTTCTTGAGATTTCCCTAACATGCTAAACATAAAAATACCTCCTGCTGTGATGATTGCGAATAACAAAACGATTAGCAGCCTTTTATGACTTTTTTTATTGCTGGAATTGTTCATTTAAGCTTTTCTCCTTTTTATTATACTATAAGAAAGATTAGTCTATCTTACACTATAATAAGAAAAAGTTTTTTCATCTATCAATCATAGTAGGACTCCCAGGATCGGTTCCAGCAGCAATCACGGCTACATTTTTATAATCTGGTTTGCCGTTCACAATAGGTGAAACCGCCAGTCCATCAAAATCTGTTTCAATGTCAGACTTAGTGGCGACAACACGCAATTCTTGATCATCGGAGGTGGTTATGGTGTTAATTTCACCTTTTTTTAACTCGTTATCTGATTTAGCAGTAACAATATTTGTTCGATTTTCTTTACGTTGTACGAACTAAGTATTAACACTGTAAACATTCGGACCTTGATTCAATTTATTAAGTTGTTTATCTGTATAAATGTATTTATTCATCATAGGTCCCCTTCTGAGCCATTCGAATATTTAACTTTAACTTTTGACTTAGTAGAACCTCGTCTAGAATTTAGAAAATGTTGAAATTCTTCATCTTCGTTATTATATACACCGATCCTAATTTTATTCGAGTTTATATCAAAAGCTAAAACATGTTCCTTAGATGTTCCATCAAAAAATTTTAGTTTCACATCAGCCCCCCAAGCCTCTGAAGGAATTGAGCTGTACGAGGGGTTCGTAATTGTTATCTCCTCAATCCCTTCATATGAATTCTTTAAAGCATTCACCAAACTAACTTCATACTCTCTATTCCGACGCTCTTCTTGGGATCTCCCTAACATAGAAAACATAAAAACACCTCCTGCTGTGATGATTGCGAGTAACAAAACGATTAGTAACCTTTTATGACTCTTTCTGATGCCAGAATTACTCATTTAAGCTTTCCTCCTTTTCTCATTATACTATAACCTAGAATAATTTAATCATTTTTTATAATATATTATAATATTTCTAACAAGAAAAAACCGACCTCATTGCTGAGAATCGGTTTTCTAGTGTATTTAATTAAGAAATTCGTTTTCACATAACATAAATTATGTAAAAACTTCTACAATAACAAATCTTTGACTTTCCCAATTTCACTTTTTGGAATAACTAGGTGAATCATATCTCCGAGATACATTCTGGTTGAGCCGTTAACTGTTTGGCTCTTGCCATTATGGACTTGGGTGGTGATGAGTACGTTATGTGGTAAGTTGAGTTCGTGAACTTGTTTTCCTGCTATTTTATCTGAAACAGGGATTTCAATGAGAGTGACTTCTCCTTCATCTGTCGCTTCTTCTGGCAGCATTTTTTCCAACATAGCCTCATAGACTGGTGCACCCTTGAGTAGATCCATGATGATGTAAGCAACCAAGGTGACTAATCCAAGTGGCATGAGGTTTCGAATATCTCCTACCATTTCGGTTACCAGAATCATAGCAGTTAAGGGAGCCTTGGATATTGCTCCAAAATAGCCACTCATTCCTAGAATGACAAATATAGGGAATTGCTGCTGACTGACAAGTCCAAGATTGACACAAATAACACCAACTAGGGCTCCAAGTAAGGAGCCAAGCGCTAAAATTGGTAGGAAAATTCCTCCTGGAAGGCCACTTCCATAACTAATCATGCTCCAAACAAAGCGAATCAAAAAGTAAAATAATAGAACTTGGAAACTAAAATCTTGTTCAGTTAAGGAAAGAACCAGCTGATTTCCACCACCAAGGATTTGTGGTAAGAAGATTCCGACTGGGATGATGAGAGTGAAAGCCAGAATTGGATAATAAGCTCTATCCAAACGGATTTTTTGACCAAGCCAGTCATAAACTCTACCAACATTGAGCACAGCTTTCTCATAGATAAAACCAGATAGTCCAAGAAAAATCCCCATAAGGAGGTAAATCCAATACTGGTCTAGGGTCATGAGTGGGATGTTGTCTGGCATATCCAGTACGGGTGTTAGGCCAAATATGAGCAGTGAGACAAAGTTTGCTACGAGACTAGCTGCGAGAGTAGATACCCAGAAAAAGCGTGAAAAATGGTGATAAACTTCTTCTACCACAAAGAGAAGTCCTGCAATCGGTGCATTAAAGGCTGCAGCTAGACCAGCGGCAGCTCCACTAGCAATCAAGGAACGTTCCTCTACTGGACTGGATTTGAGCCATTTAGCAATTCCTTTACCGCCGACAGCTCCAAGTTGAATACTTGGTCCTTCACGCCCCAGCATGAGTCCACTTGCAATAGCAAGAATTCCTAGAATATATTTTTTCCAAAGAACTCCCCACCAGTTGAGAGTCATCAATCCCTTTAATTCTGCTTCGACTTGAGGAATTCCTGAGCCTTTGATATCTTTTTCTGATCGGGTTAATTTTGCACTGAGCCAACAAACTACTAAATAAAATAGACCAATGATAAAAAGATTGCGCACTAAGTGCGCTTGATTTTGATAAAATCCTTGTATCAGGTGGAAGCCTTTTTCGATTAAGAAACGAAAGGATCCAACGATAATTCCAACAACGAGACCAACAATGATTCCTCGTCCAACTTGGGATAATATAGTACTTGAGGCAAAGGCAAATTCTTTCTTGGAACTGAGTGTTTCTGACTGTTCCTCCATAATCATTCCTTCTAATTTAACTTTCTTTTTCTCCTAAAACCAGTGATTTAACGGGTTCAAAACTTGTTCGGTGAATTGGGGTAACTCCTAGTTTTGTGAGGCCTTCTAGGTGTTTAGCAGTTCCATATCCTGCATTAGCAGTAAAATCATAGCCAGGGAACTGCTGATCATATTCCTTCATCAATTCATCACGTGTCACCTTGGCTACTATAGATGCTGCTGCGATAGAGAGGGAGTTGGCATCTCCTTTGATGATAGATGTTTGTGAAATGGGTAAATCCAGTTTCATGGCATCTATCAAAAGGTGCTCAGGTTGAGGACTGAGCTGGGAGATTGCTTCCTTCATGGCCAGTTTGGTTGCTTCATAGATATTGACTTGGTCGATGACCTGATTATCCATGATACCAATGCCGATTGACAAGGCTTGCTCCTGAACGGCTTGAAAAATCTCCAGATGTTTCTTTTTAGGAATTTTCTTGCTGTCGTTGAGACCTTTAATTTTACAATTTTGAGGTAAAATAACGGCTGCAGCGACTACAGGCCCAGCCAGAGGACCACGACCAACCTCGTCAACACCTGCTATCAAGGTCAATTCTTGCTTGTAAAGTTCTTTTTCGTAGGAAAGCATGGATTCCAAACGAAGATCCTCATCCAATTCTGCCTGAATGGCTTTTTTACGCTTGCTTATTTCCTTTAGAACTCCAGAACGATTATCCTGCTCGAGTTCTAAAAAAATAGGGTTATCTAACTCCTTGACAGTAGCAAGGAGTTTTTTGATTTCTTTAATCGTCACCATCGAGGTCTTCCAATGTATCTAAGGTATAGTTACCGAGTTTGCCGTCGCGGACTTCCTTCACGAAGAGACTGTAGAAACGGTCATAGTCATCACGGAAACCGAGGGCACGGGTCATATCCATAATAATAACAGGTGCTTCTTCTTCAATTTTCATTTGTTTGAAGCGTTCAGCCAACTTTTCTGGATAATGTTCTTTGAAATAATTGAGACCAAAAATGGTCACCTCATCCATAGGAAGCAACTGGTCTTTGATAGCTCCAGTCAAGGCCAACTTAAGCGCAACAGTTTCATCTTCAAACTTAGGCCAAAGAATCCCCGGTGTATCCAAAATTTCCAGGTCTTTATTGGTTTTGAGCCATTGTTGTCCCTTGGTAACACCTGGTTTGTTTCCTACAACAGCAATTTTCTTACCAGCCAAACGGTTCATGAGAGTTGATTTACCAGCGTTTGGAATTCCAATAATCATGGTTCTCAAGGTTTCAATCTTGATTCCACGTTCTTTTTGGCGAGCAATCTTATCTGCCATGAGCTTTTTGGCAGCATCTGTTACAACTTTTACAGTCACTTGCTCTTTGGAGTTAATAGCCAGAGTCTGGATTCCCTGTGATTCAAAATACTGGCGCCATTCCTTGGTCATTGCTGGATCAGCCAAGTCTGCCTTGTTTAAAATCAAGAGTTTTGGTTTGTCACCAACGATTTTGGTTAACATAGGATTTTGACTAGATAGAGGTAAGCGCGCATCCACCAAAATCGTCACAAAATCAACAAATTTTAAATTTTCCTGAACCTGTCGACGCGCTTTAGACATGTGACCAGGAAACCATTGAATAGTGGCCATAATATATCTCCTTCGGATTGAAAAAACTGTAAAAACGTTTTCTTTCTTATACTCTATTCTATCATAAATTATTCTTTTTTGCACAAGCTTTTATTTGTAATAGCTACTTTATAAAGGAAGACTGATTTCAACCCCACTTGATTTGTATATTAACCTTATATAAAATTCTATCTCTTATATATTTAGTTTTAGATGAGTATTCGAGATAAAAATGGGACTATACAATTTGTCAAAATTCCTTCTATCCAGCTTTCTTGTGCTGAGGAGAGATGCTCTGTTTGAAGGCTTTCTTTTAGAAAATCTCGAACTTGTTCTGGTGCGATTTCAAACTCAAAGGCTTTCATTTTATAGAAAAAGTCGAGCAGATGGTCTGACAGATATTCAGTTGAAAATGGCACTTCTCCACTTTTTCGATATTCTAATAAGAGCCTAGAAAATCGAGCTTTTTCTTCAGGAAGCTCACGAAAATAGGAATTGAGGAGCCAGGTCTGCTTCTGCTTTCTTTCAATTGGATCTTGACTAGCAATTCGTTGGTCTTTTTCCAACTCTTTTTGGTATTGTTTGGCCTTGATGGCCCGTTCTGTTCGATTTTTACCAAAAAGTATTTTCTCCCACTTGCGTTCTTTTTGAGTCAGGGTCTCTGTAAAGCCAAAGTAATCTTGGTATGCACGCTCTGCTGGTCCCATAGCTAGAACTAGATTGTCTGCATATTGTTTGGCGATTCTATCTCTTTTCTTGCGCTCTTTCTCTGCCTGGATACGCAGTTCCTGTTCGTAGTCAATTTTTTCCTTTCCTAGCTTGACAAGGTAGAGTTGGTCATCTGATTTGCCAAGTAAAAAGGGTTTGATACACTTTTCAAGGACTTCTTCCATCCGTGCCTTCTTCTTGGGCTCTGCCTTGGTCCAACTTCCTCCTTGAAAGACTTCTAGGAAGAGCTGGTAGTCTTTCTCAGGTGAGAACTGATTGCCACGATTGGGTTTAAAAACACCTTTTTCCCAGAGCCATTTTAGAAGACGCTCGTCAAAGTCACTCTTATTGACTTTGATTTTTTCCTTTTTCTGAGCTTTTCTGGTTAGATTTTCAACCTTTCTGAGCAGTTTTTCTTCCTCTTCTAGTTGCTGGTCAAGGGTCAATCGATGAAAATGCCGAACACAATCACTACCAATCGGAAAGAGGCGTTGACCTGTGACATCGTTAAAGAGTTCATAAGCGTATTTGATGGCATTTCCACAGACACAATTGCTACGGCCAATACCATTAAAAATCAAGGAAACTTCATTCCATTCCTTGGTAGCTTGTTCCCAAGTATCAGCTTTTGAAGCCTGTAAAACCGCATCGTGCAGGGATTTTCTAACTGGAAGTGTCATGAGGTCTCCTTTCTAGATTATACTTTTACAACTTGAACTTTATCTTTACCGAGTAAAATCAAGTATTTTTCAATATTTTCAATCGAATAGGCTCGAGATAAAGCCTCTCCGTATAGGGCTAACTGACCACGATAGCGGTCTATGAGTTGACTTGGATTATCATAGCGGTCGGTCTTGTAGTCGAACAGAACGATTCTATCCTTATAAAGTAGATAGCCATCAAGGATACCACGCACAACGAAGTCTTCCTGACTCTTTTGGTCTTTTTTGAGCATAGAAAAGGGTTGCTCGCGGTAGAGATAGTCGGTATTGGCGAGAATTTCCTGACCGAGTGCTGTGTCAAAGAATGCAAGAATTTTCGAAAGATTAATCTTGTCTCTGACAGCTGGGCTGGTTTGAACTTGTTTGAGAGTTTCTGTCAGGCTAGCAAGCGTTGGTCTCTGACTGAGGTCAATTCTCTGCATCAGTTCGTGGGTAGCACTCCCAATCTCAGCTCCTGTTACTTTTTCTTTGGTTGAAAAATCTGGCAAATCAAAGTTGATTTTCTTGTCTACTGACTTGCCTTGACCTGCAATCTCGACACCATCCATATCCATAACTGGTTCGTAGAATTTCTTGATTTGACTTGGGGTTTGAACACTAGGAAGTTCAATGGCTGCGCGGTGAAGAGTATTATAGACTTCAACCTCTTTCAGCATTTCAAGGGCTTCTTTGATGGTTTCTGACTGACGATTGTCTACTTGGGAGCTATCTTGGAGAGGACTTTTGTTTTCCAACTGACCGATAGCTTCTGTAGTCAGCTGATCTTCACCAACAAAACGATAGCTAAAGTTGAGATGATCCTTGGCAAATACTTTACTGATAGCCCAAATCCAATCTTGGAAATTCTTGGCTTGAAGTCTAGTGTTGCTGTTTAGTTTTCCATTTTTAGCTGCTGGGTATTCCTTGGCTTCCAGCTTTTCACGAGAACCCTTACCGATAAGATAAAGCTTTTTCTCAGCCCGTGTCATAGCAACATACAGTAGACGCATTTGCTCTGAATAGCTTGCCAGCTGTAATTCTTCTTCGTTCTGTCTATAGGTCAGACTAGGAATGGAGAGTTTGATGGTTTTAGGATAGTAGTCTTCTACTGCTCCTGTCTCTATTTTGGCAATATATTTGACACCAATACCATTCTGACGACTGAGAATGACTTCTGACATGCTGTCTTGCTTGTTAAAGTCTTGATCCATATTGAGGATAAAGACGTAAGGAAACTCCAGCCCTTTACTCTTGTGGATGGTCATGAGCTCTACTGCATCTTTTGGCGGTGCGACAGCCACGCTTGCCAAATCGTGCTGGGCTTCTAAAACTTGGTTAATCATACCAATAAAACGAGACAAGCCCTTGAAATTGCTCTTTTCAAATTGATCTGCTCTCAAAGCTAGTGCGTAGAGATTGGCCTGTCTAGCAGGACCATTTGGCAAAGCACCCACATAATCATAATAAAAACGGTCGTTGTAAATCTTCCAAATCAAGTCATAGAGGGAGTGGGTTTTGGCATACAAGCGCCAAGAATCCAAGATATCCATGAATTGATTTAGCTTATCAGCTAGTGTTGAGTGAATTAACTCTTTCTGGCTTGTCACCATTTTTTGTGAATTGACCAGTTTTTCATAGAGATTTTCTTGGACTTTATTCTCTGCTTTCTGAAGGGACAAACGTGCTAACTCGTCCTCGTCAAAGCCAAACATTGGAGACTTCAAAAGGGCAACCAAGGCATAGTCTTGAAGAGGATTGTGAATGACACGAAGGGTGTCTAGCATGACTTGCACTTCTAGAGATTGTAGGTAATTGTTCTGCTCTCCGTCAGTTTTGACAGGAATTCCGTACTCAGACAGGGCGAGGAGAATCTGATCATTACGACTGCGGCTGGAGGTCAGAAGGGCGATTTCTTTAAAGGCAACACCTTGTTCCTGATGAAGTTTAAGGATTTCCTTGATAACTAAGCGCATTTCCCCTGTTAATTTCGTTTCTGCTTGGCTCTCTTCTTCCTCACCTGTGTCATCCTTATCGTAGAGGAGCAATTCTGCCTTGTTGTCTGGATTGGGAGTCAGTTTGGTATTGGCAAAAACAAGCTGGTGCATGTTATCATAGTTGATTTCGCCGACCTCTTGGTCCATGAGACGTTCAAAGACATCATTGGTTGCTGACAGCACTTCTGAACTACTACGGAAATTTTCCTTCAGGAGAATCAGCTTTCCTTCTTGGGGATTTTGCGCATAGCGTTGGAATTTCTCATTGAAAATCT
This sequence comes from Streptococcus sp. 27098_8_86, assembly GCF_041432595.1. Taxonomy (GTDB): domain Bacteria; phylum Bacillota; class Bacilli; order Lactobacillales; family Streptococcaceae; genus Streptococcus; species Streptococcus pneumoniae_F. Next base: position 310,621 of record NZ_JAPVZW010000002.1, read on the forward strand.
GCGGGTCTGCCTGACGGAAACGGTAGATGGACTGCTTGATATCTCCCACCATAAAGCGATTGTGTCCAATAGAAAGTAATTCCAGCATCCGTTCTTGAATATGGTTGGTATCCTGATACTCATCGACCATGACTTCATGGAAGCGATCCTGATAAGCCTCACGAACTTGCGGGAATTTCTCTAAAATCTCAATGGTGTAATGGCTGATATCAGCGAATTCAAAGGCATTTTCCTGACGTTTACGCTGACGATAGGCCTCTACAAAGTCACTCATGAAGGTTTGGAAAGTCTTAGCTAGTTCCCAGGTGTCTCCATGATAACGTTCTTGATAGTCGAGAATCGTTATCTGGTCTGACAGTTGTCCTAGTTTAGCAAACTGGGTCTTTCTATCTTCGTTATAGGCATCAGCCAGTGGCTTCAAATCAGCCTTACGACTGGCATTAGTCAGAGCTCGGCCGTTTTTCTCTTTCGAAATTGCGACAACACGCGCAAGTACTGCCTGATAAGCCTGACTATCGGACTCCTGATTTAAGGAGCCAATTTCATCCAAAACCAACTGAACATTTTCTAAATAGGGAGCCTTTGCAAACTCCTTGGCATCATTATCCAAATGGTAACGGAAAAAGCTTTCCAAATCCCAAAGGGCTTGTTTGATTTGTTCAGTTAGTTTTTCTTTTTCACTGGTAAAATCAGCTTTCTCAAAGCCTTTGAGGAAAGATTCACTCAGCCACTTTTGAGGATTGCTGGTGGATTGGAGGAAGTCATAAATTTTATAGACTTGCTGGCGTAGCCCCCGTTCATCCTTGCCTCGCCCAGCAAAGTTTTTCAGCAAATGACTAAACTTCTCTTTCTGTTTGCCTTGGTAATGGGCTTCAAATACCTCATGAAAGACTTCGTTTTTTAGAAGAAGTTGCTCGCTTTGGTTTTGTAAAATCCTGAAATTTGGCGCAATATCAAGCAGATAACCATGTTTGCCAAGGAATTTTTGTGTAAAAGAGTCCATGGTTCCGATGGATGCGTTGGGTAGGTCTGCCAACTGGCGACCTAAGTGTTGTTTAAGCTCGACATCATCGCTTTCTTGGATTTGTTGGCTGATTTTTTTCTCCAAACGTTCCTTAAGTTCAGTAGCAGCCTTAACTGTAAAGGTTGAGATAAAGAGTTGAGAAATTTCGACACCACGCGCCAATTGGTCCAGAATACGCTCGGCCATGACAAAAGTCTTCCCAGAACCAGCCGATGCTGAAACCAGGATATTCTGACCAGAAGTGTAGATAGCTTCGATTTGCTCGGCAGTTTTCTTCTGTTCCTTGCTCGAATTTACTTCTGCTTCTTGCAGTTTTTGAATTTCTTCCTCAGTTAAAAAGGGAATAGGCTTCATCGATTCAACTCCTCTCTTATTTTTTCAAACCAAGCTTGCTTGAGTTTTTCTCCGACCAGACGCTTGCCATAAGCTAGGTCCAACTTTTCTAGGAAACGGGCTTGGCCCAGATGGTAATTGGCTTCAAATCCAGTGATGGCTTGGTGTTGCTGAACATACGGTGCAATGCTTCTGCCATTTTCAGTATAAGGATTAATGGCGAACTGACCTGCTAAAATCTTCTCAGCTGCTTTCTTGTAAAGATGGGCATTGTAGTCCAGTAGGAGCTGGAATTCCTCATCTGTCAGCTTATTGGCCTTGTTTTTGTTGTAAAATTCGCCCAAATGACTGCTTTCTTTTTCTAAAAAGAGTCCTTGGTATTTCATAGACTTGCTGGCTTCTACTACTGCACCTGCCAGACTTTTAACGGCCATCAGAGATTGGACTGGCTCAGCCATTTCCAAGTACATGGCACCGAAAAAGTTCTGCTCCCCTTCTCTTTTTAGGGCAGCTAGATAGGTTGGTAGCTGGGAATTGAGCCCATTAAAGAAATGAGGAAACTGGAACTGGGTCAGACTGGACTTGTAGTCTACTACTCCTATCGATCCATCCGCTTTCAAACGGTCAATGCGGTCAACCTTACCTCGTACAAAGACACTGCGTCCATTGTCTAATTGAATAAAGGCCTGCTCTTTTCCACCGAAATTCGCTTCCTCTTTGATGGTTTCGATGGCTGGATTGTGGCGGAGAATATGTCCAGTCGTCCGTGCCACATCAAGCAGAACTTCCTTGGTAAACTGGGCTTCCAAACTTTCCTGATAAATAGCTTCAAATTCCCGTTCCTGACTGGTTTCTTGAATAGCTTGTTCTAGACGGTGGTCAAAGGAATCTTCGTCAGGTAATTGCAAGGCCCGTTCAAAAATACGGTGCAAGAAATTCCCATGACTACGAGCATCTGGTCGCAGGCGCAATTCTTCTTGCAAGCCTAAAACGTAGCGAAGAAAATAACTGTATTCATTGCGATAAAACTCCGTCAAACCGGAGGTAGACAGGTAAAACTCCTGATCAGTAGGATAAAGAGCTTGTAGGGTATCCTTGGCTAAGGGCTTGCTACTCGGGCTGGTTGGGAGGGCTGGATTTTCCAGACCTTGCTGTTCTAGTTTTTTACCCATGACACGCGCCAGAATCTTAATAAAGGTCAAATCTTGCTCAGTCTCACTCATCTCGCCCTGCTGGTGATAGGCAACCAGACTAGACAAAAGACTGTGATAGGACCCCATATCTTCCTTAGACAGCCCTTTGTGATTCATCCTCTTCTCTTTTCGACTAAATCCAAAATGGACCAACTCTTGAAGATAGGCAGACTCCTTGCTTTCACTTTCGTTAAAAAGGCTTGGAGCCGACAAGACCAACTGCTTACGAGCAGAATTGACCAAGGAAAGCATAGTATAGCGATTTTTCTTGAGATTTTCACTGCTGGGAATCAGCAATTGAACGCCATCTTCTGTCGCTTGGTTTAAGCTCTGTCTTTCTTCGTCTGTCAAAAGACTGGTATTCTGCGCAATTTTTGGTAAATTGTCCTGAGTCAGACCAATGGCATAGACAAAGTCAGCCGTTAAGGGCGCAATCAAATCGTAACTCTGCACCAGAACGGTGTCCACTGTTGCTGGAATAGTGCGGTATTGGGACAAACTCATTCCAGAATGGAGCAAGGCTAGGAAGTCCTCTAGACTAACCTGTGAACCAGCAAAAACAGTCGCAAATTGCTCTAAAACGTGACAGAAAGCCTTCCAAACTTCGGCTTGTCTTTCCTGATCAAGAGCTTCCATAGTGGCTGTCAAAACTTGTAACTGCTTGGTCACAGCTCCTTCTTTTAGAAAGACATTCCACTTTTGTAAGAGATTTTCAGCCTTTTGTTTTCGGCTGGCAAAGAGAGTCTCAAGAGGTGTTAAAATACGCAGACGAAGGGCATTCAAACGCTCAAGATTAAATTTTCCATGGTGAGATTTGGTAAAGGTTTGCTGAAAGGCTGGCAAGCCATTGATACCAAGATAGCGGATGTATTGCTCAAATGCGTCAATATCAGCCTGGCTAAGGTCGGTATATAAACCCGTTCTGAGGAGGTTAATCAAATCTTCCTGACGGAAACGATAGCGTTTCAAAGCTAAAATAGACTCAACAAACTGTGTCAAGGGATGATGAGCCATGGATTCGCTTCTACCAAGATAGAAAGGAATCTGATACTGGTCAAAAATGGTTTTCAGCGATAATTGGTAAGAAGCTACATCCCCCAAGAGAATACGAAAATACTTGTAACTCAGGTCTGGATTAACATGCAATTTCTGACGAATACTACGCGCTACCAACTCCAACTCTTCTTTTTGAGTTAAGCAAGACCAGATTTGTAAGTTTTCACGGTCTTTCTCATCGACATCCAAAGCGAGTTCTGAAAAGTCATAAGAAGACTCCAGCAAACGAGAGGCCTTATCAAAACTATCCATCTTCTCATGAGTTTGAGAATAATCCTGAGCAGGTGTTTGGTATTTAGAGGCTAGATGATGGAGAAAGTCCACACTGGCTTGGTATAGATTGCCCTCAGCGAATGGACTGGTATAGGCTTTCTTGCTAGCATAGGCTCCAATGACAATCTCAACACCCTTGCCGTGAAGTAGGTCCACAATCCGCTCTTCTTCAGCAGAAAAACGGGTAAATCCATCAATAACCAAGGCGATTTGAGTGAAATCACTACTTACTTTGTTATTCTCAATAGCCTCAATCAAATGGGACAACTGACTTCCCTGAGCTAACTGCCCTTGGTTAAGATAGACCGTTACTTTCTCAAAAATCAAGAGTAAGTCTGCTCGCTTGTCCTCATCCGTCAAACTCTCCAAGTCCAAAAAACTCATCTGAGCTTTGGTCATCTCGTGGTAAAGCTCAATCAACTGCTGGATAAACTGAGGATCCTGTTTGATGGCGCCGTATACTCGTAAGTCTTTAGGATCAAGTTCGGCCAGGCATTTGTAAAAGGCCATCCCAAGACCGATGTCATCTAGACTGGTCTTAGCAGGCAAGTCATTCAAAACCAGGTAACGAGCCATCTGCGCAAAGCGCGTAACGGTAATCGCAAAAGAAGCCTGCTGGGACAAGCATTCCAGCACGGCGCGTTCCTTTTCAAAAGAAAGAGAGTTGGGAGCGATGTAGAAGACCCGCTTGCCAGCAGCAACTAGCTCCTCTGCCTCTTTGGTTAAAATTTCAGTCAAAGAAGTCCGAATATCAGTATAAAGTAATTTCATCTCTGCCTCGTTAGAATTTTTCATTACCTTTTATTATACCATGATTAGCCCGAAGATTCCTCCTCCTTTCCTCCAAAATATGCTATAATAATACCAAAAGATAAAGAAGGAAGTCTTATGATTAAACTACTAGCCTTGGATATGGACGGAACTCTCCTCAATGAAGCCAAGGAAATCCCACAAGCTCATATTACTGCTATTCACCAAGCTATTGAAAAAGGTGTCAAACTGGTTCTCTGTACAGGTCGCCCTCTTTTCGGTGTCCTCCCCTACTATAAAAAATTGGGACTTGACATCCAGAATGAGTATGTGATTGTTAACAACGGTTGTTCAACTCACCAGACCAGTGACTGGGGATTAGTTGACTGGCAAGAACTCAGTCCAGCTGACATCGAATACCTATATGACCTAGCTGAAAAAAGTGATGTTCAGTTGACTCTTTTTGATGAGGAACATTATTTTGTCCTCGGTGGCAAGCCCAATCAAGTTATCCAAAATGATGCCGAGCTAGTCTTTTCAGACCTGACTGAAATTTCTCTTGAGGAAGCGACTAGTGGCAAGTACCGTATGTTCCAAGGTATGTTTTTGGGAACAAAAGAACAAACAGATGATTTTGAAGAGCGTTTTGCTGAGGAACTCTGCCAACGATTTAGTGGAGTTCGTTCGCAGCCTGTTATTTATGAAGCCATGCCACTTGGAACGACAAAGGCTACTGCTCTTTCTCGACTAGCTGAAATTTTGAAGATTGAGCCATCAGAAATCATGGCCATGGGCGATGCCAATAACGATATCGAAATGCTCCAGTTTGCAGGCCTTGGGATTGCAATGGGAAATGCCAGCTATTATGTCAAATCTCTTGCGGATGACGTTACAACAAGCAACGAAGAAGACGGCGTTGCGCGTGCCATTGAGAAATATATTTTATAATTAAGAAGCCCAGTTCATATCAACTGGGTTTTGATATTTAAGAATTCCTAAAACTTTAGAAACTCTTTAGAAATCCTTGAGCTTTCTTTGATTTCTGTGCTTTATACTAAAGTTAACAAAATAAATCAAAAGGAGAGAATCATGAAAACAGTACTCGACATTCATGGATTGTCCAAAAACTTTAACAAACAAGCTATTCTTCAGGATCTTCATCTAACGATAAGAGAGGGAGATATTTATGGACTTATCGGAAAGAACGGAGCTGGGAAAACCACATTGATAAAAATCATTACGCAACTACTGTTTGCGGATAAAGGGACTGTTTCCCTCTTTTCTAGTCAATCGGAAAATGAGTGGACCAAGGCCCTATCTCGAGTAGGTTCTGTTATCGAATCACCTGTAGCTCATAATCACTTAACAGCCTATCAAAATCTGAAATATTACTGTATGATTCGCCATATTCCAAATGCTGATCAAGTCATTCGTGAAACGCTGGACTATGTTGGTTTGTCAGATACAGGTAAGAAAGTCTTTCGTGATTTCTCGCTAGGAATGAAACAAAGACTTGGTATCGCCATTGCCCTTCTATCCAAACCAGACTTCCTGATCCTAGATGAACCTATCAACGGTCTCGACCCAATAGGTATCAAAGAATTTCGTCTGATGATTCAACGGCTCAATCAAGAAAAAGGGATAACCATTCTCATCTCTAGCCATATCTTGTCAGAACTCTATCTCGTAGCTAATCGCTTTGGTATTTTAGATCAAGGCAAGATTATCCGTGAAATCAGCAAAGCTGAATTTGAAACACTAAGTGAGGATTATATTGTTCTTAAGACATCTGATAAAGAGAAAGCTTGTCAAGTATTGAAAGAACAAATCCAACTCCAGTTTAAGGTAGTGAACCCTGAAAATGAAATCCATATCTTTGGAAATGAACAAGATGTCAAACAGATTCTCAAGGAATTAACCTTGGCAGATGTTGCTATTGACGAGATTTACTATGCTCGTCAAAACCTAGAAGAATACTTCACTCAATTGGTCCAATAGGAGGAAAATCATGATACATACCATTCAAGCAGACTTTTACCGTCTTTTCCGCTCCAAAGGATTCTGGATTACAGAATTCATTCTCTTTACTCTCATGCTAATGGGCGCAAGTATTGGAGCTACTGGCCATCTGATGGCAATCCAGACAGAAGAGCCAAAAATTCCAACCCATGGTTGGGACGGTGTACAAGCCCTGATTAACGCATCTAGTCAAGGTTCAAACCTCGTTTTTCTCTGTATTATTATAACTTGTCTAGTTCTCGGTGTTGATTTAATCGGAAAGCTCTATAAAAATAGTTTGACAGTAGGGGTTTCTCGTACAGAGTTTTTCCTCGCCAAAGCCTTTGTAGTGGCTTGTATTGCACTTTTGCAACTTATCATCAGCCTTGTGATTGCCTTTATTCCAGCAACTATCTTAAATGGATTTGGAACTATGCCTGATGGCTTTATTGGCAATCTATTGACAACCATTTTCCTTCAATTTCTTTGCCTTCTTGCTTGGCTTTCCATTGTTTCCTTCATTCTCTATGTGAGTCATTCTTATCTTGCGGTATTTATTGGTTATTTGGTCAGCTCTATCTTACTTTCTATGCCAATGCTCATCTTCCCAAGTATCAAAATTTTGCCATATTTATCATTGCAGTTTTTCTATGCTATGACTGCTAATAGTGAATCCATTTTCTATACACTTATAGTTACCTTAGCTGTTATTGTAATCTTTAATCTAAGTGGACTGGCAGTTTTCAAAAAGAAAAGTCTATAAAAAATGACCTCCTCTTGCCTACAGAGGAGGTTTATTTCGTTAAAAATAAATGAAAACCGACAACCACTGGCCATCTGTGCTTAGTTTCATCTCTGCACCAAGAAGATGGCATAATTCCTCAGTGATATATAGGCCTAAACCAGAGGACTCTTCAGTATCAGATAGATTTTCAGAATAAAAACGGTTGCTGAGATTTTCTATTTTTTTGATAGGCTGTTTAACAAGGTTTGCAACCTCTAAGACAAGCTGTTCCTTTTCCTTTCTTAAAGATAGAAGTGCTTCTTCCTTGCCATGTTTGAGGACATTTCCAAGCAAATTTTGTAAAATTCGATCCAGCAAGTCTTCATCAGTCCTTGTTGTTAAACCAGCTTCAACCTTAAAATCAAGCGTGATATTTGCCGCCTGAAAAACATCATAATAAGCCAGAGTCTTCTTGGTGATAAAAGCTGAAAGATCAACTTCTTCCATTTTCGGTTTGACAGCCCCTTCCATCAAACGACGATATTCTAGAAGAGCCTCCAAACGTTTAGAAACTAAATCAAGATGCTGGGCGATTTTTTGTAAGGTTTCTGCTTGCTTTTCAGGAGACTTTATCAATTGTTGGGTGTAGCCTGAAGCGATAGTCAGAGGCGTCCGGATATCATGGGCGATATTGCTGATGGCCATATCCAGAGTCTGTTTTTCCCTTTTCATAACCAATCGAGATTGTTCCACTTCCTGAAATAGATTCTCAATCTGCTGGTAGAGATGTAAAAAATGTTTGGAAAAAATGCTGACTCCGACTCTTTTCATACTACCCGTGAGAATCTTATCTTCAATCTGTTGACTCAAGTTTTTAAGTGCTAGATGGTAGCGAATCAATGCAATCGATAAAATAATTAGGAGTGACAGTAGGACAAAAATTATCATGTAGGTCATTGCTTGTCTCCTTTTAATCTTACCCCAACTCCCCAAATGGTTTCAATATATTCTTGATTTGGGTCAAGCTGGTTAAATTTTTTACGAAGATTACTCAAATGCGTATTGAGGGTATTATCTCCAGGTAGATAGCTATCCTCCCAGACTAATTCATAAAGTTCTTCCTTGGTAAAAATTTTCTTTGGGTGATTAAGGAGTGTTTGGAGAATCAAGCATTCTTTCTTGGCAAGGCGAATCGTTTCCTGACTATTTTTGATTTCAAAACTTTCGGCATCAAACTGGATATTTTTCAAGTTTTGTGGCAGATTTTCAGTTTTTTCTATTTCCATAGGCTGTTTTTCTACGCTTTGACGTAATTGAACAGTAACTCTAGCAAAGACTTCGTCCAAATCAAAAGGTTTGACTATGTAATCATTGGCACCGTCTAAGAGGTATTGACTGATAAGTTTTTTATCGCTCAAAGCTGTTAGCATAATGACTGGAGTTTGGCTTTGTTCCCTGATAGCTTTTAAAACCTGATCCCCATTTTTTCCAGGAAGCATGATATCTAGCAAAACGAGGTCAATCCCACCTTGGTCAAAACGCATGATGCCTTCAGTTCCTGAAAAGGCTTGAATCACCTTATGCTCTTCAGTAAGAAGTGTTCGCAAAATCTCTTGAATGTCACTATTGTCTTCAATAACCAATATCCTAGCCATAAATACCAACCTTTCTGCAACTATTATAGCATGTTTTATTGATAAAGCTTAAACAGAAAAGCTCCTCGCATAAAAGTGCGAGAAAGCCTTAGAGGATTAAAATATAAAATTCACTTCCTAGATGACCTAGTATCCCTATAGTTGCTAGTGAAAACGAGTCTAGCAGAATGAATCTCTCATTTCTCCCTTACTAGTCCGTAATGCGTTGATACATTTCGGGTCTTCTATCTCGAAATAGACCCCAGTTTAGGCGTTCACTTGCTCCCTTGTCTAGGTCATAAGTAGCTAACAGAACAGCTTCTCCTTGTCTTTCAGCTTGCTCTAGAATAGCTCCTGTTTCATCCGTCATAAAGGATGAGCCGTAGAAGTCAAGACTGGAACTCTGTCCACCATTTTCCTCACTAGGAGTGACTTCCTCCAAACCATAACGATTGGCTGCAATGACTGGGACAATATTTGCTGCTGCGTGTCCTTGCATGGTACGTTGCCAGTGACCACAACTGTCTGTATCCAAAATCGGCTCTGAACCGATGGCTGTTGGATAAAAGAGCAATTCAGCACCATTCAATGCAAGACAGCGCGCTGTTTCAGGGAACCATTGATCCCAACAGATACCGATCCCAATCTTGGCATAGCGAGTATCCCAGACCTTGAAACCAGTGTTACCAGGCGTGAAATAAAACTTTTCTTGATAATAATGATCATCTGGTATGTGGGTCTTTCGGTAAACGCCCAGCACTTCCCCATCTGCATCAATGACAGCAATAGAGTTATACAAGACATTGCCATCTTTTTCATAGAAACTGATCGGTAGAACAACCTGTAGTTCCTTAGCAAGCTCCTTAAAATGCTGAATGGCTGTATTGTCTGTCACCGACTGGGCATACTGGTAGTAGTCATACTGACGCTCTTGACAGAAATAGGGACGTTCAAATAATTCAGGCAAGAGAATAATTTGGGCTCCTTGCTCAGCAGCTTGTCGAACTAAACGTTCAGCTGTTTGGATATTGGTTTCAACATCCTTAGCGCATTGCATTTGAATAGCTGCAACTCTTACATTTCTCATCTTTTTCTCCTATTCTGGGATTTGTTGGGTAATGCAGTGAATATTTCCACCACCTAATAGAATATCTCTGGCTGGTATTCCGATAACTTTACGGTCTGGGAAACAATTGCTGAGGATATCTAGGGCCGCTTGGTCGTTTACATCCTGAAACTGTGGAACTAGGACAGCCTTGTTTGCGATATAAAAGTTTATATAGGAAGCTGCAAGGCGCTCACCCTCATAACGCTCTTCTTCTCCTTCTTCATAGATGTATCCTGGCAAATCTTCTTCTGTCACAACTTGTCGAACTGCAGGGATAGGCAATTTATGAATAGTGAAGGGACGACCTTTTGCATCTGTTTCTTGCTCTAAGAGTTCAAGATCTGCTTTTGACATGGCATACTGAGGATCACTTTCGTCGTCCGTCCAAGCTAAAACAAGCTCTGCAGGACCAACAAAGGCAGCAACATTATCAACGTGTTCATTGGTTTCATCTTGATAAATACCATAAGGAAGCCAAATAACTTTTTCACCACCAAGGCACTCTAATAAGGTATTCTCAATTTCTGCTTTACTAAGATGAGGATTGCGACCAGGACTAAGCAAGCAACTTTCGGTCACAAGAATCGTTCCTTGACCATCGCTATGTATTGCTCCACCTTCAAGTACAAAAGGTTTAGCATCATATACAGGCATTTCCAAGGCCTTAGCAAAACGACTTGCTACTTGGTCATCATCTTCATAATCTTGATAAAGACCATCTATAGCTCCGCCCCAAGCATTGAAAGCCCAATCGACTGCCAATTTTTCTCTTTTATCATTGACGAGAATGGTTGGACCAGTATCACGGGCCCAGGCATCATTTGTCTGAATGTCTAAATAAACAACGCTGTCTCCAAGGTAGTCTTGTGCCTCAGATAGATAGTCTTGCTCCACCAAAAGATAGACTCTTTCCCCTTCTGCTATGGTTTTTATAATCTGGCTAAAAGCCTTTTTGGCTGCCTTGCCTTGATAAGGCCAAGATCCTGGTCGAGTCGGCCATATCATGAGGGTACCATGATGGGATTCATATTCTGCAGGCATACGATAGCCTGCTTTTTTCGGAGTTTCTATCATGATAATCTCCCTTTAAAGTCTTGGTAGCCGAAGGCTTTGACTAAGCTACAGTCACCCTGCTCGTCCATGAGATAGAGACTTGGCAACCCAATACCATTGAAGGTATTGTTTTTAACAAAGGAATAAATGGCCATATCTTCGAAATAAAGTCTGTCTCCAATCTCAACTGGATTTTCAAAACTATAATCGCCAATCACATCACCCGTCAGGCAGGTATTGGAAGATAGTCTATAGGTATAATCTTTTTCTTGCGCTTCGTAGCCATCTCTCAATGGTGGTCGGTAAGGCATTTCGAGCACATCAGGCATATGGCAGGTCGCGGAGGCATCTAAAACCAAGATTTCCATATCGTTCTCGACAATATCCAAAACCTCAGTTGCTAGATAACCCGCATTGAGCGCAATGGCTTCACCCGGCTCTATATAAACCTCAAGATTGTAAGTTTCTCGGATACGCTTGATTTCAGAAATCAGCAAATCCACATCGTAGTCTTCTCTTGTGATGTGGTGTCCACCACCCATATTGAGCCATTTGACTTGATGTAAGTACGAACCGAACTGCGTTTCTACAGCTTTCAGAGTTGTCTCTAAATCATCCGCTCCCTGCTCGCAGAGGGTGTGAAAATGAAGTCCGTCAACCAAATCCAGCAAATCGCTAGGAATTTTATCTAGTGTCACACCAAAGCGAGAGCCAGGAGCACAAGGGTCATAGAGCGCGTGGTCACCCTGCGTTGAACATTGAGGATTGAGACGTAAACCGACACTGATACCATCCTCACGACAACGCGGACCGTGTTTACGCAACTGTCTCTCTGAGTTAAAAACGATATGGTCAGTAATTTCAAGTAATTCTTCCAAGTCTGAATCTTTGAAAGCTGGCGCAAAGACATGGACTTCCCCTTGAAACTCCTCTTTAGCCAGCTTGGCCTCATAGAGACCACTTGCAGTCGTACCTGATAGATGCCGGCTAATCAAGGGATAGGTTTTATATAGGGAATAAGCCTTCTGGGCAAGCAAAACCTTGCAACCAGCTTCGTCTTGAACATATTGTAGGATACGGCAATTGGCTTCTAACTTTGCCAAGTCTATGACGTAAGCTGGTGTTGGTACTTGTTCTAACTTCATTAGTCCACCATTTGTGGATTTTCAACCACAACCCATGGCAAACCATACTCATTCAAAGCTTCCATAAATGGATCTGGATCCAATTCTTCAAGATTATACACTCCAGCTTGTTTCCAAGTACCATTCATAACCAATTTTGTCCCAATCATGGCTGGAACGCCTGTTGTGTAAGAAATAGCTTGTGAACCAACTTCTGCGTAACATTCCTGATGGTCACAAACATTGTATATGTAGATGGTTTTTTCAACGCCGTCTTTGACACCTGTAAAGATACATCCAATATTGGTTTTACCAACAGTGCGTGGGCCAAGGCTGGCTGGATCTGGAAGCAGAGCTTTTAAGAATTGGATTGGAACGATGTCTTGCCCATTGAAGTTAATGGTATCCGTACGAAGGAGACCAACGTTTTCCAAGCATTTCATGTGCGTCAGATAAGATTGACCAAAAGTCATAAAGAAACGAATTCGTTTGACACCTGGAATATTTTTTGCCAATGATTCGATTTCTTCATGGTGAAGGAGATACATGTCTTTTTGGCCAACTTGAGGGAAATCATACTCACGTTTGATAGACATGGCTTCCACTTCGACCCATTTTCCATCTTCCCAATAAGAACCTGGTGCTGAAACCTCACGGAGATTGATTTCTGGGTTAAAGTTTGTCGCAAATGGATAACCGTGGTCACCACCATTACAGTCTAAAATGTCGATATAGTGGATTTCATCAAAATAATGTTTAAGGGCGTAAGCAGAAAAGACACTAGTCACACCTGGGTCAAAACCAGATCCAAGCAGAGCAGTCAGGCCTGCTTCTTTGAATTTCTCCTGATAAGCCCACTGCCATGAATAGTCAAAGTAGGCTGTAAAACCAAGTTCCTTACAGCGTTTCTCATAAATGGCACGCCACTCAGGATCTTCTGTGTCTTCTGCTTCGTAGTTGGCTGTATCGATATAGTGAACGCCCGTAGCCAAACAAGCATCCATAATGGTTAAATCTTGATATGGTAGCGCTACGTTCAAAACAGCTTCTGGCTTGTAGCTTTCGATTAAGGCAATGACTTCTTCTACCTTATCGGCATCAAGAGCAGCTGTCTCAATCTTTGTACTTGTTTTGCCTTCTAGCTTCGCTTTCAAGTCATCACATTTTGACTTGGTACGGCTAGCAATCATAATCTCTGTAAAGGTTTCGCTATCTTGGCAAATCTTTGAAATAGCAACTTGGGCAACGCCCCCACATCCAATAACTAGTAAACGACTCATTTTTTTCCTTCCTCTTCTTCTAAAATGTCCTCAACATACTTGGGCAACATAAAGGCCCCCACGTGTAAGTTGGCAGTGTAGTATTCTGTGAAAAGCTGGCGTTTTTTCCAGCCTTCCTTGTCAAAATCTTTGACAGGGTGGTATTTTTTCGATGCAAATCCAAACAACCAGTAGCCAGCAGGGCTAGTTGGAATATGGGCCTGATAAACCCGACTGATTGGAAAGGCTTGATTGACCTTGCGGTGCATGCTACGACAAGCAGATTCATCCTCGTCAAAGAATGGACTTCCATGCTGGTAAATCATAATGCCGTCTTCTTTCAGAGCCCGATAACTATTGCCGTAAAATTCCTTGGTAAAGAGCCCTTCCGTATGGCCAAATGGATCTGTCGCATCGTTGATGATAATATCGTAGTCTTCTTCACAGTTTCTCAAAAATCTCAGTCCATTTTGGTAGTAAATGGTAACACGAGGATCATCTAGCCCTGCAGCAAAATCAGGGAAATACTCACGACAAACCTCAACTAGCATCTCATCTGGTTCCACAATATCGATTTGTTCCAGTTCAGGATAGAGTGTTAATACTTGGGCAACACCTCCGTCGCCACCTCCTATTACCAAAACTTTCTTGGGATTTGGGTGGACAGCCATGGGAACGTGGACTGTCATTTCGTTGTAGACAAAATCATCCGCATCTGAAAACAAGACATGCCCATTTAAAATCAGTATTTTCCCAAAAGCTGGCGTATCTAAGACTTCAATATCCTGCCATTCACTTTTTCCAGCGTAGAGTTGCTTGGCTGTTCTCAGGGACAATTTCACATCTGGAGTATGAACTTCAGAAAACCATAAATCCATCTAGTTCTCCTTTCTCTTAATGACGTTGATGTGATTGACCTCTGGGTCTTCCGTCCCTTGGAGGGAGCAACCACGTTCCTTGGCAAATTGGATATAATCGACTATCTCTTGGGTAATGCGTTCACCTGGAGCTAGGATTGGAATCCCTGGAGGGTAACACATGACAAATTCCCCACAGACCTGTCCAACAGATTCATCCAGGATCAAACTTTTTCTCTCTGCATAGAAGGCTTCTTGTGGAGACAGCACTAACTCGGGCTGGATATATTCTCCAGCTATCAAATCTTTTCCATCTCTCGAGTAGAGTCTCTTGATATCAGCTAAAGCACCAACTAAGCGCTCGATGTCTTGGATGCGGTCACCAATCGAAATATAGGCCAAGATATTACCAATATCACCAAACTCAATCTGAATGTCGTATTCATCGCGCAGGAGGTCATAAACCTCGATACCTGTTAAGCCAATACCCTGAGTATAAACGGACAGCTTGGTCACATCAAAATCGCAAACGGACACTCCGTCTATTAACTCTTTTGAGTAGGCATAGTAACCTCCGATAGCATTGATTTCACGGCGGGCATACTCGGATAGTTCAATAACTTTCTCAAACGATTCTTTACCACGAAGGGCCAAGTTGCGACGTGAAATATCCAGACTGGCCATCAACAAGTAAGAGGCAGATGTTGACTGGGTAAGGTTGATTATCTGACGTACGTATTCAGGATTCATCTGCTCCCCGATTAAAAGAAGCGAACTTTGGGTTAAACTCCCACCAGACTTATGCATGGAAACTGCTGCCATATCAGCCCCTGCATCCATGGCAGAAATTGGAAGTTTATCAGTAAAATGTAAGTGCGCTCCGTGGGCTTCATCTACTAAAACCATCATGCCAGCTTCATGAGCCATTTCTGTCAAACCCTTTAGATCTGAACAGATGCCGTAGTAAGTAGGATTGTTAATCAAAATGGCCTTGGCATCTGGATGGTCCTTTATGGCCTGTGCTACTCGGTCATTTTCAAGACCTAAAGCGATACCAATCTTAGGATCTACACTCATCTCGATATAGATGGGAATGGCACCACATAGAACCAGTGCATTAATAGCAGATTTGTGGACATTTCTCGGCAGAATAATCTTATCCCCTGCCTTGCAGGTGGACAGAATCATAGTCTGCACCGATGAAGTTGTTCCACCAATCATGAGAAAGGCATGGCTAGCTCCAAAAGCATCCGCCGCCAGCTCCTCTGCATCCCGAATAATCGAAATGGGATGGCCTAAATTATCCAAGGGTTTCATCGAATTGACATCAATGCCAACACATTTTTCACCCAACAGTTCGACAAGTTCTGGATTTCCCCGTCCACGCTTGTGACCTGGAACATCAAAGGGAACAATCCGTTTCTTGCGTAACTTCACCAAGGCCTCATAAATTGGGGCTTGGTTTTGATCTAACTCTTTCAAGACATACTCCTTTCAATATTTTTAGGACCTTATGAAAACTAAGGAACTAAAGGTTGACTCATGAAAAAAGAGCAGGTTTTCACCTGCTCTGCAATCTTCTGACGTTTTTATGTTTGTTTCTGTTGAGTATGTCTGTTCCCGATGTTTCCTAACTCTCTAGTAGCAAATATTACGTACTTTATTGATCGTTTCACAAGATGACGTGTGCTTTCACCACACTAGAAATTTATGAATTAGGACAAGTGTCCTAACATCAACTTATAAAAGTAGGCTTTTAACCCTATCAATAATGTGGTTTTTCAACCACGCTTCGGCATTCAACCCTGCCTGTCCGTAGGCATTTTTTACTCGGGTTTATATTTGCTAGAAAACATCATCTCATTTTCTAAGCTTTATTAATATAACATACTTCTAACACTCTGTAAAGTACTTTTTTGAAAAAATATCTATTTTCGTTCGGAAAAATAATATTTTATATAGATTTGTATAAGTTGTATAATGTGAAAGCGGATATAAAAAGAACTAGTCCACTAGTTCTTTTAAATGTATCTTAACGAATCTTGTGCTTATTTAATGGTAACAGAAAAACGATAGCCATTTAATTGTATAAATTTCACCAAAACGAATAAAGCAGTTCGTTTATTAGCATTGGCAAAAACATGCTTTTTTTCAAGCAATACAAGCCAGCTCATTGAGAATAAGCGAGCCACTCATTAATCATACTAGCGATTTCTTTGGGTGCTTCAGTATAAAGCGCATGGCCAAAGTTCTCTAGAAAAATAGTATCAAAATAGTCTGGCAATTCTTTTAAGGCTTCCTCTCTCCATGTAGCTTCATTAGGATAGCGAGGACTGATAAACAAAGCATCTCCCACTTCTCTCTTAAAAGCTTGTATTTTCCTCCGTAGGCGTAGGATCGCTTCTATATTTTCATAATTTATAGCCAACTCATATCTATTATACTTCGCATTCCAGTGATAGGACTGTCTTACAGCTTTCTCCATATTTTCTGACCAATGCTTTGCTTCAGATTTTTCTTTAGAAATAAGAACATCTAAGTCCGAAACGACTTGAGATTCAATATAGTTTTTAGTTTCCTCTAACTCTGTATCTAAAGGTAAAATCTTATCTAAATCTAGATAACCACCATCCAAAAGAATCAGTTTTGTCACTTCATAAAATTCCGATGCAAGATAACGCGCCAAATCTCCTCCAAGAGAATGACCTATCAGACAGATAGATTCTTCCTCTACAATCTCATTTTTAAACCATGATTTCAATTCTGTTTCATCTCGAAGATGCTTTTCATATGGATTTAGAAAATAAATCTGCGAATTTAGTTCTTGAAGAAAATCCTTGCTATGATAGACATTACTTCCCAGACCGCCAATAAAATATTTTTTCATTCTCTAATTAATACTATGCTTATTCATCTTTTGTTCAAAGATAGTCGTGATAATCTGACGTAATTCTTCGCGTTCTTTTTCTGGAATTTCACCACTTGTTTGAGCTGCAGCGTAGAGTTCAGGGTGTTCAATTGAAATGCGTTTAATAGTACGTGTCGTAGCATGTTTTCTGACGAAAAATGGGATTCGCTTAATCAAGTCTTGCGGTACTAGAGCAAGAATCTTCTCAGCAGTTTCCTTGTCACTAATCTTAGACGTCGTAAGTCCCTTCTTAATCATTTCCTGTTCTTTTGATGTAAAATCTTTTAATTCCATTCGATTAGTCCTCCTATTTTCTCTATGTTAAATTATATACCAATTGTGGCAAGACGACAAATAGTCTGTTTCTAAAATCTTCTCTATACAACAACTTTCCTGTCGCTCATAATTGCTCTTTAATGAAAAATCACAAATCCTTTTGGAAAGATGACAAGCTGATTCTCTAATTCTTGGCAATTGCTTGCTAGTGATACTGCTTCTGAAAGTTCTATAATGAAGTTAACCACCCAGCCCTCCTAAAAATTAGATGTTTCAACTAGCTTATAGCTACTTCTAGGCATAAGAAGACATCTCTGTGTTATACTTCTTGTTCAACCGCAAACACAAGAAAGGTACAGAGAGGCAAAAACATTATACTACAAAAGCCAAACATTTGACAATCTATAGCCGTCGCTTAATCGAAAGATGGAAAAATGAAGGGAAATCAAATAGAGAAATTGCCTCTCTACTTGGAAAAGCTCCTCAAACTATCCATACTGAAATAAAGCGTGGGACAGTCCTACAATGTATTGGAAAGAGGCGCTTTAAAGAGGTTTACTCTGCCGACTACGCTCAACAATCTTATGAAAGCAATCGCAAGCTCTCGGTCAAGAAATCAAGCTGAACCAAGGAACTAAAGGAAAAGATTCTCCACTATTATAATCAAAAGTTTTCTCCTGAAATGATGGGCAAGGCCAAGGGCGTTAACGTGGGAATTTCTACCATCTACTACTGAATCCATCATGGAAAATTAGGATTGTCAAAACAGGATCTGCTCTATCCTAGAAAAGGAAAAGAGGTTAAAAAAGAGGCTAGCATCAACTTTAAACCTGCTGGTAAATCCATTGAACAGCGTCCTGAAGATATCAATCTTCGCTTTGAGAATGGGCATTATGAGATTGATACTGTTCTACTTACAAGACTGAAAAATTACTGTTTGCTTGTCTTGATTGACTGAAAGAGTAGACATCAAATCAGCCGATTGATTCCAAATAAAAGCGCAGATTCGGTCAATCAGGCTTTAAAACTCATCTTAAAACAGCATCAAATTCTTTCCATCACGGCAGATAACGGAACAGAATTCAACCGCTTGTCTGATGTGTTTTCTAAGGAACACATCTATTATGCGCACCCCTATGCCTCTTGGGAAAGGAGAACTAATGAGAATCACAATAGGCTCATTCGTAGATGGTTACCTAAAGGAACTAAGAAAACGACTCCTAAAGAAGTCGCTTTCATCGAAAATTAGATTAACAACTATCCTAAAAAATACTTGAACTACAAGTCACCCAGAGAAGACTTCTTGCTGGCTAACTTGAACTTGAAATTTGGCATTGCTCCTTAATAATTTCGTTGTATCGGAATTCATCACAATAAAATATTATTGGAGTTTGTTTCTCAAGTACTCAGCCACCTTCAAATAGGAAGCAGGAAATTCATTTAATTTATAATATTTTTCATCTTCATATTTCTTAAATTTGTAATGATCTTTATAGAATTTAACCTCATATAAATTCTGAACATGAAGAACCCTATCTAAAGTATCTAAACTAGGCTGACTTTCATAATCTGACTTAATGTTAAATTCCTTTAGTTTCTCTTGCAATGCTAATAAATGAATATCAGTATTTCTGCCTCTAGAATTTTTATTAGGAATTAGAAGCATTTCATCTGGTCTACCTGACACGTTAGGGGCTTTTAATCTATAATGTGAACGATTCATTTTACTGAACATTAACTTGTAGTACAAGATAAAAATATATCGCCAATCTTGCTCATCTATACTATTTATGTTTTCTTTTATTATCCTCTTATACTCTAACTCTAATGGTTTATTTATATCAATCGAATCTAGTATTTTTTTAACATATTGATTTTTAGAAGAAAATAATCGTTTTAAACTTGGTGTTCTTGAACTTTCATTAGGATCATCTTGGCAAAGTGTTTTATTGCCTTCTACATATAATGTATAGTCTCCAAAAGAAAGCAAAGCTGTCCTTAGCAATATGCCTTCTTTAGGTTTCGTAGCTTCAAACATAGCACTTATCTTATCCCAATAAGAACTGATTTTCGAGTATTTATCAGTTGTAGAATCAGAATCTTCAAAATAAAAGCTACTTCTAATTTGTCCACCAAAATAAACATGATTTTCCGCATTAAATATCACTTCTGATTGAGTTGGATCTTCTATAATTAATTTCGCCTTTTCTATCTCTTCGTTAACCTGTTCTATACTAAAACCTGTAATTTTATTATTTTGAGACAAATAATAGATAAGGTCTGAAAGATGGTTAATTTGCTCATTTATACCTCGAATAGCTCTCTCATAACGTTCTTGAGAGTTTATTTCAGAGTTATCTGTTAAGTTTCTAAAAATGCGGTACCAACTCTTAAACTTATCATCTAATACTGTCCCTGAATGAAATAAATACAAAGAAATGAAGTGAAAATAGACTCTATCTTTTATGCTCTTACTTGTGATAGCTTTTTCCAAAACTTGTGAAACCTTTGAGTTCTCATTTTCCGTTAAAAAGTCAAGTACTCTTGCAATCAATTCTATGTGTTCTAACTTAATATCTTCAAATAAAATATTAGTTGTCCAATTTTCACGTTGAGAATAATCTAGTGAATCTAAGTTATTAATCAGTGCAATTTCAAATAAATTTAAAAAGTTTATATCAAATCGGTTTTTATCAAATCTCCAAATAGTATCAGTCCATTTTGTATCAAGCTTAAGTGCTATATCGTTTGCTAACTTAGTGTCTAACTCATGTACTCTTGAAATAAATCTTGCTTTAAAATTTTCAAAATCCGTTAGAGGACGTCCTCTAGAGTTCAATTTAATGTATAGTTCATCCTCTGAACCTAAATCTTCGATATCAAGGAAATTGAAAGCAACTCTATAATTTGTTTCTAATGTTAATACCTCTGAATAGTTGTATTGAAAATCAAAAAAATCAGTTATCCCATCTAAGGTTACTAATGCTCCTTGAATAGTAGGATCTAATATCCACGAATCTGCAAACCATGCCGCATCTTTTATTATTTCAGACGGCTTCTCTTCGAGTTGAAAAATTGATTTTCTGTATTCAAATAAACTAGTGAAAAATTGCTTGGACGAATCTCTTGTTTCATAGGAAAAATTGCTAAGAAAATCACAAGAATCACTATCTCTAAAGGCAAAAAGGTATACTAAAAACAAAGTAGTAAGTCGCTGCTGACCATCTAGTGGTATAAAATTCCCATTATGTGATTTCCCATAAATAAAATTAAGATCTAAAGTTGGCACTTCACTGTTAATTAAAGCAGAATTTATATCAATTAATAATTGTTTTCTGACCTCAGTAGTTCTTAAATCTTTCCTACCTTGCGCATAATCGCGTTGAATTAGTGGAATTACAATGCGATAACTTTCTAAAAGAGACTTTAAGTCATATTTATCATCAACCATACTCATATTTTCTCCCCGTCATTGCCAAAGAATTTATTAAATTCAAGCTTCATTGCCTTAATGTAATCAGTTTTATCATTGTCTGACCAAACCTCAAAATTTTCAATTTCACCACTATACACTTTCAAAAATATATTTCTAGTACAAACTGGAACAAAACGACCTTTAGCATCCACATCTATAATAATTTTCCTTTTTTGTTCAAATGGACTATCTCGATATGAGCGATTTGTTTTAGCGTCTAGTAAAGTTAGATTCCCTAAGCCATCATCAGATTCTGCCGTTTCATCAGCTTTAGCATGAATATGCTCAATGTCCCACTTTTGAGTTTTATAAATATCAAACGGAAAACGATACTGTTTCTCACTTTTATTTATCAAAGTAACTAAGTTAAATAGTAGTAATACATTTTTAATTCTTTTATCTCCGTATACTAATTCGCCTAGCGAATCAATTTCAGGAATAGTATCAAATGCTAATTTTTTTAACTCATCGAAAGCTTCTGATTTTTTCTTGTCTCTTGTCGCCTTAAATACTCTATCTAGATTTTTACTATCTAAAGAAAGTAGATAACCAATTAAATGATATTTATCTAAATCTAAGTACCAATTATTTAATTCTTCAAATAGTATTTGAACTTTTGACCAAAAATCTGATATAAACTCTGATTTATTTTCTGCCCTCTTGTATTCTTCATATAATGAATAGAAGGTGGAGTATTTGTCAACTCTATATACCTCAGAATTCCCAAGTATAAGTAAATTGAAAAGAAAATCTATTTTAGTATCATAAACTTCATTATTAGTCAAAAACTGCCAAAAAGAATCCTGTTGAAGTCTATGTTCTATTTGATTCCATGCAATAGAACGATGTATTCTATCACTCTCATCTCCTATTTTATAATTATTTTTGTCAAGTACCAAAGCTTTAATCAGTTCAGCATTTGTTAACGGTATTTTACCAATATTAACTTTGGTAAAAATCTTTATAGGGTCTTCAGATTCATCAATTTCATACCAAATAAAAAATACATTTTCTGTAAGAACCTTGTAAATATCATTCAAAGCATTATTTGAGTTTATTTCTTCGCGATCAAGCCATTTATCTATTGCTTCAAAGGCTTTACTGATGTGACTAGCATCAATGTCCATATTTTCGATTTCTTCATACGTATCAAAATTTAAATTCTTTAAATAGTTTCCACTCTCTTTTCGGGTTTCATACTCTAAATCAAAATAATCATATTGATTAGTTCTTCTACGACCATTATTAAATTCTGCAGACATAAATTTAAGAAATATATAAATACTAGTTAGTCTTTGCTGTCCATCAACAACATCGTAAGTGCCATCAGCAACTTTTTTTACGATTAATGGTTGTAGACAATATTTATACTCAGCGTTATGATTATAAAAATCATCTAATAAAGTTGTAACCTCATGTTCAGTCTACCTATAGCCTCTTTGATATGATGGAACGTTGAACTTAAGACCTCTTAAATCTTCAATTTTCTTCTCTAAAATTCCCATTTTTAATCACCTATTTCAATTATTTTCACTTTTAAGTTCTATAAACTATTAATATTATTATAACATAAATAATTAACCAAGATATCAATTTATCAAATGTTTTTCTAATTTTAGTCAATGTAATTTTCTTACATTCTCTTAATAATAGTTTTTACATCATCAATTAACGACTTTGGAGACAATACCCTTAAGGATTCCGCTTGACTCAACAACCATCTCTTCAACCCCGATGTATCTTGACTCACAAATTCAATAATATTACCATTTGATATTTTTTCAATAATTTTTGCTGTTGGGAATTAATCAACAACAAAGGAAATCCTTGATGACTTTCTCCAACTATAAACCATAAAGGCAGATGCCAAATCCCACAAATTAATCCTACAATCAAATTAGATTGCCAATAAGTATATTTTTTATCAAGTAATAGCTGTAATATTCCTCTCCATCCTAATTCTTCATGTCCACCACCAAAAAAATTAGTTGTATAAAGAATAATGGCATCAGATAAATTGATACTCCATTTAATTCTAAGAAAGATACAGAAAATAGTATCAAAATTGCTAACAAATGAATAATGAAATAAATACTACTATTTTCTTTCTTACTAAATACAAAATATTTAAATTTTATATTATTCCTTTTCAAATAAAAGCCACTTGCAATAGCTGGTCCAAGTGCACCAACTATATGTAATATTCTCCCTATAAACGTATCTAATCCCAAAATATGAGATTGTGTACATAGGGCAAGAAGCCACCAAGCTATATAAGTAATTTCGAATGTACAATAAAGGTAATTTTTTAAATTCCTTTTATCAATTTCTGTCATTTTATCTTCCTAATCTTGATTATTCTACGTATAATATTTTTTTACTGCTTCTTAGTTGCTCTCGATTATATAGTCAATTGAAACAAGAACAAGACAAAAGATCTTCAAAAAAGTATTGCAACTTGGTAATACCTTTTTGAGTTGCTTTTTGATATGAGCCCATGTTTTCTCAATAGGATTGTACTCAGGTGAGTAGGGAGGAAGTGGTAAAAGTTTATTCCCAAATTCTTCACATAAGAGCTCTAGCTTACCCATTCTATGGAATCTTGCATTATCCATAATAATAACTGCTGGCTTGTTTAATGTTGATAAGAGAAACTTCTGAAACCAAGCTTCAAAAAAGTCGCTCGTCATCGTCTCTCCGTAAGTCATTGGAGCGATTAACTCACCATTTGTTAGCCCTGCAACCAAAGAAATCCTCTGATATCTTCTTCCAGATACTTTACCTCTTATTAATTGACCTTTTAATGAGCGACCATATTCTCGATAAAACTAAGTATCGAATCCTGTTTCATCAATATAAACAGGTGCTAAGTGCTTTAAACTATTAAAATTTTTCAGAAATAAGGCTACTTTTTCTGGGTCTTATTCATAGTAGGTGTGGTTCTTTTTTCGAGTGTACCCCATAGCTTTAAGAGCATAGTGAATGGTAGTTGGGTGACATCCGAATTCAGTAGCTATCTCAGTCAAATAAGCGTCTGGATTGTCAGTAAGATAGTTTTTGAGTCTATCTCTATCAACTTTTCTTGGTTTTGTTCCTTTTACTTGATGGTTTAGCTCTCCTGTTTTTTCTTTTAGCTTAAACCAGCCATAAATAGTATTACGTGAGATTTGGAAAACGTGTGATGCTTCTGTTATACTACCTGTTCGCTCACAATAGCCAAGAACTTTATTGAATATGCCATAAGAAGATTATAGCACATCATGTACTATTTTTGGTTCGGATTACTATATAAATAAAAAAGCAGCCAGCCTTACAACCAACTACTTTTCAAATGATGATTTACAACTGTCTTTCCAGCCACTCTATCTTTTTAAAATCCTTATTGTTATTGTGCTCATTTCGATAAGAATCTTGGGAAGAAGCCTTGTAAATACTTAAAAACTGTTCCAAACTTGGAACACGAAAAGTGATGTTTTCGAGATGAATCAACTCTATATCCGATTCTGAAACTCCTGCAAAATCAGGTAAAGAATCGATACTTCCGAATTCAACACTCAGACCATCTTTTTTGAATTCATGCTCATGAATATCTATTAAGGCATAGCCTAAGTGTTTCATCACTTTCATTATCTTGTCCCACTCATAAATTCTGAGTTGATCAGGTGCTTCCCAACCTCTAGGATCACCAGGCACATGAATGTCAATGTCAGACGGCCTCCATTCTTCATTTGATCTGTATTCAAACCCCAAAGACCCCATGAGCGTCGGAGTGATTCCTACTTGGTTTAAATGAGAACAAATTGTTCGAAATTCATCAAATAGAGAATTCATTCCTCCTCCAATCGTTGATATAGAACTTAATTTCGTTGTGAATAATAAACTAATTTTTACCTTCTACTCTTTCGGTTTTGAAAATACTTCTACTCGCTGAGCTAGGACTTTGATTTCTACAGGTAGGTTATCCGATTTATCGCCGTCAACATCTGACTCCAATTCACTATCTGAAGAGATCTTAATATTACGCGCTCTGATATACTCAATATTATCATTGCCGACAACATCTCCTTTTAGTAAATCAGGAATGACGGATAATTTGGAGAATATTGAAGCATCTTTTAAAATCAAAATATTGGCATAGCCGTCTTTGTCTTCTTCAAAGATTTTCTTATCAGCGAAGTAATTTGTCAAGAGAACCAACACATGGCTAGCTTCACCAACATAATTTCCATTTTCTGTCTCAACCCTAATGTTAAAGACCTGATCTGTCATGACAGACTTCATGGTATTTACAGCATAGGCTAAAATACCGAATTTTGTCTTGTCCTCGATTTCAACATTATGAATCGCCTCAGGTAGAGAACCGATACTAAAGATATAACCAAAATAATTGTTATTTGCTTTACCGATATCAATCTTATTGGTTAAATCAAAATCCAGTTCATCAATCGCGCCATCGATATCTTGATTGATTTCCAACAGTTTTGTAATGAGGTTACCCGTCCCACCAGGGATAATCCCTAACTTAGGAATGTAGTCTTTCTCAGCAATACCCGAAATAACTTCGTTGACAGTCCCATCTCCACCAAACACAACCACTGCATCGTACTGCTCACTAGAAGCTTCCTCAGCAAAATGTGTTGCATCCAGCGCTTTTTCGGTAATTTTGGTTTCTACGTGCTCAAAATATTCTTTTGCTTTATTCTCCAGCTTTTCTTTATAATCCAAAGCCTTCTCGCCACCAGAAGTAGGGTTGATAATTAACATTGCTTTTTTCATTGATAATACTCCTTAATTTTTAAATAGAAATGTTTACATTTCGTCGTATGCAAGTAAATGTAATCCTATTATACAATGAAAATACAGAAAAGAGAAATATGACGTACTGGAGATTAATTTGCTTTTATTCTATTGTCCCATCGTCTAACTACATCCTTTAAGGGTTCATCCAAGTAAGAATAGGCCTTATCCTTTATCCAGTCAGGAATACCATAAGCTGCCTCTGCTATGCTGCCAGTGTATCACTGTCGCCACCATGTGAGATGGCATTTCTTATCGCATCTTCGAAGTCTCTACTTTCAAGAAAGGCAATAATGGCTTGAGGGACAGTTTCCTGACATGTTTCGTTGAAACGATAGTTAGGACGGATTTCATCTAAAGTTTGAGATAGATTGTAGCTGTATTCCTTCTCTATATAATCCTTAATCCGTCTTTTACACTCCGTAGGATTGTCGTTAATTGGTTGCTCGTATTCTCTACAATGACCACCAAAGTAAAAACGACACAGAAAGATAGCATCAGCTGTAGCCATTGCACCTTTAATACCTTCTGGATGATTATGAGTTACCTCTGCAGAAAGACTCGCAAGTCCTCTAGATGATGGCCACATACCAGTTCTCGCATAAAAACCACAGTCCATGTCCCAAGCACATGGAGAAACACGCATAGCTGATCCATTCCCAAAGCTACTATAAGGCTCACGGTTATCGCTATTTAGCCATGCATTAAACCGAGCACCATAATCAGCATTCGGATACAGTCTGCCATATTTCTTCATCGCGTCAATGAAGTCGTCTTTTTGTCCCCCGTTCATAATCGCTTCTGCAACAGCACAGGTCATAACCGTATCATCTGTAAAAAAGCAGTCCTTCCGAAATAAAGGAAAGTCCTTCATTTTGATATTGTTCCACTCGTAAACAGAGCCAACGATTGCTCCGAGCATCAGATTCCTCCTTGTTCATTTTGATGCTTTCTATTTGGGCTAACTAACATATTTTTTTAGAAAATAATGTCATGTTTTATTTTAAAAACATCATTTTTTTCAAAACAGGGTTTTACCATTTCTTTCCATCTAGCTCTATGAAAATTAATTGAGTTTAAAGGAGAGAGGCCATAATTTCCCAATGCATAACCATCATTCACTTCAACAACAAGTGTTCTGCCATCAAATGAATTTTAGAACTTCACTAATATTATATCTATAACAGAAAATTTTTTCCTTATTACTTTTTGTTCAAAGATTCCAGTATTTCTCTATAACCTTCGTAGAAACGGTCTCTTGTAACTACCTCACCAGGATATTTTTTTTCAAGAAGTAAGAATATATCATTTGGATTAATTCCTTCATCTAAAAAATCTTGGTACAGTGGGCTACATAACCTCATTTCACCTTTACTTGAAAATTTTAAAAATGTTCCATATATTGGAATCATTGACAATAGATTGTATAGACTTTTTTTCATTGTTTTCCTTTTATCTAAGTTTATTAATTTAATCAAATATAACTAACCTATCATTACTGAAGTTATTAAAGGTAAGATTTACTTTTTCATAAACTTCCTGAGTTTCCTTATAAATCTTATCCGAAACATATGAAGCTCTCAATTCGGATTTCTCAATAAGCACCCACTTTAACTGAGAGTATGAATATTTTGCAAAAGTAATCCATTGTGCGTAATTTATTGTCATAGGTTTTTTTGTAAAGTAGATTTTCCCTGCATTAGCAGATGCGGCTATAGAATGTCCAATAAATAGCATCGTATGTAATTTGGGGTGTTTCTCTCTATCCAACGAAAAAGGAATAGAATTTTTTATTGAATGTCCTTCGTTGATTTTCTTAAGGGCGTATCCAATTCTGATTATAACTTCAATAATTATTGTAGAAATAGCCATACTACTAAAATGAATGAAATCATAGCCTTCGTAATACATTCCTTGTACTATTTCTGCTATTGTTTGATCCTCGTCACCAATTTTTCCAAACTGAAGCAAATTAAATAATCCCATCAATGGTGCAGGTAATCCCATTGATGTCGTAATATCAGATTTAAAATGAATTATCTGCTTTGCTATTGCTGCAAAAATATCACTTTCTTTTCTATCTGTGTAATTATCCATAAATTGAGATACTATTTTCCCAGTTTTATCAATAGTAGTCATCTTACCATTTAGAATATCACATACACCAATTACTAAACCAAGAAGTGGATCATGTCCAAGAGATAACAATCTATGATAATATGCAGATAGTCCATTAACATTTACTTTAGTATGACGATTATCTTGAGCATCAAAAGGGACTTTACTGACCTTTGAATTTGCCAACTTTTCCATTTCTTCTTCAGGAAATCGTTGATTAAACCAGTCTCTTACATAATTAGATAAAGGGCCACCTTTTAAACCATTCGGAGTTTTCTCAGGTATTCCAATTAAAAGAATATCAACAATCGCTGCTAATATACCAGCTCCTGCACAAATCGATATATCAATTTTATCAAGTTTATGAATGTTGTTAAAATCATCCTGCAATGATTGAATAACTGTCTGATTAAGTTCCAATTCTTCATTTGTGAAGAGTGCATCTAGTTCATTCATTGAACCAACTTCGCACTCCGCTTTTATTACTAAGTCTTCCCATTTAGGTACAACGATAGTTTGTTTTTTAGTTTCGGTATCTAGTATTGGTAAATCAGACAGAGTATAGCCTAGCTCTCTCAATAATTTTTCACTTTCCTCTATACGTTCTTCTGCAATAGACATATCGGGTCTGTTTATTAAATCTAACTCTTTGGTTTGATGAGTTAAAATATTATTGAATTTTTGTTCTTCATCAGAATAAATGAATTTACTCATTGTTAGTCCCCTAAATCGTTTTTCAAATCTTTAATTGCTTGAGTTAGGAGGATATTTAAACTCTGTAAATAATCT
The DNA here is from genome assembly GCF_041432595.1 of Streptococcus sp. 27098_8_86. GTDB lineage: Bacteria > Bacillota > Bacilli > Lactobacillales > Streptococcaceae > Streptococcus > Streptococcus pneumoniae_F. The sequence continues at coordinate 339,370 of NZ_JAPVZW010000002.1, forward strand.
AGGCGTTCCTTATCAGCATCTGCTTCAGTTTTCAGAGCTTGTATAATAGCTTCATGTTTTTGCAATGCTTCTTTATATAACCGTTCTTTTTCCTGTTTAAGTTGTTTATTTTTTAGATTAGAAGCTAATAATATACCGCCTCCGGCTAATACAACGACTGGAGCAGCCATTACAAACACTCCAGCTACCATACCACCTCCAACGACACCGCCAATAGCTGCAAGACCTGAAGTAATGCCAGCCGCTGATAACCCTACAGTACCTAAACCATAAAGAGCTGCGAATGAACCTATCCCACCAATACCTGCCCCCAATGCACCAGCTAACACTTCTGGAATTGGACTCTCTCTTATTGTACGTGTTTTATCATTAAGAGCTGCCGCTGCTTCATTAATTATGTTTACAACTTGTTGTAGTGATTCTACATTTTGAAATACTGCTTCTTTACTCATAAAAAATCCTCAATCTTTTATTATTTTAATTATACCATGTATAAATTGAAAAACTGCAACATAAAAGTTACCAATAGTACCTTTTCTCACTTAGATATTGTTCTTTTTGTTCTCTAGAATTTTCATGATTTCTAATTCCTAGTAATTTGTCTGTTGAAGAAACTATTGGGTCGATCCAGTCAGCTTTGGATCTAATCCAATCAATTTCCTCTTTACTAAGTTTCCCTACTATCTCCAGTTTATCAGCCATCAGTCTTAAATCATTTGCTGTTTTAAAATCTTCTAGCATATTAAGAAGAGACTTTGTCCGCTTCTTCTCTTCTTCGATTCTATTTTGTAATTTTCTTTTTCGCTCTTGTTCCTCTTCGTATAGTCTTGCTTTCTCTTCACGTTCAAGGCGTAAGTTCTTAACTTTATAATACTCTTGGTAAATTAAAACAATTATTTCTGGGATTGATTGTTCAATCGAGAATTCATTAGTATCTTTAATGTATTTACCATCTATTATCTTAAATCGAAATTTTCCATTTGGTATATAGTCATACTTCTTTATTCTTGGTTTATATGCATATCCATTAAACTTAACGCTATCATTGTACTCTGCTAGTTCTTTAGCTTCTTCTTTTGTTAATTCATGACTTACTTTGTCTGTTGACTCTATAACTTCAAAACGAACAATATCCTTATCAATTTGAATATCCCAATTTGAAGTTACATTATCACCGATTCTTTCAATTACAGTAACTAGAGTATCTAAAAAGCGATATAAACGTGGAAGAGAAGTTAGTGAAATATTTTTTACAAATTTAGGTTCTTTTAAATCATTATATCTGTGTCTAGAATCAAAGTAAGGATAGGAAGCAGCTTTTTCCCTCTTATTCCACTCTGCTATTTTATCTTTTAGATTAGCTACAGATTTATGTAGTCTCTTATTTGGAGACTGATTTAGGTTTGAAACAGCTTCTATAATAAGCTCTATTTTATCGTCCTCTAAAAATGATAATGAACTTCTTATACTAGTTGTATCAAGTTTAAAAATATCTTCCGAACTCTCTTCTTTATGTTTACTAGGTTTTATTCTATTGTTCTTTAGACTTTTTCTATCAATATGTACTTCATTTACGTCATTTTGTGGTAATGGCACAATAAGTTCACTTAAATCTTGTCCAGTATTCTTACGATACCAATAACTACCATTTGGAATTGGAATTTCAAATTCTTTACATTTCTTGAGTAAGTCAGAATAACTTAAATCATATTTCAATGAGACTTGTTTTGCACTTATTTCCCAGATTTCTTCATAGAGTTTTTCTCTAGAAAAGGTCTTTATCATCTTCATTTGAAACACCTTTACCCTTATATTTTACATCACCGTTTTTATATTTACCAAGCGAAAACGCAAATTCAAAAACTTCTAATTCTTCACTTCTGCATTTTCGCTTAATATAAAAAGTAAATCTTGTTTTAAACCGTTAAATTCCTCTATAATTTTATCTAAACTAGTTTCAATATTTTCAACACGGATCTCTGATAGCTTACCGTGATTGTATGAAATCATTCTTTCGGCGATAATATGATATGACCAACTCTCAGTGAAACGTCTATCTCTTTCTTCGTTATGAATAGCAAAACCAATTGGAAGAAGATTGTTTCTAAGACCTATCGCAACTGCCTGTGAACTTATACCTAAATAATCACCAGCAATTTTTAATGTGATTTTATTTAATTTTCTAATATCTTCGTCGGTATATTTCGGCATGTCAGTACTCCTTTTTTATAATTGCAAATGCAATATTATCTAATTAAAATATCTTGATGGGTTGTTATCTAGTTGCTCGCCTTAACTATATAATTTATGTGTTGCACACTGTACTCTGAAAGCTAATAATCTAAAATCAATTCAATGAAAAATTATTATTAATTAAAAAATAATCTCTTCAGATTTATAGTTACTATCTTTTCAAGCTAAATCCATTAGTTAGCTCCCGATTTAAACGCAAATAGTTATTTACTATCTAGGTCAAAACCAATCTGCCAAAATCCCATATCAAGTATTTTCATTTGAGGATACAGCATATCAGCAACATTAAAATTCTTTTGAACTGAATCTAACTGTTCCATGTTTTTTTCATAAAAATCTACTAGTTGTAAAATAGATTTAATGTTATAGGTTCCACTTGCAATCTTTTGTGATCTTATTCCAGTAACAAAATATCTATCATATGCCGGAACACAACCAAGTGTGCCCATCAGTATCTTTGTGATTAATGTTTCTGATAAGTTATTTTTTAGGGCTGGACCTCTCACTTCATGCCTGATTACATCATAATAATTAGCAATAAACTCATTAATTTCCTTTAGTAATTTTTGGTTACTTTCATTTCTAAGATCTTTACATTCAATTCCTGCTAGAGAATCATATTTATTGCTTAAGATTTCTCTTACAACAGGTATATGTACTCTATAATCCTTTTGTAATAAGAATGAAGAACCTCGATACATTCCCCAACTTGCTAAATAAAATGCAAGTTGTAAACTCAGGTAATCAAGATTAACATCATTCTCTTTTCTAGCTGTCATAAAATGTGAATAGCAATGTTCCCATGAACGATATCTGTCATGTTCATCAGCTTTTAAATCGTTATAAAATTCAGTTGATGATTTAATAATCATATCAATTGTTTTCATACTTTCTACTTTCCTAATTCTCTTTCAAATATATAGCGTTTTCATTATTATCTTATTCTATTATATCATTATTCAAAATAAAAAACTGCAACCTATTAGTTACAGTTATACAGATTTATTTCTGTTTCTTTTAGAAACTTATATTTTCATTTTTAGGCATAGTAAAGACATCGTTCTTTTCAAAATAAGGTTTTACCATTTCTTTCCATCTAGCTTTATGAAAATTGATTGAGTTTAAAGGAGAGAGTCCATAATTTCCCAATGCATAACCATCATTTACTTCAACAACAAGTGTCCTGCCATCACGAGTAACACCGATATCTAGACCATAAGCTATAGGCGCATCTTTCCAACATGATATGGCTTCATCAATTACACTTGCATCAAAATGTGCATGATAATCACCTGTATAGGGGCGAACATCTAATACTTGACCATCTAACACAAAACAGCGCCATTCAGCTATAAATTCTACAACCTCACTAATCCATATAGGATAGTTGAAAGGTAGACCAATACCTATTAAATCATGGGTTCCATTAACAACTCTTCCAGTAAAGACTTTTGAACCAGCTTTAGGCTTAATAAATTTTCCCCAATTATCAGGTATATTCACAATCTCTCCTAAAATACCATCATAAATCTTTCGACCATAAAACTCTTTAAGCTCAATAGGATAGTCATAAACCGGAACATTTAACCCCATCATTTTTAGTAATGCTCTAGTCTCCGTTATATAATCTACAACTGTATCATCACTTGTTAACTGTTTTATTTCAGAAAAAGATTGATATAAAATAACTTCTTCTCCTTGTAAGTAGGCACCTACTTGAGCATTGTACTTATTAATTGAAACTTCACTTGGTAGTTTGCTTTGTCTAATATAAACAACCATTTCATCACTCCTATATCACTAGTGTTACACCTATTTGTAAAAAAATAATAGCATTTATGCTGTTATTTTTTTGAGTAAATAGCTCCCATAATATCATCGAAATAATCAACAGTATTTAGGAGTAATTCTATAACCTGGGACTTTGTTAGTCGCATTCCCCTTCTATCTCTAGCATCTTCTACTAAATTTTCAAGTTTCTCTAGATTTTTATCATCCAAGCTAATCATTATTCTATTTTTATCAGTTGCCATTTACTTCACCTCTAGTTAATTCTATCACAGGTGTAACACTTGTGTCAACTGGCTTTTATAATACATTAGTTTAAAAGTGGAGAAGATTTTTAACACAGTAACTTTAAATCTTTGGTATTAAAAAATTTTCACAGTATTTATAGAAATAAAATCTGTCTCAAATAAGTTATCAAATCTAGTATAAATTATGAGCGGCTACTCTAATACTTTCCCTCTAAACAAGAAAAAGGCTTACACTCAATGATTTTCTTACCCCCTTCGTTACAACGTTTTGACACTTTTACTAGCAAAGGTACATACTCACAAGGAACTTTGATTGACTATTGAATCTCTCCCACCTCTTCTTTAACATATCCTTCTACATCTTCAATCTCTACAAACATTGGGTCTAAGTGACACAAGAAATGCCAATTTTCTGCACCTTTTTTTCTGTAGAGAATCGCTTCACCGTCTTCACTTCCGAAAAAGCTTCTGTCTACTTCATATCCACTGCCTTCTAGAAAGTCTTTTGCCTGGCGATAGTTTGCTTCTCTTGCTTCCACATAGGTTTTAACTTCATGGTTGTTAACGACATATGCATCGATTTTTGAATATCCTTCGATCACTCTATCGTTTTTGAGGGATAAATTTGAAATCTCTTTCCAAATAATGTCTACATTTTCCTCAGGATCAAACATAAATTTAGACAAAGGTACAATGTTTCCGTTATAGATAATTTCCATATAGTCTAGTAGATTTGTAGGATTAAAATACTCCACTTCAAAACCATCTTCTGTTTCCAGAGTGTATCCCGGGATTTGAGCTACAAAGGCTTTCCCATCTTCTATGGAATCAAACACAACTAAATCTTTAGAATAATCATTTTGGTACAATTCCAATATAACCATCGATAATCTCTCCATTTTCATTATTAGGCTAATGTAAATAAGCACTTCACTTGACCAGTTAAGGCTTTCTGTATCATTTCGTCGGTTTCCCTCCTCATTCTACGAGTCCTATACCATGGGCGGAGCATCTACTTCTAGTTCGCTTATGCCTCAGCTCGTACAAGCAGTGATACCGCCTCAACATGTGGTAATATTCTTCTTTTATACTAATAAACGAAAGGCAGTGAAAATCATTTTAAAATGATACTGTGGAACGGAAAGATTTTCGCCAGTTCCAAAAGAAACGACATTCATCATTCCACTTGAAATTACAACAGAAAATTCTTTAACATCGATTATCTAGATAGACCGATTATTACCTTCAATAATGGATATGCTGATCTAAATTTTAAAATGTTGTTTCCTTACTAATCCTATTACTCGCCAATATAGTATAAATAAAATAACCAATAAAAATGATAATAAAAATAACATTAATTTTTAACACAAAATAGAGATTTAACAAATTTGCGAACGCATGAAATAATATACAGTATCCCACAGATTTCGTTTGACGGTAAAGAAGCCCTAAAACAAAACTTAAAAATAATGTATATATAAAAAATAAAATAAAAGGAAATCCTTGATGACTTTCTCCAACTATAAACCATAAAGGCAGATGCCACATTCCCCAAATTGATCCTACCATCAAATTAGATTGCCAATAAGTATATTTTTTATCAAGTAATGGCTGTAATATTCCTCTCCATCCTAATTCTTCATGTCCACCACCAAAAAAAATTAGTTGTATAAAGAATAAAGGCATCAGATAAATTGATACTCCATTTAATTCTAAGGAAGATACAGAAAATAGTATCAAAATTGCTAACAAATGAATAATGAAATAAATACTACTGTTTTTTCTTTTATTAAATACAAAATGTTTAAATTTTATATTATTCCTTTTCAAATAAAAGCCACTTGCAATAGCTGGACCAAGTGAACCTACTATATGTAACATTCTCCCTATAAATGTTTCTAATCCCAAAATATGAGATTGAGTAAATATGGCAAGAAGCACCCAAGCTATATAAGTAATTCCAAATGTACAATAAAGATAATTTTTTAAATTCTTTTTGTCAATTTCTGTCATTTTATCTTCCTTATCTTGATTATTTTATGAATAATATTTTTACTGCTTCTTAGTTGCTCTCGATTATAACTACCTATATTCTATCACAAAAACACAAAAAAAGCCTTACAATCAAGGCTTTTCTATACTTTCACAAAAATCCTAATAAATTTCCATTCAACTTCTTCTAAGCATCTTTTCTAAAAAATAAATTGACAATCTCATCTTCTGAAAAGCCTAGCTCACCAAGTTTTTCAAACAAAATTTTCACTAGCTTGTTAGATTCTTGATATCTTAACTCCTTTATTTCTTGCTCGCTTGCTATGACAAAATATCCTAATGTTCCACAGCTAATAACCAAATTCTGTTCTTCGAGAACTTTCATTGCTTTTTGGACAGTTGCCGGATTACACTTCTCGTTTTCTGCTAATCTCCTTATTGAAGGAATTTGTTGTTCAGATGCATAATCACCTCTTAAAATAGTCGTTCTTAATTTTGATGCAATTTGTAAATATAGATGGTGTTTCATTTAATCTTTTTATTTTCACTTTTCCTAACAAACTTCCAATATGCAGAATAGGGGATGACTGTAGCTAGTAGAAGATAGTATTTATTTGCAAACATATCTGCTTCTCCTTTTGCATTGAAATGAATCGGAACTTTTTCTGGGAGAAATCTACAAATAACAACTATTATAGCTAGCATTACTAATAACACCAAAATATCTTTTATCAGTCTGTTTTTCATCTTATTTTTCTCCTTTAACTAGATAAAATTTTTCTTGCTTATTGTTAAATAAACACCCATTGTAATAACCAATAAAACTACTGATACTAACTGTAAAACAAATATAATCGGAAGATTAAACAGCCAATTAATCAAAAGTGGCGTAATAAGCGCAATCATACCAATAATTCCAGTTACAATAACAGGAAGACTTTGTTTGACAACTATCATCTCACTGTCCCAATCATAGTTAGGATATTTTTTATTTAATGCAATTCCGATTACAGTTATAAAAAAGGAGTAACATATAGGAACAATAACTAGATTCATAACTTGAATAGGATTCATATCAAGTTTCAGCATAAATACATATACAGAAATCATATATCCAATCAAATGAAGTGTAAGGTTGACAGCTATTTTAGCATTTAAAATCATTTTCACTTTAACCGGAGAACTTTTCAAAATCCAAATATTTTTACCTTCTAAAGATATGGATGAAGCTGCTGGACAACTGAGTGAAAGCATAGATGAAATAAAGACAGGAGCTAAGTTTGAAAGATACTCATTTATATCTTCAATTCCTGCAGAATTTCCTATTTGCCCTACAGAATTAAACAGGAAACATATACTAAAGACACATAAAAGAATCACTCCAAGCCCAGCATTCAAGACTGCCATATAAGAACTTAAAAATCGTCCAAGCTCTTTTTGATACAAGGCAAAAAACACAGATTTTCTTTCATAAGATACTTTGTCATTAGCATATCTTGATTTTGTATTGGCAAGTGTATTAAGTAGTCCATACTTCAACGAAGCAATTTTGACAAATAGATAAAAGACGACTATTGAAAGAACTATATAAAATCCCATCCCATAGTACATTGGAAAATTGTAGTATGACATAAATAGTCTAGAAATTGGATACAGTCCAGTAATTTGCTTAGCCAGAGTAACCCCAATACTAATTTCATCACCTGATTGCAAAGCTGATAATGCAAAATATCCAATTATACCTAACATCGCAAATGAAAAAATAAGAGAGATAACATTTTTTCTTTTAAAAAAAGATGAAGCGACAACAATAACGATTCCCATGCATGTCGCTATACACATGGGGATCAAAGGGGCAAAAATTATAGAAGTAAAATACAATATAATCTGTAGGAGGTTTAAACTTCCGTTCAAGCCCCATACAATTCCACCCGGAAGCATAAACATAAAGCCTATTAAAAAATTCAATAAGTACATAAACATGAACTTGCTGGTGATAATATACGAACTTTTAACAGGTAAGGATAGGAGAATTTCCATATCTCGACTACCAAATAAAATGCCATTCGAATAAAAGACAGTCAAAAATAATATTGAAAAACTTGATACAGAGACCATATATGCCGGTATCAAGTCCTGCTGTCCGACGTGTACCAATGTTTTCGCTGTTAGTATATTATAAACAAAGCAAAATAAGGAAAGAGTTATTATGCCAAAACTCGCAATAGCCATTGAACTTTGTTTTTTATTTCCTGAATCTCTAATCTCGTTAATAGGAAAGAAATTAATCAATTGCGCCTTAAGCAGTATCCAAATGTTACTCATTGTCCTGCACCTCCATGAAAAATGCCTCCAATGATTCATCACCTTTGACGTCTCCTGTATTGCCACTTGCAATTAACTTTCCATTTTTGATAATGGCAACCTTATTACATAATTTTTCAGCAACATCCAATACATGGGTTGAAAAGAAAATAGCACCTCCATCTGAAACACACTCATGCATAATTTTCTTTAGTAGGAAAGTTGCTTTGGGATCTAGACCAACAAAAGGTTCATCTAAAATCAACAGTTTGGGAGAATGTACAAGTGCAGAAATAATGGCTGTTCGTTGCTTCATTCCATGTGAATATGAAGAAATAATCCCCGAAAGATGCTCAGTCATATCAAATAAATCACCGTATTTTTGGATTCTCTCCCTGCGTATTTCTGTAGGAATTTCAAACAAGTCAGCAATGAAATTAATATATTGAAATCCTGTCATATGTTCATACAAATCTGGATTATCTGGGATATACGCCATCATTTTCTTACAAATAACAGATTCTTCTTTAATAGAATGACCGTTGATAATTATACTTCCATCTTCAAAATCATGGATACCGACAACTGCCTTTATTGTTGACGTTTTTCCCGCACCATTTGCTCCAATAAAACCATAAATATCTCCAGATTGTACTGAAATAGATAGGTTATCCACAACCTTCTTATCCCCATAACTTTTACTAAAATTCTTTATATCTAACATATTTTCATCTCCATTGACAATTTGTCAGTCTTGTTTTGAAATAATACCGATAGCTTATTTTGATATAGCTATCGGTACATAGTTCTCTCTACAAACATTCTATCTTTTTTAATTGCTAAAGAGTCCTTTTGTATTTAGATTTTGTTCCAACATTATCTTAAATGCATTCAAGTAATCTTTGACAGGTTCTTTCTTTGAAGTTATTATACCTATGTTATTTGAAACAAAAACATAGGCTGTCATCAGAAATTCAGATGTTTCTGATGGATATTTTACAGAAAATACTTTTTCTGAGATGCCTTGATTTATTATCTTCTCAAAATATATAGTCAGTTTTTCAATGAGCTTATGAGATAACTTATCTAACATATAACGATTTTCTTCAAGATCAACCGTCTTTTGTAACTCAGTTCCTTCCGCTGAAACGTTATCTGTAGAGATTATTGTGGCATCTATAAAGGCTCTTATTTTTTCAATAGCAGTTTTGTTGTCATCATTGACAATCACATGAATATCTCTCAATAATTTCTCTGAATAACGTTCCACAAGACAATACAGAATATCTTCTTTGTTCTTAAAGTGATAGTATAACAAACCTCGTGATATATTTACCTTATCGACTATATCCTGAGTTGTTGTGTTCGCATATCCTTTCTCCATAAAGAGGAGCATAGCAGCGTCCATAATCTCAGCCCGTCGAATTTCTGGATCTTTTACATCTCGCATTATATTCCTCCTGATTACAAATTATACTACTCTACTGACAAATTGTCAATTATAAAATTACCTTTTTAAGGATACAAAAAAATCCTTGACATCAAGGCTTTTTCGTCAATATTTTTTCTAAGCTCGTACAAGCAGTGATACCGCCTCAACGTTGATTGCTCTTTAAAAACGGCTCAACTAAATCAATCCACTCCTGATGTAGGTAAGATGATAAATAACCGTGATTATATCCCTTTGCTTCATACAAAATCGTATTTGGATGTAGCTGCTGAAATAATTTCGCCGATTCTTTCACACAGTTTAATTCTTTTTCACCATAGATATACAAAACCTGAGCTTTGCTAGCAGAAATCATATCTTTCAGCTTGTAACGCCCCATATAGTTTTTGTAAATGGTCACCATTGTTTTGACAGGCGTCCTTGGCAGATCCTCCAAATAATAAGCTTTTATTTCCTCTGGATAAGCCAGTTTAGGATAGAGTTTGTTCATCATGCTTAACTGGAGTTTACAAGAGAATTTACTGAACATAAGTTTACCAAATAGTGATACTAGAAAGATGTTGATTTTAGCTAACCTTGGTTGAGGAATACAGAGACTTCCGTCTATGAAGGCCTTCTCAGCAATTTCGCTGTCTAAAGACAAAAGCTCCATGGCAATTTGACCACCAAGTGAAACACCACCGATTGCAAACAATTTCCCACCACAGTTTGCTTTGATATAGTCTAGAATTTCCAAAGCAGAATCTTCAGTAGAAACATAATCAAGTTGATATTCCTCGCCGTGGCCATTCAAAGTTGGTAGAATAACACGGTATTCTTCTGACAAGATTCGTGCTTGACGAAGATAATTCCACCAAGAACTGCCACCGCCATGTATCAGTAAGATAGAAGGCAAATTCTTATCACCAAATTCATGAAATTTCATGTTTAAACTCCTTACTTTAGGACTTTCACTAACTACATCCTTGTTTAATCAGCTCGTACAAGCAATCCTACACACTCAACATGTCTTGATAGGACAAACCAATACTCTGAAATGCTGCATTTCTTTTAGCACTTTAATTAGATACTCCGAAACGATTTCTAAAAGGACTATTGATGGCCATTGCTTATTAAATCAATTGATTTTAGTAAATTATAAGAGTAACACCTTAATGATTTACTGGGGTATGGGCAAATAGATAAACGAGCCATCACCAAAGCAATACAGGCTTTTACAAGCAAGAGATAAGTACCATTTATTTTTAAATTGTTGTACAGAGTTTCAGTCATAATAATATTTAGCAAGGCATCTAACAACAAAAACTCGATGAGTTTATTGAATCCTCTCTTATTTATGATAATCTTGATATCCTCACTACGCATAAAGGAAGTCGATACTTGTTGATGGGAGAGCTCGGTAAAATTCAAATCAAATTTCACTGCGTTGCTTTTCTAAATTTATCATTATGATTTGTCCCACAAAGGAGAAGGATATTCTGGTTCCTCGTTAGTCATCACTTGCAACCTGTTATATTTTACAGTTAAATCCAATATCTCAAATAAGCATTGCTCTGCTTCTTCAAAATTTCCAAATGTTCTAATCTTTCCTATAATACTTGCTCTATCTCCTAAAGAATAAACTAAGTATACTTTTTCCCCCTCATCATATTCTATTCGCGTTTGCCAATCTTCTCTCCCTTTATTCCTGCCATTAAATACGGAGACTCTTAGCGTAGTATAATTCAACTCTTCAATTTTCTGTTGAATTATTTTTTTTTCATGCATCAATTTATCCATTTATTTTATCTCCTTTAATAGTCCCATTTTTTCGTACCAGCTAACAGATGTTCCAAGTTTAATCTGCGTTCCACCACCAGCTCCAAAAACTTTTGCAATTTCACCTTTTGCAGGAGTAGCTAAATCTGAAAACGATATCCCTCGTTTTTGCATTATAATAGAAAGTTTTTCTTGATCCACATCAGACATAGAAAGAAAACCTTCTTCAAGATTTTTAAGATTTATATCTTTAACTACTTCATATTGATGATAGTCTTGATATCCCTCTGGATAAGGTAATCCGCGTTTATTAAAAGCTATAATTTTTCCATCTTCAACCGGACTAACATACGTCCCCCCTGAAGGACCAAATCTATCAATAATCTGCCCCGTATGTATATTAGCAGGGGAGGTTATCGGCTTCCTAGATGATCTGTCACAAAACCTTGGGTTTCTTCCGGTGGCCATTTAATATGTCCCTCACTATCCACATAACTTCGTGATCTGACAGGAATTTTTCTTCCATCGAAACCATCATCTGCCGATAGATAAGCACGCTTGCCATTTGGCATTTCAACACGTTCTGGGAAATAGTGTCCCTTAGCTTCATACTCTCTGCGAAGATAGTCATCAAACTTCGAACTTTCCCGTGCAAGTCGACTTTGCCTAAGATTTTCAAGAATCCGCTCTTTATCAAAGGGCTTCTCTGCCACTCTCACCACATCATCCGCATGTTTACTTGAGAAGTGCATCACATCACGTAGAGTCTTACTCTCAACGCTGAAGGTAGGCATGGTTCCCATACCTCCCGCAAAGGCAACTGCCTTTTTACGAATGCCGACTGGGATTCGGGTGT